>DATGSF010000189.1:0-4264 GCA_035302865.1 Chitinophagaceae bacterium
AAGTAGTCACTTTGTTGACGAGTGTGGTTATTTACTATCCATTTATGCGTAGTTTAGATAAAGAATATTTAGTAGCAGAAGAACAAGAAGCTGCAACAGAAAGAGAAGCAGCAGAACTAGCAGCAGAAAAATAAATTGAAAATTAGACACCTTTAACTGACTGAAATAAGAGAGTAGGACTTTAAAGTCTTGCTCTTTTTATCTGGCATTTAAAGAGTAAAATTCAGAATCTATTTTTTGTTTGTTCTTTATAGAGTATAATAAGAAAGAGTATGATTTAGAATAAGATAGAAATATTCCTTATAATAAAGAAAACTTGAATGGAGTACGATTCGATGAGAACAAAAAAAATTTTATACCAAGAAGTATCAAATACTTTAAAAAATAGAATAATTTCTGGACAATATGAAATCGGGAGCATGCTTCCTACCGAAAATGAATTAGTTGATGAATTTAAAGTGAGTAAAATAACCGTACGAAAAGCGGTAGAATTGTTAGTAGATGATGGTTATGTTCAAAAACAAAGTGGTAGAGGTACAGTTGTATTAAGTAACCGAGCGTTTAACTATATGAATCGAGCTCAATCTTTTACTTCCCTTCTGACTGAAAAAGGAAGAAAGGTAGAGAATAAAATTATAAGTATTGAAAAAGTTAGTACGATTAAAGATACTGATTTAAATAAATTCATTTATAAAGATATTTATAGAATTAGACGTAAATATATTATAGATGATAAAGATACCATTCTGTTTTGTTACTATGTTTCATTGCCTGATGATTCAATCTTTGAAGCTATAGAAGAGGAAAAAGAATTTTCATTGTATTCCTTTCTAGCGAATAATGACATCCATATTTCAACCATTAAAGATTCATTTGGAATTTGTGAAGTAACAAAAGATATAAAGGATAATGTTGAAATAGATACCCCTTATATTCTTAGAAGAACTAGAGAATCATTAGATATAGAAGGTAGACTAATAGAAAAAACCTATTCTTATTACAATACAGAAAATAACGAATACGAAATTATGTATGAAATTTAATTTCTTTTATGAAAAGTCACTGTGGAGAGTGGCTTTTTTAATTTAATCGGAAGAAAACATAAAATAATTCTTGTGATTATAACATTATAATGTTATATTGTTTTGTGAAAGGGTTTTACATATAAAAATAAAGGATGGTTTTATGTATAGACGTCTTGGAATTTCGTTATATCCAAACCATAGTCAGTTTGAAACTGATTTAAAATATATTAAATCAGCTAAAACTTATGGTTTTGACCGAATATTTATGTCGATGTTAGAAATTGATGATGGAAAATCGAATACAATTAATCGCTTTAATAAAATTATAAAAGAAGCAAAAAAGTTAGATTATGAAGTAATACTCGATATTGCTCCAGATGTTTTAGAATTATTAGGAGCAAGTTATGATGATTTATCTATTTTTAAAAATATAGGTGCTGATGGTTTACGATTAGATGCTGGGTTTGATGGAAAAAAAGAAGCAATGATTACTTTTAATACATATGATTTAATTATTGAATTAAATATGTCTAATAATGTTGCTTATTTAGATAATATTATGACCCATCAACCAAATACACCCTTTTTATATGGATGTCATAACTTTTATCCGCAAGAAGGTACTGGACTTCCTCTTGAATTCTTTGAAGAATGTTCAAAGCGTTTTAAAAAATATGGATTAAAAACAGCTGCCTTTGTATCTTCACAATTTGGAGAAGTGGGTCCTTGGGATATCAATGACGGATTACCCACGTTAGAAATGCATCGAGACCTTCCTATAGATGTACAAGCTAAACATCTATTTGCAACGGGGCATATAGATGATGTCATCATAGGAAATGGCTATGCAACGGAAGAAGAGTTAAAGAATCTTGGAAAACTAAATCGATATCAAATTGAATTTACCGTTGAATTTGATACGGAAATTAATCCGATTGAAAAAGAAATTATTTTAGATAACCAACATTTTAGACGAGGCGATATAACTTCTAGAATGGTTAGGTCAACAGAAGTGCGTAAAAAATATACCGATAAAAATGAACCACATACAAATCAATTAACTTTTAAAAAAGGAGATGTTGTTATAGGGAATAGTAATTTTGGAAAATATGAAAACGAGTTGCAAATAGTCCTTGAGGAACATACAGATTCAAGAAAAAATTTAGTTGGAAGAATCATTGATGAAGAAATAATTTTACTAGATTATATCGAACCATGGACTAAATTCCGTTTTATAGAGTCAACGAACAATAAATATAATACAAGGAGAATTATAAATGGATAAATATATTGAAACACTAAGTGAAAAAATAATGCCATTTGCAAATAAAATTAGTGGGCAAAGACATCTTATGGCAATTAGAAAAGGTATCGTAGCAACAATGCCTTTAATTATTGTAGGATCTTTTTTTACAATACTATTAAATATACCAATTGAATCAATTGCGATTATGTTAGAACCCTATCTTTCTATTTTAGATATTCCTTTTCGATTTACAGTAGGTATCATGTCTTTATATGCTACATTTGGTATTGCTTCCTCCTTAGCTAAAAGTTATGATTTAGATGAATTATCGAATGGGATTTTAGCTGTTATGGCTTTTATTGTTGCATCTGTAGAACCTACTCAAGTAACTGAAGAAGTTGCAGGAGTTATTGATGCAGGAAGATATTTAAATATTGCTTCTTTTAGTTCAGCTTCACTGTTTGGTGGAATTGTAGCAGCTATTGTTTCTGTAGAAATTTTTCGTTTTTTGAAGGAAAGAAATATTACAATTAAAATGCCTGAAGGAGTACCGCCAGAAGTAAGTAATTCATTCATTGCCTTAATACCAAGTACATTTATTTTACTTCTTTTTTGGGTAATTCGTCATATTATTGGTTTTGATATTAACGGATTTTTAAGTACAATTTTGATGCCCTTGCAAGGATTAATGGCTGGTAACAGTTTGTTTGGTGGATTATTAACAGTATTCTTAATTACATTTTTCTGGGCTTTAGGAATTCATGGACCGGGAATTTTAGCTCCAATTATTCGTCCATTTTGGGACATTTCTATTGCTGAAAATATGGAAGCCTTTCAAAATGGAGCAGCAGCTTCTGATTTACCAAATATTTTTACAGAACAATTTTTACAATGGTTTGTATGGATAGGTGGAGCAGGTGGAACTCTTGCTTTAGCAGCTTTATTCATGTTTTCTAAATCAAAATACCTCAAAAGTTTGGGAAGACTATCTTTCCTGCCGGGGTTATTTAACATTAATGAACCTATTATTTTTGGGGCACCAATTGTTATGAACCCAATATTAAGTATACCTTTTATTGTAGCACCTCTAATAACAACTACTTTATCTTATATTTTAACGGTGACTGATATTGTGCCTATGATGATGGCACGGCTCCCCTTCACAGTATTATCACCTATTGCTGCTTGGATAAGTACAGATTGGAATATAATGGCAGGAGTATTGGTTGTTGTAAATTTTGTTATTACTCTGCTGATTTATTATCCATTTTTTAAAGCATTTGAAAAACAACAACTTGCCAAAGAAAAAGAAGAAGCTAACAATGTTGAATAATATTAAGTATGATTGAAAGCCGAGGAAAATGATGACAACCATTTATATTAAAGATGGAAGGACAATCAATGACGAATCGATTGAAGTTCTCATTCAAGATAAAAAAATTAAAAAAATAGCTACAAAATTTCAAGAAGATATTGTTGCTGATAAAACGATTGATTTGAAAGGAGAATCAATCGTTTCAGCAGGTTGGATTGATGGGCATACGCATTGCTATGACGATATGGAATTATATGGAGATGACCCAGACAAAATTGGTTATTTGACAGGAGTAACGACTGTTATTGATGCTGGAACAACAGGCGCAGACAATGTAAGAGATTTTTATGAAGCTGTCCAACATTCTAAAACAAATGTCTTTTCCTATCTAAATATTTCAAGAACGGGCATCGTTGCTCAAAATGAACTTTCTGATCTGAATAACATTAATAGAAATTTAATCAAAGAAAGATTAGAAGAATTTCCAAATTTTATAGTTGGACTTAAAGCAAGAATCAGTCAATCCGTCGTTGATGGCAATGGAGTTCAGCCATTAATTGAAGCCAAAAAAATACAAAAAGAAAATAACAATATTCCGCTAATGGTGCATATAGGCTCTGCACCACCTAACCTTAAAGATGTTTTAGAGTTGCTAGATAAAGGAGACGTCTTGACACA
>DATGSF010000190.1:0-14478 GCA_035302865.1 Chitinophagaceae bacterium
TGTAGTTCGCAGCATATCCAAAGGTCTATCAATTGCAAATATTAAAGCTAATCCTGCTTCTGGAATGCCTACTTGATTAAGTATAATTACAATCATTATAATCCCAGCACTAGGAACCGCTGCTGAACCAATGGAGGCCAAAACTGCGGTTACAACAATACTTAATTGTTGCATAAAATTTAAATCCATATCAAAAGCTTGTGCTATAAATATTGCAGCAACAGCTTGATATAAACTAGTTCCATCCATATTAATAGTAGCCCCTATAGGAATTACAAAACTAGAAATCTCCTTATCTACTTTTAATCCTTTTTCTACACAATCCATGGTTACTGGCAGAGTTGCCGCACTGGAACTGGTGGAAAATGCTAATAATTGTGCAGGCATCATTGCTTTAAAAAATTCTCTAGGTTGTACTTTTCCAAAAAGCCAGATTAATAATACATAAATTATTAACAATAGAAATAAACCTAAAACTACAGTTAGAGCATAAGATAATAATGCTATAAATAAATCTCCGCTTGGTGCTTCCACAACTAAAGCAGCTAAAAGAGCAAAAACTCCTAAAGGTGCAATGCGCATCACTAAGTTTATCATTTCTAATATAATATCATTCAAACTCACAAAAAATTCCCGAACGGGTTTCGATTTTTTCTCTGATATCATAATCATCGAAATACCTAAAAATATGGCAAAGAAAATCACCTGTAACATGTTTGTATTTTCACTAGCAGCAGCAAAAATATTTTCAGGAATTATATCTTGCAAAAATTGTAATGGACCGGAACTTTCTTGACTTTGAGCTTCAACGATTTTACTATTTGCTTCTGATTTGTAATTATAAATTAAAGCAGAGCGTGTTTCTTCCGACATAAATTTTCCAGGTTTAATAATATTAACTATTAATAAACCAATGCTAACCGCCAAAACAGTGGTACTTAAAAACCAAAGAATAGTGCGAAATCCAATTTTAGATAGTTTAGAAATATCCTTTAATTGGGCAATTCCTGAAACTAAAGATGCAAAAATTAGGGGAATAGCCAAAAGCTTTAAAAGATTAATAAAAATATCTCCAAAAGGCTTTATCCATGACAGAATCCATTGAGAACCCCAAGATAATCGACTAAATAATAAGCCAATTAAAACCCCTAAAACCATTCCTATAATAATCTTTATATGTAAAGGTAAATTTCTTTTTTTCATAAATTATTTACTGTTTTTCAGAACTAGTATTTTGTATTTCACTTTCTTTTTTCTCTGCTGTTAAATACATTCCTCTATAAACTCCATTTTCAATATTTAATAAAGATGCATGCGTACCTTCTTCCACAATTTCTCCTTTTCTTAATACTAAAATCTTTTTTGCTTTTTTAATGGTGGATAAGCGATGTGCAATAACAATAGATGTTCTTCCTATAATTAATTTTTCAATAGCTTTTTGAATTAAAATTTCTGATTCTGTATCTACTGATGAGGTCGCTTCATCTAAAACTAAGATGGAAGGATTATATAAAAGCACGCGTGCAAATGAAATTAACTGTCTTTGCCCTTGCGATAAGGTTCCTCCTCTTTCTCGAACATTGAAATCATAATCATCTGGCAATTCCATAATAAATTTATGAATTCCTATTTCCTTACAGATATTCTTAACCCTTTCCAAAGGCATTTCATTATTAAATAATGTAATATTGTCATAAATACTTCCTGAGAATAAAAACACATCTTGTAATACAACTCCAACCTTACTTCTTAGGGCATAAATATCATAGTCTTTAATATTTACAGCATCTATAGAAATACTTCCAGAATCAATTTCATATAATCGTGTAAGTATATTTATTATAGATGATTTCCCAGCCCCTGTTGGCCCAACCAAAGCTAAAGCTTCACTAGGTTTTAAATTAAAATTTATATTTTTTAATACAGGTTTACCAGGATTATAGGAAAAATACACATTTTTAAATGTTACACTACCCTCAATTTTTTCAGGCTCTAATTTTCCATTATTTTTTAAATATGATTCAGAATCCAAAACAGTAAATACACGATCTGCAGCCACTATTCCCATTTGTAAGGTATTAAATTTATCTGCTAACATACGCATAGGTCTAAAAAGCATATTTAAATAAAGAATAAAAGCAATAATTACCCCTTGGGATATTTCTCCATCCAACATACGCGCCGCTCCATACCAGACTAAGATACCTAAAGCTATAGACATAATAATCTCTACAACAGGAAAGAAAACTGAATAAGCAAAAATGGATTTTATATGTGCTTTTCTATGATCTTTATTAATAACAGTAAATTTTTCTAATTCTTTCTCCTCCGCAGCTAAAGTTTGAATAATATACATTCCAGAAATATGTTCTTGCACAAATGCATTCAGCTTTGCAACAGCAGTACGCACCATTTGAAAGGACTTCTTTACATTTTCTTTAAAAATATAAGTTGCAAAAAATAAAACAGGTAATATTGCTATACATACTAAAGCTAATTTCCAATTGGTATAAAACATAACTGCTAATATTGCCAATATGGTTAATACATCAGCAACTATAGAAATAAGCCCTTCGGAAAATACATTATTTATGGCTTCTATATCATTAATTGTTCTTGTTGTCAAAGTACCAATTGCATTATGATCATAATATTTCAAATCCTGATGAATCACTTTTTTAAATACTGCTTTTCTTATATCGTCCACTACATTTTGTCCCAACCAATTCGTGATATACATAAATACAAATCTAAATACTGTTTCTAATAAAAGTATCCCAATTTGAATTAAAGTAATATAAATCAATCCTTTAACTAATTCATTTGCAATATATTTATCCACGGATAATTGAATAAGGTAAGGGCGTAACGGTGCCATTAACGCCAAAATTATGGTGGAGATTACACTTAAAATTAATCGACCTTTATAAGGCCTTGTAAAACTCAATAGCCTTTTTAATAAAATGCTATCCTTTTTTTTATTTTTATTATTTTTAGTAGATTGCATAAATTTCAATTGATACAAATTTAGGAAATTTATACACACTTCTTACTTTTTATATGCTAGATAATGATTTAATAAATTACTTTTGTATCTTTTCAATTTTCTAAAAAAACTCTTTATCATAATCAAACGATGGCAAAAAGTCAAAAAACACAAAATAAAACAGAACAAAAAAAACATAATAAACAAACCATACAAAAAGCCTTAGGAGTCTTCCTCATGCTTTTAGGTGCATATTTAATCGCTAGTTTAACTAGTTATTTATTTACTTGGAAGCTTGATCAATCGTATATTTTAACTAAAGAATCTGCATGGGAAATTTTATTTGTCAAAGATTATATCGTGGCAAATTGGGCAGGAAGATTAGGAGCATTAAGTAGTCATTTCTTATTTTATAATGGCATTGGAATAGCTTCCTTTGTTTTTGCAGCATCTTTAATTGTTTTAGGTCTCAAAATTTTAAATCCCAGTACCTATTTAGCTTTAAAAAAATGGAGAAAGTGGATTTTCTTTTCTGTACTATTTATTTCTCCAGTATTAAGTTTATTTTTTCCTGATTTGGAAATTCATTTGGGTGGTACTTATGGAAATAATCTTACACAATGGATTGGAGGTTTTGCAGGACCCATTGGAAATATTTTATTATTTAGCACTATAGGTTTTGTATTTTTACGTTTTGTATTTACTAGCCCATCTTTATTATTTAAAAATTCTAAAAAAATAATCAATACCGATGATAGCAAGAGTGAGGAAAAGAAATTCAAAGGTTATAAAAACCCCGAAGAAGCGCAGCAGGAGAAAGGTAAAAAAGAATTAAAAATTGAAGAAACTCAAGAAAAAAGCCACGACATTGCTTCAAACTCCATTAATAAAGAAGCTATAACAGTTAACGATGTTTATAAAAATAAAGAGGAGGAAGAAAAAGCAGCTAAAAACATTGTTTTAGAGTTACCAAAAGAAGAAAAAGAAAATAAGATTGCTGAGGGAGAAAAAGAGTTAACAAACAGATTAAAAGAAGAAAAAGAAGAGGATACTGATTTTGAAATTACTACGGCAAAAACAGAGGAAAAAGCGCAAATTAACCATGGTGCGCATATTTCTATTGAAAGTGGAGAGCCCTATGATCCTTCTTTAGAATTAAGTAATTATAAGTTTCCTACTTTAGATCTTCTAATTGATTATGAGGAAGGACAAGAAGTGTATTTCAATAAAGAAGAATTAGAAAATAATAAAGACCAAATTATACGTACCTTAAAGAGCTTTTCTATTGAAATCAATAAAATAAAAGCTACAGTAGGTCCCACTGTTACTTTATATGAAATTGTCCCTAAAGAGGGGGTTAGAATTTCAAAAATTAAAAACTTAGAAGATGATATAGCTTTATCTTTAGCAGCTTTAGGCATTCGTATTATAGCTCCAATTCCAGGAAGAGGAACTATTGGAATTGAAGTTCCTAACTCTAAGAAACAATTGGTTGGAATGCGAAGCATATTAGCTTCTGAAAAGTTTATCAATAATAAAATGACACTTCCTATAGCTTTAGGAAAGAAAATAGATAATGAAAACTTCATAGTGGATTTGGCAACTATGCCCCACTTATTAATGGCTGGTGCAACAGGACAAGGTAAGTCGGTGGGAATTAATGCTATTTTAGTTTCTTTATTGTATAAAAAACATCCATCACAGCTAAAATTTGTCATGGTGGATCCTAAAAAAGTAGAATTATCTATTTATCGTTTAATTGAAAAACATTATTTAGCAAAGCTACCTGACGAAGAAGAGCCTATTATTACAGATGTTACGAAGGTGGTATCCACTTTAAATGCTTTAGGTGTTGAAATGGATAATCGCTATGAATTGCTTAAAGAAGCACGTGCAAGAAACATTAAAGAATATAATGAAAAATTTATCAAAAGGCAATTAAATCCTTTAGATGGGCATAAATATTTACCATATATAGTATTGGTAATTGATGAATTTGCAGATTTAATCATGGTTGCTGGTAAGGAAATTGAAATGCCAATCGCTCGTTTAGCACAATTAGCTAGAGCAGTTGGAATTCATTTGATTATTGCCACTCAAAGACCTTCGGTAAATGTAATTACAGGTATTATTAAAGCAAACTTCCCAGCACGAATTGCATTTAAAGTTTCTGCTAAAGTAGACAGTCGTACCATTTTAGATGCTGGCGGTGCAGAACAGTTAATTGGTAAGGGTGATATGCTTTATACACACGGAAATGAACCTATCCGCTTACAATGTGCATTTGTAGATACTCCTGAAGTGGAACGTGTAGTAGAGTTTATTGGTGAGCAACAAGGATATCCTACTGCTTTTGAACTTCCAGAGCCTGATCAACAGGAGGAAGGAGAGCGTTCCACGGTGGATTTAAGTAAAAGGGATCCTCTATTTGAACAATGTGCTCGCTTAGTAGTGGAAACAGAAAGTGGCTCCACATCAATGTTACAAAGACATAATAATATTGGTTATAACCGTGCCGGGAGAATTATGGACCAATTAGAAGCTGCTGGAATTGTTGGACCACAAGTGGGTAGTAAGCCAAGAGAGGTATATGTATTTTCCCTAGATGAATTACAACAGATATTTAGTAAACTACCTTAACTTACATTATTCATGAGATTAATTTTAAATAGTCTTTAGGCGTCAAGCCCTATCGCTGTACTTTGGTACTACAAAGAGCTTGTAACGAAAAAGCTCTAAAAATATATCCAAAGAATAAACAATAAAAAACATTTAAAAAGGCATTAATACGAAATTAAATATTATTTTTCCGTACTAATGCCTACTAATAACTTGAATATTCCACAGCCAAAGCTTATTCTATTAGAATTTTTTGAGTCATAACACGGTCTTTAATTACCGTTTTAAATATGTAGACACCTTTTGTCAAAGTAGAAATATCAATTGTGGTTTTTTCCTTATTTACAGGATGGGATTGCACTAACCTTCCGTGCATATCATATATGTTTGCTTGTATAGATTGATCTAAGTCTTCTATAATTAAATTAATTTTATCCGATGCAGGGTTAGGAAACAAAGTCCATTCCTTATTTTGCATTTCATCAATATTAACCACATCGTCATTGCCTAATAAAATGAAAGTTACACATGCAGTATCTTTATCGTTTAAAGGATTTTCATATGTAGTTGACGGTAAAATATTATAGCAATATGCAACAGAGTCATTTATTGTTTGATTGACATCAGCCCAAGCTTTTATGTCATTATATGAAATAGAATCGCCTGGCGCTAAGGCCTCACCTTCAAAAGAGGATATAAATAACAAGTCCATATTCAACACATCAATAGTGTCGGTAGCGCGTAGGGTATCTGGTCCATTATTTTTAATATTCAACATGATATTTAGCGTATCTCCATAAGCAGCAGTATTGTTTGGTTGATTGGTAGTAATAGTTAATTCCAAGTCACAAACTCTATCTTGTGAAAAAGAAAATGTTCCGTAAAATATAAATATTAAAGCAAGTAGTAAAGGTATTTTTTTCATAATTAAAATATTTTTATTCTTTTATATTTATTATTGGAAATTGGCACTATCATATAATTCAAATCAATATTATCAGGTAATGCATTTTTACTTGAAATTTTTTCTTCTTTTATAAAAGATATGTTTTTAATTTCGCTATTCATATTTTCAATATTTATTCTAGCATATGATAATTGACCGTCATTTAAAAAATACAAATAATAATATGTTTTGTTTTTATTTATATGGAAAATATAGTTTTTAACGTTTTGGATATTTTCTAGAATTTCATCTTTAGAAAAAATACTTAAGTCAGTATAGTTTTCTGGCTCATTAGTGTGAAAAACAATATCATCTAAACCATTCATAAACAACTCCCCATCCCAGGAAAATCGTATGTTAGAAAAAGAATACCCAACCTTAGAGAATCTTTTTCCTAAACTATAAGGGAAAAACTTTTTAAATTTTAAAGTATTAGATTTTTTATCCTCTTCAAAAATGCCGACAAAATAAAATGGATATTTCGATTTTTTCCCAATAAATCCATATAAAGATAGTAAATAATCATTATTACTATTAATTCCAAACCCAATAGGATCAGGCGCAAAAAAGACATTTTTAGATTCAGGATTAGTGTTTATATCTTTAATTGTTTTATCTATAAGAGCCTGATCAAAATTTTGTAATTTTATTGTTTCAAGAAGCTTTCCATTAAAATCAAATTTATGTAAAACATTAAACCCAATCCCTAAAGTATCTGCTTTATCAAAATTAATTTGAAAATCTAAATATTCTGACAATACATAAATTGTATCATCCGTAATTCTATAATTAATTAAAGAAAAATAATTTCTTAACTCCAAATCTTTTATTATTTTTATAGATGTAGAAAATGCTGAATCAAAATCTTCTACTCCAAAATAAGAAGAATATGCTTCTTTCATCATAGTACTATCCATCCTAACAACAGTATCTTTAATAGCATAATATCGGTCTATTCTTATCAAATTATTTTGCAAGGTATTCAGTACATAAAAATCATTATTATATAATTGCAATTCTTCAGAAGATGGATTAAAGCTATTGGACGGCAATTCAAACACCTCTTCTTCTTTTAATAATGCATTAAAATAAGAAACTAAATAATTGTCCAAATCATCCTTTAAAGAATAGGTTAATTGTTGATTACCATGTTTGCTTTTAAATATGACAGAAGATACATTATTTTCAAATAAGTAGCTTTTATATAAACTGTCTGACCAAATAAACGTTCCTTTTTCAGGAAAATTCAAAACTTCTTGAATTATAGAAGAATCGTATTGCATTTCAGTTAAAAAAACATATTCTAATTCAAATTCTGAATCTAAATCTTTAAGGAACCTAATCGAATTGTAGCATGAACTGCATTCATCCATATTAACAGTTACAATAACCTTATAATCAGAACTATATAAAGTTACAATGTTAAAAAAACTAAGCAAGACCAATAAAATAAATGATTTCATAAAAGCAATATTAAAATAGCAAGCAAGTACTACTAATAAACTCGATTGCTATTTTAAAAAAAAGTCTACTCTATTTCTTCAAATATATTTTCCATATCATCTGGATTTACAAATTCACCGGTAAACCCTTCATCTTCATTCTCCGAAGACTCAACTGATATTAAAATCATATCATATTCTCCGAATTGACCAAAAATAGTTATTTTATCTCCAGGCTTTGGCGAATTAGAAGGCCCATCGTGTTTAAAACAAATTCCATAAGACGATCTACATTGAAAAATCAAATCCCCATCACTCGTTACACCAATTGGAGAAAAAATACCTGTCTTTTCATAACTCGCAAAAGAATAATTAAGACTAGAAGAAATTACAATAGCAATAAAAACAGTAAATAAAAACTTAATTTTTTTCATGATATAATTTTTAATTTTCAAACTAATATCACAAATAAACAAACAAACAAACAAACAAACAAACTTAATTAGTTAAAATAAATACAACAAAAAGTTAAACTTACTACTATAATGTAATTGATTAAACATTTAATACATTTTCAATAAGGTATTATTTTTCCTTTCTTGGATAAATAATTAAAGGAATAGGTGAATTATAAGCTATTTTTTTTGTTACACTTGGAGAAAACAATCGTTCCAATACTCCATAAGTTCCCACCAAATTAATCAAAACTTGAAATGAATTTTTATTAATATAATCCAAAATTAAATCCGCTACCTGATTTCCAGATGGAAAATGATAAGCTGGTTCAATATCATCAAACATTGCAAACATTTCGCGTAAACCTTGATATACTTGTTCTTTTTCATCCCTTCTATTACCTACATTAATAATAGTTAATTTTGCTTGATGTTCTTTAATGAGGGCTTTAATTTCTTCATAGGGTGTAATCTCTATTAATTCAGGAACAAATGGCAAAGCCAAAGCTGCCTGTTCTATTTTTTGATAAACAGTATTTTCAGGAATTATCCATATAGGTGTAGAAACACATTGCATTAAATTAAACACTTCACTTCCTATTAAATTTTGCCCTATTTTATTTTTACCTGTAATTCCCATAAATATAAAAGCTAATCTTTGCTCTTTCTCTATATTGTTAACAGTCAAACTTAAATTATAGTCACTTATTGTAAATTGAAATGAAATTAATTCTTTGTAGGAACTAGTAAGATCTTCCATTTTTTGTAAAGCATTTTTCTTATTCTCCTCATACTCCACACTATGCAATAATATTACTTCATCCACTTTGTTCTCCATGGCGTATGCAATTCCATATTTAAAAGCATCTATAGAATTTTTATAAAAATCAATTGCTATTAAAATAGTTTTCTTTGTAGTCATTGCCTTCTTTTTTATATAAAATAAATAGGGATTTCCTTCTCTGTGACTAAAGTAACGAAAATTAATGAAAAGAAGTTGCAATTTTGCTTATCTAAATAAGAAATAATCATGTTAGAATTTATTAAACAACCCTGGCCTTGGTATATTGCAGGTCCTTTGGTGGGCTTGACAGTCCCCGCATTATTGCTACTTGGAAATAAATCTTTTGGGATAAGTTCCTCTCTTAGGCATGCTTGTGCTGCTTGTTTTCCAGCAAATATTCCCTTTTTTAAATACAATTGGAAAAAAGAAATCTGGAATTTAATTTTTGTATTGGGAATATTTATTGGAGGCATTATAGCTATGCAATGGTTATGGGATCCTAACCCTATTCAAATAAATCCAAATTTGGAACAAGAATTGGCAGGATATGGAATTACAGATTATAATCATTTAGTTCCATTAGATTTACTTACCTGGTCTAATTTATTTACTCTAAGAGGTTTTATTATAATGGTTTTAGGTGGATTTCTAGTAGGATTCGGCACTCGCTATGCTGGTGGTTGCACAAGCGGACATGCCATTATGGGGATTTCAAATTTACAATGGCCCTCATTAGTTGCTACTATTTTCTTTATGATAGGTGGATTAATTATGGCTAATTTTATTTTACCTTTTGTATTAGCACTATAAAAAAAAGAGAACTATTAACATATTTAAAATTTAAAATTATAATGCAAAATAAAGATATACGCAAAGAAGATGCGATTTGTGTAAATGAAAGTCAAATAGAACAAAAATGGTATCATAATATCCGTTACCTTATAGTAGGTATTTTGTTTGGAATCGTATTTGTAAAAGCGGAAGTGATAAGCTGGTTTAGAATACAAGAAATGTTTAGATTTCAATCCTTTCACATGTATGGGATTATTGGAAGTGCAATAGCAGTTGGTATGCTTTCCATATTTTTGATAAAAAAATTCAATATAAAAACTATTGATGGAGAACCTATAGTTTTATCACCAAAATCATTTAATAAAGGACAAATATATGGAGGTTTATTATTTGGTTTTGGCTGGGCACTCACAGGAGCATGTCCAGGTCCTTTATTTGCACAAGTAGGAACGGGAGCAACTGTAATTTTAATCACAATCTTAAGTGCTATCGCAGGTACTTGGGTATTTGGATTTTTTCGAGATAAATTGCCAAGATAAAATTGTATTTAATTCTAATTTTAAAGACTTATTACGCCTTCAGAATGACTGACGCATAATAGGTCTTTTTTTATTTTTTAAAATTTCTCAAATTAATATATTGTTTTTCATTAATTTTAACCACATTAATTAGAATTATGACGAAATTATACCCTCTTTTTCCTGCTATTATTGCTTTATTTTTCTTGAACTCTTGTTCTGCAATTAAATTTGGTAACAAAAATGAATTAGAATCTGGTTATTATAAAAATTCCGAATCAGAAAAGGTTTATATACACGAAGAAGAGGAAAAAATTTATCTTTTTGAAATAAAAGAAAATAAACTAGAATTAAACCAAATAATTGAAAATAATATAGAAGCAACAGAGATAGCAACTGATTATTCATTTCGAAGAAACTCTTTTGATATTGATTTAATTTCCATACCTATAAAATATAGATTTGCGAATGAATATCTTCCAGCACAATTAAATACTGCTTTAAGTGCTGCTATATTTATAGGATTTAGAAAAGATTTTCATAGTATTAAATATGAAGCGGATTTATTTGGCACACAAAAAAGAAGTGTATCCAACCTTGGTTTTTCTTTAGGCATTTTATCTGGATTTAGCCATGTTGATATTAATGAAACAACTACTCAGTTTTTACAAGAAAAGGAATATGAGGGAGTAGCATGGATGAATGGCATTAATGGCATCGTTGGTTGGAATCAATTTAGTTTTGGTTTAGTGCTAGGATTTGATTTTCTATTAGATCAAAATAAAGATATATGGATATATAACAAAAAGCCATGGATAGGTTTTTCTATAGGATTAAACCTCAATTAATTGTTTTATAGCTTTACTATATTTCTTTCCTTAAATATCTGCTTTTAGCTATTTTTAGCTTAGTAAATTCTTGAAAGATTAAATTAATATTTCTTTTTACATGAAAAAAGTAGTAAATTTAAAAACAAATAGAAATCGAATTAGATTTAAGATGCAATAACATCTATTTAGCAGAAGACTTGGTTCAAGCTAGGTTTTTAATACATTAATTGCAGATTTTTTCGTAAATTCGCAAAGCCTTATTGATACATTAATTTTTATAAAATATTTCTCAACAGATGAGGACAACAGATAAGAAGATGGTTTCGGAAAACTTACATTTAAACAATGCTTTAAAAGAGCATTTTGGTTTTGATCAATTCAAAGGAGAACAAAAAGAAATAATAGAAAGCATACTAAACAAAAATGACACTTTCGTTATCATGCCCACAGGAGGAGGGAAATCTTTATGCTACCAACTTCCTGCTTTAATCTCAGAAGGAGTAACAGTAGTTATTTCCCCTTTAATCGCTTTAATGAAAAATCAAGTAGATTTAGTAAGAAGTTTTAGCGAAAAAGAACAAGTCGCACATTTCTTAAATTCCAGCTTGACAAAAGCACAGCAAAGGCAAGTAAAAGGTGATTTAGAAAATGGAATAACTCGTTTATTGTATGTAGCACCGGAAACTTTAACTAAGGAGGAAAATATAGAATTTCTTTCTGGATTAAATATTTCATTTTTTGCAGTCGATGAAGCGCATTGTATTTCAGAGTGGGGACATGATTTTCGACCTGAATATAGAAAGCTGCGCGAAATGATGAAAGAAATAGGTAAAGATATACCTATAATAGCACTTACTGCAACAGCTACTCCTAAAGTACAAGACGATATTGTAAAAAATTTGGAATTAGAAAACACTAATACTTTTATTGCTTCTTTTAATCGTCCCAATCTATATTACGAAATAGTACCAAAAATAAATAAAAATCAAACTTTGCGACATATGGTTCGCTTTATCTCTAAAAACAAAGGTAAAAGTGGTGTTATTTATGCTTTAAATAGAAGAACAACAGAGGAATTAGCTGCTATGTTAATGGCAAATGGTATTAAGGCGGTTGCATATCACGCTGGTTTAGAAAGTGGATTACGTGCAAAAAGACAGGATCAGTTTTTAAAAGATGAAGTGGATGTAATTGTTGCAACGATAGCCTTTGGAATGGGAATTGATAAGCCAGACGTACGCTTTGTACTACATTATGATGTTCCAAAATCTATTGAGAATTATTATCAAGAAACAGGACGAGCTGGAAGAGATGGTTTAAAAAGTTCTTGTATTCTATATTATTCTTACAAAGATGTAGAAAAACTTGAACATTTAATGCGCGACAAACCTTTAAGTGAGAGAGAAATGGGAGCCCAACTTATTGATGAAATGTTGGCATATACTGAATCGGGAGCTTGTAGGAGAAGATTGTTATTGCATTATTTTGGTGAAAAATCAAATATAGAAAATTGTGGCTATTGCGATAATTGTATTAATCCTAAGGAGCCTTTAGATGTAAAAGATAGTGTGAAAATCATCTTGGATGCAGTAAAGGAATTACATGAAAAAGTAGGAATAAATTATTTAGTAGATTTTGTTCTAGGAGTTAAAACCCCTCAAATTATTACCTATAAGCATGATCAATGTAAAACTTTTGCATCAGGACAAATAATGGAAATGGATGCTCCTTTTTGGCAATCACTTATTCGCCAAATGATGCTTGAAGGCTTTATCCGCAAAGATATTGAAGAGTATGGCTTGATAAAAATCACTAAAGAGGGAGAGAAGTTTTTAAAAAATCCATTTGCAATTAAAGTTCCTCTAAATCATGAATATAGAGATATGGATGAAAGCGATTTGGAAAACGAAGTTACAAATGAAACAGAACACTTGGATCCGGTTTTGTTTGAAGACCTAATGAAAATAAGAGAAAAGGTAGCAAGAAAACATGACATTCCTCCTTATACTGTATTTTTTGAACAGTCTCTAGAAGATATGTGCTCCCTATATCCTACGAATATGGAAGAGTTACAAAGAATTTATGGGGTAAATCAAGGAAAAGCTTTAAAATTTGGAAGGCCATTTATTAATCATATTGCAACTTATGTAGAAGAACATGATATCATCAAACCAGATGATTTTGTCATGAAAAATGTTGCGAGTAAAAGTGGTATCAAAGTATTTATAATTCAAAATATTGACCGACAAATTCCTCTTGAAAATATTGCTTCTGCCAAAAATCTTAGTATAGAAGAATTGATTGAAGCAATGGAAGAAATTGTTTATGGTGGTACTAAATTAAATGTAAATTACCTCTTGGAAGATATTGATGAAGATGATTTAGAGGAAATTTTAGATTATTTTAGAGAAGTAGAAGAAGATAACCTAGAAGAAATTTGCGCAGAATTCAGTGATTACGATATTGAGTACGAGCAATTTCAACTTATTCGCTTAAAATTCTTAAATGATTTTGGATTTTAAAAGAATCTCTTAGTTTATGCATGAGGAGCTTATATCAAAATTAATAGAAAATAAAGATAAAAAACTGCCGGGTTTGGACGCACAGCAAAAAATGATGTTGCACAGAGACCCGGCATATAATCCTCATGTAAATAACGCGAGAGATAGTGCTGTTCTTATTCACCTCTACCCTAACTCCTTGAATCAAACAGAAGTAATTTTTATTAAAAGAACATTATTACCCGGCTCTTCGCATAGCGGTCAAATAGCTTTTCCAGGAGGAAAGAAAGAAAAAACAGATTCTGATTTAAAAGAAACAGCTTTAAGGGAAGCATGGGAGGAAATTCATATTCTAGAGATAGAAACCAAAATAATTCGAGAACTTTCTCCAGTGTATATTCCTGTCAGTAATTTTAAAATCCATCCATTTTTAGCTTTTGGAAAAAATAAACCAGTTAATCTTAAACCCGATCCACTAGAAGTTGAACTTATTTTAAATGCAGAATTAAAAAGTCTTTTCCAGAATAAGGCCACAGAAACCATAGAAGTTTTTCCGCAAATTAATATGAAAGTAAATGCTTATAAACATCGCTCACATATTATTT
>DATGSF010000191.1:0-15314 GCA_035302865.1 Chitinophagaceae bacterium
AAGCTTGTCTTAAATATTAATTTACAATAATTGATCTAAACTATCAATTCCGATTTTTCTATCAACTAAAAAACCTTCTGCATATTCAACACCAATTCTTTGTCCAAATAATAAAGCACGTGCTTTTAGCTTTTTTAAAAATAAAGGATTCGTTATGTAAGTATCTGGATCTTTGGATGCATCTGAAAAAAACTGAGATTCAAAAGCTGCAATAGCATGATTTTTAGCATCCATTTCTTCTGATATATTTATATAAAGATCTGGTTCAATATATTCATCTTGAATATAAGATAATACTTTTTCTGGTCGCCATGCTTCTTGTACTTTTCCATTATCCTCATAGGTAATAATTTGTCGTAAGCCACTTAAAAAACATGCATCTCTAATTAATTCATATGCCCTTCCATGATCAGGATGCCTATCTATAGGAGCATTCCCAATAATCCATCGTGGACGTGCTCTTCTTATTTCACTAATTAGTTTTAATTGATTTTCTTTATTATTTTCATAGAATCCGTCTGCTATTTGCATGTTTCTTCTATAAGATATTCCCATTCTTTTAGCTGCTTCTTTGGCTTCATTATACCTAATCGCCACAGTTCCTCTCGTCCCTAACTCTCCCTCAGTCAAATCCAAAACTGCAACTTTCCATCCTTTTTTAATATGTTTGATTATGGTTCCTGCGCATCCTAATTCAACATCATCTGGATGTACTCCTATTGCTAAAATATCTACTTTGTGCATATTATTTTTTTGGTAATTCTATTTTTCTTCTTTGTTTTTTAAAATAAGGCTCTATATCTTCCAAAATCATTTCAATATCTTCATCCTCTCCAAAAGGATCATAAGCAGCCTTTAAATTATTCGAAAAAAAGAAAGCTGTAGTTTGATACATTCGAGCATTTAACCCACCTTTTAATTGCTTAATGACATCATAAGTATCCCTACCTGTCTCTCTATTGATTAATTTTACTAAAATTTTTCCTTGAGTCATAGTTAAACTTTTCAGTTCATCTTTAAATTGATCACTCAAAGCTTTTTGCGTCTCTTTAATGTATTGTTTCTTGTCTCTTTTTTTTGACATTACTGATAACCTATCATCCACTCTTTGCAAAACATCAGCTGCCATTAAAGCATAAGGATACACCTTCATTACATTATAACGCAATTGTCTTAATTCTGCTTCTCTTTGTGGATCTAAATACTCTCTTACATTTACCATATTCAAATAACGAATAGGCATAGTATCTCCATCAACAACCGTCATAGAAACTAAAATAGTATCATAACTTAGCGGTTGCACTTGTTCATTAACTAATTGAGCATTCCCACTTTTTGAAAAACAAAAAGTAATTACCAAAATGCAATTTATAAACAAAACCAACCAACCTTTTTTCATCATATCCTGACTATATTAATAGTTATACAAAAATAAATAATATTCATTTTCCAAAGAAATTTAATTATAAGTAAATTTATAACTAAATTTAACCCAAACTCATTTGAATGATTCACAATTTAAGTAAAAACAATTCTTTAGTATCGCAATGGATGCATGAATTAAGAAGTATTTCCATCCAAAATGATCGTTTACGATTTCGTAAGAATCTAGAACGCATTGGAGAAGTCGCTGCTTATGAAATTAGTAAAACCTTAGACTATGCAAAGGTAGACACAGAAACTCCAATGGGGGTTCATCCTTGTTATACATTAAAAAAACAACCTATTGTAGCAACAATCTTAAGAGCTGGAATCCCTTTACATCAAGGTGTTTTAAATTTTTTCGACCATGCAGATGCTGCATTTATTGCTGGATTTAGAAAATATCATAAAGATGGCAGTTTTACTATAGCACAACATTATTTAACAATTCCTGAAATGGATGGAAAAGATTTAATTCTTACAGATCCAATGATTGCTACTGGCTCTTCGATGCTTTTAGCAATAGAAAGTTTAAAAAACGAAGCAAACTTTAACAATATTCATGTAATTACCGCCATAGCATGCAACGAAGGTCTGGAAAAAATAAGTAGAAAATTTCCGGAGGTGCATATATGGACCGGTGATATAGATGATGAGTTAACAGCAAAGGGTTATATAGTTCCAGGATTGGGCGATGCAGGCGATTTAGCTTACGGTGAAAAATTCAGATACTAAAAAAAAAAAAAATTATTGTGATTTATTGCTTTAATACAATCTAAAACCTATATTGTGCATATAATCACGTTTTTGATAACATATTTAGAAAAAATAGATTCCAATGAAGAAAGTTTTACTCGGTATATTAACATTAGTTGGATTAGGTTTTGGAGCTCAGGCTCAAGACATCCATTTCACGCAGTATTTCAAATCACCACTGACTTTGAATCCTGCTCAAACAGGTTTAATTGACAGCGACTGGAGAGCATCTGCAAACTTCAGAACTCAATGGTACCAAATAACAAATAATCCTTACATAACAGGTACAATTGCCTACGACATGCCTTTGTTAAAGAATAAATTACCTGAAGGTGATGCTTTAGGTATAGGAGTTTTAGGCTTGTTTGATAGAGCTGGAACCGGTGGATTACAAAATACCACTTTAGGTATTTCCTTGGCTTACCATAAATCTTTTGGAATGGATAAAGAACATACACTTTCTCTTGGTGTCCAAGGTGCTTTAGTTCAAAAAACTATAGATTTTTCAAAATTAGTATTTGAAGATCAATTCGATCCTACAATGCCTAATTACATGAGAGAAGTTACAGCTGAAGATTTTAGTAACAACGATATTACCTATCCAGATTTTAATGTAGGATTATTATATACGGGTAGATTAACTGAAAATGCTACTATCTATGGTGGTGTTTCCATGTACCATTTAACAAGACCTGAAGAAACATTTCTTAACTCTACAGCAGCAGAAGGTATAGATCTAAGAATTAATTATCGTTATGCTGGTTTTCTAGGAGGATCTTTTGATGTTAATGAAAATATCACTACCTATGTTAGTACTATGTATGTACAACAAGGTTCCGCTTGGGAATATTTAGTAGGAGGTGCTGTAGGTTTTGTTTTAAATCCTGGACATAGAAGCGATGTAGCTAACACAGCTTTATATTTAGGTGGTTTTTATAGATTTAAAGATGCATTTGCTCCATATATTGGTTTAGAATGGACAAATATGAGTATAGGATTTTCCTTTGATGTAACAACTTCAAATTTAGCTACATCAGTAAGTCATCAAGGTGCATATGAAGTTTCTTTAGTGTATAATGGATTTATTAATAAAGTAATGAACAGAAAATATAACTTTGCTTGTCCAAAGTTTTAAGCTAAAAAACTCAATGAAATTAAATTATATTGAATTAAAAAAGCTCTGCTAAAAGGCAGGGCTTTTTTAATTGGATTGCAATAAATATCTTTGCATTTATGAAAAATTCACTTCCTAGCCTAGCACAAATTGTTGAAGGACAAATTATATTGATTGACAAGCCTTTAAATTGGACATCCTTCGATGCAGTAAATAAATTAAAATATCAAATTCAAACAAAAATAGGCCATTGTGGCACTCTAGACCCCTTAGCAACAGGATTACTTATTTGTTGCACAGGAAAGATGACCAAACAAATACAATATTTACAAAGAGAAGACAAGGAATATATAGCCGAGATTCAATTGGGCGCAACTACTGCATCCTATGATTTAGAAACAGAACCAGAAAATCACAAAGAATGGGCTTTCCTTAATAAAAAAGAAATTATTACTACCATAAAAGGATTTTTAGGCCAACAAGAACAAATCCCACCAGCACATTCAGCTATTAAAAAAGATGGAGTTCGCGCCTATAAATTAGCAAGAGCAGGAAAAGAAGTAAAAATGAATCCTAGAATTGTAGACTTTTATGCCTTAGAGCCAATTCAAATTGATTTGGAAAAAGGGCAAATAAATTTAAGAATACACTGTAGTACCGGAACTTATATTCGTTCTTTCGCACATGATTTAGGACAAAAATTAAATACCGGTGCATATTTATCAGGCTTGAGAAGAACTAAGGTAGGTGATTATCATATCGGAAATGCTTCGAGCATTGAGCATTGGGTGGAACACCTAGAAGAACAAAATAAGCTTTTTCCAGAAATAGGTGAGAGAGAAAGAGAGGAAAGAAGAAGAAATAAACAGAATAAAAAATTTACTAGAAATAGAAAATAAAAATACTTCAAAGTGAATTATAATATGCATTTATAAGTACTAAAGATAGATTATTGCTTTTTGTTCATAATTAATGAATCTCGTAACTATAAGTCCTTTATTTGAAAATTATAAATCATTTAACTTTTTTTATATAAAAATACACTTCTCAAAAAGCCTCTAGTAAAATAGATACCAAAATTAATAAATTTAAAACAAAGCATATCATTTACTTGCTTATTAATAAATATTTATTTATTTTTATATTTATTGGTAAAATATATCCATATTGCTCAATGACCAGATTCACTCTTCATAAATACTTATTGAAATGCCTAAAGAGTTCGATATATGGGATTATTTTGGAAATTCTAAATTTCCATTATTAAGAATAGCTATTCCTCTCATAACAGGGATGGCATTTTATGAGCAATTGTATTGGAGATTTTCTATATTTTTATTACTGTTTTTAGCTCCCTTCATATTGTTATTTATTCTTTATAAAAAGAATTTACAATTTCAAATTACGCTATTATTATTCTGTTTAATATTTGGATCCGTATGGCGGAAAAACAATCCCCATAGTAATAAAGAGAATTTATATACCAACTATATTGAAGAAAATAAAAATCAAAAAATCGCGCTTAAGATATTAAATCAAGGAGAGAAAAAAGAAAAATCATATGCTTATAAAGTTCGTGTTCTTGGAGTTAAAAAGAATAATAATTGGATTGCAACTCAAGGAAATGCAATTATGTATTATCTAGAAAAAGAAAATAAAAATCCATTACTATTTGGAGATACGATTATTATAGATACCAGATTTCAAGAGTTTAATAATGCCATTACTCCATATCACTTTGATTATAAGAAATATATGCAGACACAAGGCTTCTCACATCAAATTTTCTTATATCCTAAAGCTATATTAAGACATCAAGAATCCAATATAAAGGAACCAATTATAATAAAGATTAGAAATAAAATCCATTTTATACTAACAGAATCAATTGAAGATAAAACAAGCCTTTCTTTAGTTCAAGCTGTGATTTTAAATGATAGAACAAATATGAGTTCAGAATTACGAAATCATTTTAGCAAAACAGGAGTTGCACATATAATAGCAATATCTGGAATGCATGTTTCTATACTTTGTGGTTTTCTTTTAGTTTTATTACCCTACATAAGAAATCAAAAGTTAGAATATGCTTTGCAAGTATTAGCTATTATTCTGGTGTGGTTTTATGTATACTTAACCGATTTTCCACCCTCAGCAATTCGTGCATGTTTAATGTTTACTTTATCAAGTATATCATTATTCCTAAACAGAACGGGATACTCAATAAATAATTTATTCTTAACAGCCATTCTTATGCTCTTATTCAACCCTGTGTGGTTGGAAGATTTAGGTTTTCAGTTATCATTTCTTGCAGTTTTATCCATTTTATTATTTCAAAATAGTATTCAAAATTTATGGAAACCCTCGAATAAAGTTTTTAAGTATTTATGGGAAATAATAAGTGTAAGCTTCAGTGTCCAAATACTTGTCCTTCCTTTAATATTATATTATTTTAATAATATTCCCATATTTGTAATTCTAGCTAACATACCAGCAGTAATTTACAGTTTCTTATTACTTAGTGGAAGCTTCATCCTAATTATTTTCTATTTTATTGCTCCAATAATAAGTATATGTATAGCACAAGCTCTTTCTTTTATAACAAAATATTTTTATTTAAGTATACAATCCTTTAGTACTTACACACCAAAAGGATTCCAAAGTATAGTCATTGATATATTACAAATGTCGCTATTATACCTTATAATCATAAGTTTAATATTAGCACTTATATCTAAACAAAGAAAGTATTGGATAATAAGTTATGGTATTTTATTAGTATTTTTCACTGATTACAATTATAAAGAAGAGAAAAAGAAAACAGAAGATTTTATTTACATAAAGGAAAATAAGGGAACTTTAGAAATATTTATAAAACATCAAATATCTGGTTTCACAATATATTCTGAAGAAGATAATCCCAACTTTGAAAATTACGATGTTTCGCCATTTTTAAAAGCCTATTCAATTAAAAATTATCATATTAGCAATTGGAACAAATGGGATAAAATCAGTATTTCAGAATTAGAAAAAGAGAATAACAATGCACGTTTTATTGTAATTGAAAACACAGACTTTGATTTAAATGCAATAAACGATGTATTTCTAATTTTACATCTCCCCTATTCAAATGAGAAAACTCATTTAATTGAAAAACTACAAAATGAAAATATTACTTATCATGATTTAAAAAAATCTCCAATTATTCTTCCCTATCAGAAAAATTTTGATTTAATAAAACAAAATTATCTCTATCCTTAAGAAAAGGCAAATCTTCTCTAATCCTTATTAAATTTTTAAATTTTAAAGTGATTTCTTTCCATGTTATATCATTTTCTAAATCGAGTATTTTATTACCTTATGGATCAACAACTTGACTTTTTCCAGGATAATCCCCTCCAGAACCATTAACACCTATTACATAAGATAAATTTTCAATCGCTCTAGCTTTTAAAAGAGTATTCCAAGCATCAATTCTTTTATCGGGCCATTGAGCTAAATATATAATAGCATCATATTCCTGCTTATTCATTCTACTCCATTCAGGGAAGCGAAGATCATAACACAGCAAAATCAGGATTTTCCACCCATTCACTTGAATAATCAAATGCTTATCTCCTTCTTTCAATAATCCTTTTTCTTTACCAAACATTTTTTTCTTATCATAAAAAGCATAATTACCATTTGGATAAACCACGTAGGCTCTATTTCTATTGTTAGAATTCACTTGAGTTAAAGCAGAACCAATAATAATCTTTTTATACTTTTTGGCCATTTTTATAAGAAAATTCAAACTTTCATTTTCATTCTCTATATTTTCAAATGCTTTATAGGGGCCTTGTAAAAACATTTCTGGCAATAAAATAATTGCAGTATTCGAAGCAACTTGATTTAAGTACTCTTCAATTTCTAATTTTTGATTTAAAGAATCAAGTTTACTATTCAACTGAAAAAGAGCAATCGATATATTTTTCATAAAAAAAGTGCTTAACTTTCAAAGTTAAGCACTTTCTAATTTTTAAAACAAGTATTTACTAAACATTTAATTCAGTTTTAGGTGCAGCTGCAAGAATTTCATCATTTGCTTCTGAAGCATATTTTTCAAAATTCTTTACAAATAAGCTTGCCAACTCAATAGCTTTATTATCATACTCTTCATTATTTTCCCAAGTATTTCTCGGGTTCAAAATCTCACTTGGTACATTAGGCACCTCTTTAGGAAATGCAACACCAAAAACATCATGTGTTTCATATTCCACATTATCTAATTCTCCTTTCATAGCAGCACCAATCATGGATCTAGTGTGTTTTAAACTCATTCTTTCACCGACTCCATAAGGACCACCGCTCCAACCTGTATTAACCAACCAAACATTTACCTCTGGATGTTCAATCAATTTTTCTCCTAATAATTCAGCATATTTGGTTGGATGTAAAGGTAAAAACACATGCCCAAAACAAGCAGAAAACGTTGTTTGTGGCTCTGTAATTCCAACCTCAGTTCCAGCAACTTTTGCAGTATAACCACTTAAAAAATGGTACATTGCTTGTCCTTTAGATAGCTTACTAATTGGAGGTAAAATTCCAAAAGCATCACAAGTTAAAAAGAAAATATTCTTAGGATTACCACCGTAAGACGGTTTTTTTGCATTTTTAATATGCTCAATTGGATAAGCTACACGTGTATTTTCTGTTTTACTTGCATCAGAATAATCTACTTTATTAGTACCTGGATAAAAAGAAATATTTTCTAATAATGCTCCTTCTTTAATAGCAGCATAAATTTGAGGTTCTTTCTCTTCACTCAAATCAATACATTTAGCATAGCAACCACCTTCAAAATTAAAGATAGATCCATCAGCCCATCCATGCTCATCATCTCCTATTAAAGGACGATTAGGATCAGCACTTAAAGTTGTTTTTCCTGTACCACTTAATCCAAAGAACAATGCTACATCACCTTCTTCACCTTCATTAGCTGAACAATGCATGGATAAAGTATTATGATTATTTGGCAAAATAAAGTTCAGTACTCCGAAAATGCCTTTTTTCATTTCTCCAGTATAAGCTGAACCACCTATTAAAATTACCTTTTTGGTAAAGTTAACTATTGTGAAGTTACCTTGCCTTGTTCCATCCACTTCAGGATCGGCTAGGAAAGATGGCACTTGAATGATATGCCAATCAGGCTCTTGCGTTAGAATCTCTTCTTCTGTTGGTCTTAAGAATAAATTATTACAGAATAGATTTGCCCAAGGCTCTTCATTAATTACACGAATGTTTAAGCGATATTTTGGATCTGCACATGCATAAGCATCTCTTACCCAAACTTCTTTATCTTTTAAATAATCACATACCTTATTGTATAATTTATCAAATACCTCAGGTTCCATAGGGATATTAATTGCTCCCCAATCTACTGTATCTCTTGTAATATCATCAATTACTGTAAATTTATCTTTAGGTGATCTCCCAGTAAATTTTCCAGTATCAACAGCTAAAGCTCCTGAATCATTTAAAACTCCTTGATTAAGCTCTACACTTTTTTGTGTTAATTCTTCAGGGCTAAGGTTCCAATGTGCAATTGCGACATTTAATCCTTCTGGTGTTATTTTAGCAGAAGGATTTTTTATACCGAATTCTTGCATGATTTATTTTTATTAATGTATTGCGAAATTAAGAAAATTTCACTGTTTAAAAAGGATTTCTTTAAACTTTTGTCTTTTTTCTTAATTATTAGAATATAATCTAAATGTCAAACCGGCTTGTAAAGAGCTAAAGCCATCGTATCCTCCTTGAACAAAAACTCCTAATTGTGGAATAAAATAGTATCTTACCCCAACAAAAGCTTCTGGAAATACTTTAATTTCATCTTTACCATCATCTACAATATTTCTTTCGAAGGACAATATATTATATCGAACTCCTGCGCCTGCACCAGCGTATACATCTAAAAACTCCCAAGGAATAAATTTATTAAAATGATATATAGCGTGAACGCCTAAGGCAAGGTTAGTGGTATTAAAATGATTTAAACCATGATAATCACCATAAGTAAAGCCTGCAGCCATTTTAAATCCTATACCTAGCTCCTCCATTACTGCTTTTTCTAACTGTGCATAAAAAGGTCCTAAATTCCCATCGGCTTTAAAATCTTTTTCTTTAAAACCATGCTGAAAATCCAATACCCCATAAGCTACAGACAACAATGCTGTTTCCTTGTCATACGCTCCACTATTTCTAAATTTGTAGGCATTTTTATAGAAATGACTTTGTGCGAAAGAAACTGATCCTGAAACACACAAAATAATCAAAGCGACAAAAGACAATATTTGTTTTTTCATATAATCAAATTTTAAACTCCCTATTTATTTCCCAAATTTAATTAAAGCATTGAATAAATAAAACATTTTTAAAAAAATACTAAATATTAATCAAGCCCGCCCAAATATCCTAAATATTTATCCACATCTTGAGCTTGAACGCTTAAAGGGTAATCAGATTTTATTTCTTTTAGCAATTTAACCGCTTCGTCTTTTTGATCTTTTTGATCTAAAAGCATCGCTAATCTGAATAAATAAATTGGAGATACTAATTCATCTTTATAATTAATTACTTTTCTATAAGCAGCTTCAGCTTTATCATTATGCCCTAACTCTAAATGAGCATCTCCCTTTCCTCCTTCTGCTAAAGCTTGTAACACAGTGCCTGACATTTTTTTATAGGCATCTAAATGTTTAATTGCTTCCTCATATTCTCCCAAATGTAAAAAACTCATTCCTGCATAATAACGTGCTAGATTTCCCGATTTAGTATTCCCGTAGTCTGAGATAATTGCTAAAGCTCCTCTGTTTTGACCATCACCATTAATTGCTTCTTCATATTGTTGGTTTTCAAAAAAGCGTTCCACATCTACCATAGCAGAAGCAGCTTTTTCCGACTTTGGCTTAACGATCCATTCTTGGTAAGCAAAATATCCACCGCCAATAATTAAAGCAACTGCCAAAACAGTTATTAAAACTTTTAAACCTTTTTCTTGATTGAAAGATTTTTCTTTATTTGAAGCCATAAAATTTTAAGTTTATTTTTTGAATTATTTTTTAATCTTTAATAAATGGATAATCTTCTTGTACATATATATTTTCATACACCTGATCATCAGAAGGGAAGTCACTTTCTTCAGAAAACTTCACAGATTCATCCACAATTTGTTTTACCTTATCCTTAATAGCATCAATTTCTTCTTTTGTTGCCCATTTATTCTTCATTATGGTTGCTAAGGTAGTTTCAATTGGATCTTTCTTTTTATAATCTGCTAATTCATCTTTTGATCTATATTTTTGAGGATCACTCATAGAGTGTCCATAATATCTATAGGTTTGAATTTCTAAAAACGTAGGACCCTTTTTATCTCTTGCTCTTTTCGCTGCTTTTTCAATAGCTTTGTGTACATTTTCAGGCTTCATTCCATCTACTTGCTCTGAAGGAATTCCATACGGTTCGCCTAATTTATAAATTTCCAATCCTGCAGTAGAGCGTTCCACAGAGGTTCCCATTGCGTAATGGTTATTTTCACAAATAAAAATAACTGGAAGATTCCACATTGCTGCTAAGTTAAAAACTTCGTGCAACATCCCTTGCCTTGCGGCACCGTCTCCAAATAGAGTAACTGTTACTCTGTCATTTTCTTTATAATAATCTGCTAATGCGATACCAGCACCTAAACCAATTTGACCTCCTACAATACCATGACCACCAAAAAATCTGTGTTTCTTTGAGAAAAAGTGCATAGATCCTCCTTTACCACCAGTGCAGCCTGTTTCCTTTCCAAACAACTCTGCCATACACTCATTAGCCGACATTCCTTTAGCTAGGGCAAGACCATGATCTCGGTAACCAGTTATAATATTATCATCCTCGCGTAAAGCAGACATCATTCCAGCAGAAATAGCTTCTTGACCATTATATAAATGTAAAAATCCACGAATTTTTTGCATTCCATAAAGTTGGCCCGCTTTTTCTTCAAAACGACGCTGTAATAACATGGACTCATACCATTCTAAGTATATTTCTTTTCCAAACTTTTTCACGATTTATAAATTTGTGCGAAAATATAAAAACTTTATAACAAATTACAATAGTTTGAAAACAATTTAAAAACTCATTGTATTAAGGCTATAATGATTTATATTGCATGTTTTAAAATAAAGAATAATTATTTTGCCAAAGTTAAGAAAAATATCTCTGATTCACTTTAAATCTTTTCTGAATAATTCTTTTAGTTTCACCAAGGATTATATTGGAATTACAGGCAATAATGGAAAAGGAAAAACCAATCTTCTTGATGCTATCTACTACAGCTGTTTCACAAAAAGCTACTTCACTTTTAAAGAAAAAGAAAATGTATTCTATGAAAAAGAAGGATTTCGAATAGATACCTTGTGGAAAAAAAACAGCCAAGATTGGAATGCTACCTGTAGATATGATTTTAATAAAAAACAAATGTGGATAAATGGGAAAGAGCTCGATAAAAATATTGACTATATAGGTAATTTTCATGCAATAATGATTGCACCTGACGATATCAACATTCTAAATTTCGGTAGTGATTTAAGAAGAAAGTTTATAGATGGAATATTAGCACAAAAAGACAATGACTATTTACATAATTTAATTTCCTACCAAAGAGTAAATGCTCAAAAAAATGGCTATTTAAAACAAAACAACTATTCTGTTGTACAAAATGAGCTGTTAGATGTTTACGATACACAATTAGCAAATCATAGCAAGGTAATAATAAATAAGAGAATGCAATTTATGGATGATTTTCCGAAAATTGTGCAATATTATTATGAAAAAATCGCAAATACAGAAGAGAAAATTAATATTATTTACGATTGCATTGAAAGCAATATAGAAAACTTAGATTCCTATTATAAAAAACAACGGTTTTCAGATTTGCAATTAAAAAGAACAACAAAGGGGATTCATTCAGAAGATTGGATATTTTTAATAAATGAACAACCCGTCAAAAGATTTGCCTCTCAAGGGCAAAAAAAATCTTTTTTATTAGCTCTTAAATTTGCACAATGGAAATGGTTATTACAAAATGGAATTAGTGCAATTTTATTATTAGATGATATATTCGAAAAATTAGATCAAGAAAGAATAAAGAACCTTTTTTCCTTATTAAAGAAAGAAGCTATTCCTCAAGTATTTTTTACTCATCCCAATGAAGAAGAAATTGCCAAGGTTATGAATTCGCAAAAAATTGATGTACAAATCATCAATCTTTAACACCTTAAATTAGGAAGATTTTTTATGGTAGGCATTAAACTAAAACAGAAGAAAAAACCTCTTCAAATTTAGTTTTAAATATTTCCGCAACCTTACCTTCATCCACTTTAGCACCTAATTCCTTTTCCATAGATGTTACTGCCTTATCATTGATACCACAGGGAATAATAAAATTAAAAAATTGCAAATCTGCATTCATATTCAAAGCCAATCCGTGCAAAGTTATCCACCTACTAGAACGAACTCCCATTGCGCAAATTTTACGCTCTTTACCTACAACTCCTGGATCAAGCCAAACGCCCGTAGACCCTTCTAGTCTTCCTGATTCAATACCAAATTCTTTTAAAGTAAGAATAACAACCTCTTCCAGATTACGCATATATTTATTTAAGTCCGTTTCATATTGCTCTAAATCTAAAACAGGATAAGCTACAAGCTGTCCTGGACCATGATAGGTGATATCACCACCTCTATTAGTTTTATAAAATTGAACGCCCAGTTTTTCCATTTGATCTTGATTAACTAATAAATTATCAATGGAGCCACTTTTTCCCAAGGTATAAACATGAGGATGCGTGCATAATAAAAGATAATTATCAATAGTTCTATCGGCAAATGCTTCTGGATTTTTAAAGCGTAAAGACTTGACATTTAATCCTTTTTGTAACAACTCTTCTTGTAAATCCCAAGCTTTTTTGTATTCAATGCTACCTAAATCTTTTAATTTAATACTTTTCATAAATAGATTCTTATTCTTCATCGACTGCTAATACTGTTCTAACTTTTAATTCTTGTGCAGCTTTCATAACTGTAACTATATTATCTGCTGTAGCTAATTGATCTGCATTGATAACGATCGTAGGTTCTATATCTTGACTATTTTCAATATATCGACTAATTTCCCAAGGCAAGTATAATGGATCTACTTCCGTAGTACCTATATAAAATTTTTGATTTGCATCTATCGAAACCACAACTGTTTGATTAGCTTTGGTATCACTCTCTGCTTTAGGAATGCTTAATTTGATAACATTGGGATTAGCCAAAGTTGCAATAACCAAAAAGAAGAACAGTAAGATAAACAAAATATCATTTAGAGCTAAGGTAAACACCTTTGGTTCTTCTCTCATTCCTTTTCTTAAGTTCATAATACGAATAACTTATTTGAATCCTTAGCAAAAATACAATTTTAAAATATAATATTTCTATTTCTAAGTTTTTTTATTTAATTAAAACAAATTTTCATTTTCACGATAGTTTATAAATTTCAATGAAAATTTTTATAATAATTATGATTAAATAAATATTTATTCTACATTAGTACCATATAAGATAACTTTTTTACAAATGAAGAATAATATTTGGTTTTATTTAACTCTTTTTTTTCTTGTAGGTACTAATATAGGCTTCTCACAAACTTTCCCTGCGCCATACTGTTCAGTAAGCGTCAGTGCAGATGTAGAACCTATTACCTATGTAAAATTTGCTGGTATAGAAAATATTAGTTCCGCTGCAATAAACGGCTCTCCAGCGCATGAAGATTTCACTCATTTAGTGGGTACGGTTTGTCCCGGAACAACTTACGAATTACTTTTTAGAGGTAATACAAATGGATTCTGGGACAATGATATTTTCGTATATATTGATTGGAATCAAGATGGAACATTTGATCAAGCTAATGAAAGATACTATCTAGGATGGATTGAAGACTCTGATGGAAGCAGCCCTACTTATACAGCTGACATTGAAGTTCCTTCCGACGCCTTGATTGGCACTACTAGAATGCGTGTTTTAAAAAAATTCAGTGATTCAAGCCATACCCCTTGTGGAACCATAGGTTATGGACAAGCAGAGGATTATACCATTGTTGTAAGCAGTCCTAACCCTGACAAAATTGGTTATACAAGTCTCTTAACAACGGCTCCAAGTATTTCAGAAAACAATTGGAGCAATAGCTGGTGCGCAGGATCTGGAACAGGCACTCCGATTGAAAACCTAATAGCAGGAGTTGGTTATTCTATAGAGCACAACCCCACGCAAGGAAATTGCTCTTCTTATCTTACGGATGTACTTCTACAAGTATGGGGTGAAGGAAATGAATGTAATAATTTAAGCCCTATAGGCGCAATAGCAAGCAATTCATTAGATTTTGTTGCACCTCAATCTGGCGACTATCAAGTTAATGTCTCTTCAAATAGTTGCTTTGGAACAGCTAATACTAGCTGCCAATTTGGTTATGGACATGATTTTTCTGGACAATCTGCTGCTTTAAGATATAAACAAAGTACCACTATAAATAACACTACCTCAACGGATGATATTTGTATTAATAACGAAAAACAACTAAGTTACACTTTAGGCAACTCTCATAATAATCCTGAAGTAACTTGGTCAATAACTCAGGGGCAAAGCCTTGGTAGCATTAATAACAATATTTTCACACCTTCTGGTTTAGGACAAGTAACTATTAGAGCTAGTGTTGGTGTTGCATATTCTGAGATCAGCTTTGAAATTGTTGACAACTCCGAAGTATATACAGACACAATTACTCTATGTGTGGCTCAATTGCCCTACACATGGCATGGAATAACATGGGACGTAAATACAATTCCTGGAAACTATTCCGAAAGCGTTAGTTACACAAATTCTGATGGTTGCGATAGTATACATAACTTAGAATTAATTATTAACGATTTGTATCAAGCAACAGAAAATATAATGTTGTGTG
>DATGSF010000192.1:0-23127 GCA_035302865.1 Chitinophagaceae bacterium
TAATATACCACTAATCTGAAATCATTAGCAATTATATATTCATTAATAAGCTCCTTTTTTGCTTGTTTTTCTTGACCAAAAATGTTTTTAGTCGAGCAGAGAAACAAAATGCAAAGAGTCATAAAAACAACTTTAGTTGTATTGATTAATCTATTCATATTCTATTAATTATGCCAGTTTATTTCTTTATTGTAATTTGTTTTTAAAGCACAGTTTATTTTTATAAAATGTTCCGTATTAAACCATCCGCCTCGATTAGCACTTAAGGGTGATGGATGATTTGCTTTTAGTATTAAATTCTGATCTCCATGTATGAGTTTTTCCTTCTTTTTTGCTGCGGCTCCCCAAAGTGCAAATATTTTAAAGTGTTTTTCTGCAGCTAGCTTTTCAATACAATAATCCGTAAAAGCACTCCAAGGAATGTGTTTATGGCTATTTGCTTTATTTGCTTCAACGGTCAATACTGAATTTAGTAATAATACTCCTTGTTTCGCCCAGTGTTTTAAATTTCCAGTTTTTGGTTTTTCTTTTATTAATCCATTGAGTATTAGTTCTTTATAAACGTTGTCTAAAGAACGCGGAATTTTAATATTATCCGGAACGGAAAATGCTAATCCATGTGCTTGTCCTTCTTGATGATAAGGATCTTGTCCAATAATAATGACTTTTACTTCTGAAACTGGTACTATTTCAAAACAGCGAAAAATTTGATTGAAATCTGGATAGCAGGTATTTGCCTTATATGCTTCAATTACAAGATTGTTTATTTGGTTAAAAGTGGAACTTTTTATAAAATCTTGCATTAAATTATACCAGCTTGAATCCAGATTTTTAATTAAAGAATATAGATTTTCATGCTCCATGGAAGAAATTGCAGAATTGAACAATGATTTACTTAAAGCTTTTTTGTAATTTTGACTAAGTTAATACATTTTTAGGAATTACATTGTGGAATATGTTTGATTATAAAAAATTTATTGAAAGTATAAAAGAAGAGGATATTCGAAGCGGCGATCATAGCACTTTGGCCTCCATTCCTGCTGATTTAAAAGGGGTAGCACGTTTTATTTATAAGGATAATGGTGTACTTGCAGGTTTGCAAGAAGTGAAGCATATTGTAAACGCTTGGGACGCTTCAATGCATATAGATTTTACAAAAAAAGATGGTGAATATATAGAAGGAAATAAAGAAATTGGAATTATAGAGGGAAGTGTGCATACCATTTTGCAAATTGAAAGAACATTGCTGAATATTATGCAAAGAATGAGCGGTATAGCAAGTTTGACGCGTTTGTATAAAAAGGAGATAGAAGGAACTGATGCGCAGTTATTGGATACTCGAAAAACTACTCCTCTTATTCGATATTTTGAAAAAGAAGCAGTTCGTATAGGAGGCGGTCAAAATCACAGAGCAGGATTGTATGATATGATTATGCTTAAAGATAATCATATTGATTTTTCTGGTGGTATAAGCAAAGCTTTAGATAAAACCTATAAGTATTTGAACGATAATAACCTAAACTTGAAAGTTGAAGTGGAGTGTTCGGATTTAAGTGATGTGAAAGAGGTGCTTTCTTACGGTAAAGTGGATAGAATCATGTTGGACAATTTTACTCCTGAAGAAATTTTGGAAGCATTGCCTATTATTAATAAAAAAATGGAAACAGAAGCTTCTGGAGGTATTAATTTAAAAAACGTCCGATCTTATGCTTTAACGGGAGTTGATTTTATTTCTATAGGAGCATTAACACATCAAGCTACTAGTAAGGATATAAGTTTAAAAGCAGAATTTTAATGAAATATTCTATTGTTTTTATTGTTAATCCGCGTTCTGGCACCCAAAGAGCTAAGGAGGTGCATAAATATATTGATAAGTATTTGGATAAAGAACGCTTTAATTTCTCTGTGATTTCTACAGAATATAGAGGTCATGGAAAAGAAATTGCAGCTAAATGTGTAAAAGATAAAGTTAAAATAATTGTTTCCGTTGGAGGTGATGGAACATTATTTGATATATTACAATCAGTAGTAAATAGTTCCGTTATGATAGCGGTTTGGCCTTATGGTTCAGGAAATGGAGTAGCAAGGAGTTTGCAATTATCTTTTAAAGCTAAGGATGTTTTGCAGGGAATTAATAGTATGCAGAGTATGCTTATTGATATTGGCAAAGCAAATCAATATTATTTTACATCAAATTTTGGACTAGGGTTTGATGCTATGGTATCTAAATCTTTTGTTCACAGTAAAAAAAGAGGTTTTTTTACTTATTTAAAATTAATTCTAAAATTACTACCTGGTTTTAAAAGTGAAAATTTGCAATTTTTTGAAGGCAATAAACGCTTTGATTTTTCAAAAGTTTTTATTTTGAATGCTGCAAATATGAAGCAATTAGGTTACGATTTTGAAATTGCACCTTTAGCAGATTGCAAGGATGGAGAGTTGAATATAACGCTTATTAAGTCCTTTCCATTATTAATGGCACCTATACTTGCACTCTATGCATTCTTCAAGAAAATACATAAATCTCCCTATGTGAAAACATTTACTAGTGCTGCTTTTATTATTAAGGGATTAGAATCAGAAGGAATGCAACTTGATGGAGAATACATTCCTTTGACTGCTATTGAAAAAGAGACTTTGAAAGTGGAGGTAATTCCACAAGCCATTAGGCTAATAAAATCGAATAGATATTAAATTGATTTTAAGGTTTTAATCATTTCTTTAGGATCAGGAGCCGAAAAAACAGCATTTCCAGCGACTAATACATCTGCTCCTGCATCGATTAAAGTTTTAGCATTTTCGCTATTTACTCCACCATCCACTTCTATTAAAGCCTTACTTCCTGATTCATCAATTAATTGGCTGAGTTCTTTAACTTTATCTATAGTGAATTCAATAAACTTTTGTCCACCAAATCCAGGATTTACACTCATGATAAGTACTAAATCTAAATCATTTATCAAATGCTTAATAGAAGAAATATTTTGGTGTGGATTCAAAGCTATCCCTGCTTTAGCTCCTTTGTTTTTAATCATTTGGATGATACGATGAGGATGAATTGCAGCTTCTAAATGAAAAGTTACATATTCAGCACCTAAATCTATAAATTCTGGAATATATTTTTCGGGTTCCACAATCATTAGATGCACATCTTTCACTAAATTTGTTTTTCCTTGTAAAGCTTTCATGATAGGAGTTCCAAAAGAAATATTCGGTACAAATCTACCATCCATTACATCAATATGTAACCACTCCGCTTCGGAGCTGTTAAGCATATCAATATCTTTTTTTAAATTGAAAAAATCCGCAGATAGTAAAGAGGGAGAAATAATCGCCATAGTTTTTTAAGCAAAAATAATAATTTTTTTTAGTGTAAAGAATTTGTTTTTAATAAACTTCTAAAGAAAAAAATCTTCGTAATAAAAGCAAAATTATAGTAGAATCTCATGTTTTTTTTGTACCTTAGCAGACCCTAATTTTAAGGAATTTCTTTTTATAATAACCTATCAAACTTTAAATTTTGGAGACGCAAAAGCAAATTAAAAAATACAGGAGAACAGCAGGAGAAATGAGCAATACTATGATTTATGGTAAGGTTCCACCTCAGGCAAGGGAGTTAGAAGAAGCTGTTTTAGGAGCTATAATGCTAGAGAAAGATAAACTTTCTGATGTTTTAGAAATCCTTCCTACAGCAAAATGTTTTTATTTTGCACCGCATCAAAAAATTTATGAGGCTGTTATTCAATTAGCAGCGGATGGAGATGCTATTGATTTACTGACAATTACTGAATATTTAAGAAAAACAGGTGAGTTAGAAGAAGTCGGTGGCCCTTTCTATTTAACGCAATTGACAAATAATATTGTTTCCAGTGCACACGTGCTTGTTCACGCTCGTATAGTAATGGAGAAATTTATTATGCGTGAATTGATTAGAATTTGTGGGGATGTAATAAAAGATGCCTATGAAGAGAAAACTGAAGTTTTTTCCTTATTAGATAAAGCAGAAACAAATTTGTTTGATATTAGTAATAACTATCTACGCAATAATTACAATAGCATGCAAAACTTAATTGTGGAAGCGGTGGAATCTATTGCGAAGAGTAGGGAACAAAAAGAAGATGTAACAGGAGTTCCTTCAGGATTTCCTAGCCTGGATGCTATTACTGCAGGCTGGCAAAAAACAGACTTGATTATATTGGCAGCTCGACCATCGGTAGGTAAAACAGCTTTTGCTCTTTCTTTGGCTTTAAATGCTGCTATGGATAAAAGACCAAGGGGAGTTGCTATTTTTAGTTTGGAAATGAGTGCCGTGCAAATTGTAAAACGTATGATTAGTACGGTGTCACAAGTGAGCTTAGAATCGATTAGTAGAGGTAGATTGGAAGATCATGAGTTTGAACAAATTAATGCTAAAGTAAGTGAATTAGCAGAAGCTCCTATTTTTATTGATGATCAAGCTGGATTAAATATTTTTGAACTGCGTGCAAAATGTAGAAGATTAAAATCTACTAATGATATTCAATTAGTAATTATTGACTATTTACAATTAATGCATGGTCCCTCCGATCAAAGAGGAAATAGGGAACAAGAAATTAGTAAAATTTCTAGAGAATTAAAAGCCTTGGCTAAAGAATTGGAAGTTCCAGTGATTGCTCTATCACAATTATCACGTGCAGTAGAAACGCGTACAGGAGATAAAGGAAAAATTCCACAATTATCGGATTTAAGGGAATCTGGAGCTATTGAGCAAGATGCTGATATGGTTATGTTTATCTATAGACCAGAATATCATGGAATAGAGAATGATGAACACGGAGAATCTATTAAAGGAGAAACGCATATTAATATTGCGAAACACAGAAATGGTAGATTAGATAGTGTGCGCCTACAAGCGCGATTGGAATTCCAAACTTTTGTGGAAATTGAAGAGGATTGGCATCAACACAATATGGGTGGATTTGGATCTGGTATTCCTGGTGCTGATATGGGTGGTTTTCAAACCTTACCTTCTAGAGCTAATAATATGAGTTTTGGAGATTCTGATGCTACATCGAGTGGTTTAGGTTCTTTCATAGATGATAACGATGAAGATGCTCCATTCTAATAAAATGATTCTATCTACATGAAATTAGTAATACAAAGAGTTAAAGAAGCAAAAGTAGAAGTTGATGGAAAAACGGTGGCTGCTATAAATAATGGCTTATTGGTTTTTTTGGGTATTCATCGAGATTCTACAAAAGAAGAAGCTGATTGGTTATTGAAAAAATGTATGAATTTGAGAATCTTCAATGATGAAAATCAAGTGATGAATAAATCTCTACTAGATATTAATGGAGAATTGCTTATAGTAAGTCAGTTTACTTTACATGCTTTAACAAAAAAAGGAAATAGACCTTCTTATATTGAAGCTGCTTCTCCAGATCTTTCTTTACCTTTGTACCAATATTTTGTAGAAAATGCCCAATTAGCATTAAAAAATAAAGTACAAGAAGGCATTTTTGGTGCAGATATGGATGTACATTTGGTTAATGACGGACCAGTAACAATCATTATCGATGCACAGGATAAAAAATAACCAATTGGAAAATTTATACATATACTCACAGTATGTCTGAAAAATTAAATAAAATAAGTATACTTCCAGTTCCAGAATCGGAATTGTCGAAAAAAGTTCAGGTTGCTGAAATGTTTGATAGTATTTCAGGTAAATACGATTTCTTAAATCATTTCCTTTCTTTAGGAATTGATATACAATGGAGAAAAAAAGCAATAAAATCTTTAAAAAATAAAAATCCTAAAACTATATTAGATGTAGCAACAGGTACTGGAGATTTTGCTATCTCAGCATTAAAGTTAAATCCCAATGAAATTATAGGCGTGGATATTTCTAAAGGTATGCTCAAAATAGGAAAAAAGAAAATTAAAGAAAAGCAATTAGAAGATAAAATTAGATTGACTTTGGGAGATAGTGAAAACTTGCCTTTTGAAGATAATCAATTCGATGCTATTACTTGTGCTTACGGTGTTCGTAATTTCGAAAATCTTAAAAAAGGTTTGACTGATATGCATAGGGTAATGAAAACTAATGGAAAATTAGCTATTTTAGAATTTTCAAAACCTAAATACTTTCCGGTGAAACAAATTTATTCTACTTACTTTAAATATATCTTGCCTTGGATAGGGAAAACTTTTTCTAAAAATAAAGATGCATATACTTATTTGCCAAAAAGTGTGAGTGTTTTTCCTGAAAGAGAAGAATTTTGTAAAATTCTAGAGGAATGTGGGTATAAAAATGTTACTTTTAAACCATTAACTTTTGGAATTACTACTCTTTATAATGCTGAAAAGTAAATTTATGAATAAAATTATTGCAATAATAACTGTATGCTTATTGTTTATAAGCTTTAATGCAAATGCGCAAGGACCAAAATATATTCATATGCCAGAGCATGATGCAAAAGCATATTATTTTGGACTTTCTTTTGCAGGGAATTATTCTCATTTTCAAGTAAAACCCAGCCAGAGTTTTTATAAGGATAATCAATATAAGCAAATCTTAGGAAAATGGGGACCAGGTTTTAATGTTGGAATAATGGGACATTTAAAATTGAATAGTTTTATAGATTTACGTTTTATTCCAGCTATTGTTTTTTCTGAAAAATCTATTTTCTTACAAAAGTACAATGAAGAGCAAATAGAAGTAAAAAACATAGAATCTATTTATATGAATTTGCCTCTACAATTGAAATTTAAAAGTGAAAGAATCAATAATTTTAGATTTTATGGCTTGATTGGTGGGAAATTTGATTATGATTTAGCTTCTAACGCAAAAAGTAGAAGGGCAGATGAATGGCTACGTATCAAACCTTTAGATATTGGTGTAGATGTAGGTATAGGTTTGGAATTCTATTTTCCTAATTTCATTATGGCTCCAGAAATTAAAATTGGTCAAGGTATGATGAATAGGGTAATGCATGATAGCGATATCCCTTTATCAAATGAAATTTCTGAATTGCGCGAAAGAATGATTACTTTCTCAATTCATTTGCAAGGATAATAGTATGAAAATATTGCTATTAAGCTTTTATTTTTACAAATTCTTATTAAAAAGATTCAATTCTTATTTTAAAATAATATCCGCTTTTTAATGCAGTATTTTATAATACGAAAGTGATTTACTTTTCTCTAATATCTTTTATTTATTCGCTTTTTCTAATATCCAATAAATGCAATTGTACTTTAGTATCTTCCTTATAAGTACTTTTAGTGATATAATAAATTATATCAATAGAATCTTCCTTAGATAATTTAAGTTGATTGAATTTCTTAGCCAAATTATAACCAATTGCTTCTAATTTGTATGGGAATTTACTGTAATGTTCAAAATTCAATTTTACATGTTTATTATTTAAAATTTTTGATATAAAATCCATTTTACTAATTCCTCTATGCATAAAAATAGGTGCAGTATTGTCCTGTCCAAAAGGTTCAAACCGATCAATAGTATTTACTAATTCTGGGCTGATTTCAGTATAAGCCAACTCTGTATCATAATAAATAACGGGAATTTGTAATTCTTTACTTAAATGCTCTCCAACTTGAAATTCAAAATCTTTTTTAAATTGAGCAATGTTCTCTTCCTTGATTTTTAAACCTGCTGCAAAATAATGCCCTCCATAAGCAAGTAAATACTCTTTACTTTTCTCTAAAATTGCAACAAGATTTAATCCTGGAATAGACCTTCCAGAACCAGAATAAATACCCTCTTGGGTTTTTGTCATTATAATTGTAGGTTTATAATAAAAATCAATTAATCGAGAAGCTACTATACCAATAGTTCCTACATGCCAATCTTCATTATGTAGGACAATGGATTTAGTATATTTAAAAAAAGTATCTTCTTCTACACGTTTTCGTGCCTCTTTAGTATTATTTATATCAGATTTTTTTCTATCCTCATTTAGATTCTTTAATATTTCTATGCTTTTCTTTTGCTCTTCTGAATCTTGAGCCAAAAAATATGCAACAGCAAGATGAGCATGCTCCATTCTTCCAGCTGCATTAATTAATGGGCCTATTTTAAATCCAATATCCATAGCATTAACACTGACACCTTCGGTTAAAATTTTATTATCAAACAAACCTTGGATAAAGAAAGATCTTTTTTTAGGATTGTTAATTAGTGCTAATCCCTTTGTAACTAATGTTCTATTTTCATCCAATAAGCTTACTACGTCGGCAACAGTACTAATAGCAACATATTCTAAATAGTTATTTGCGATTTCATCCTTTCGGTTTTTTTCTTTTAATAGTGCTTGTATAAGTTTAAATGCTACACCGCATCCACTTAATTCTTTAAAAGGGTATGCACATCCTTCTTGTTTTGGGTTTAAAACTGCACAACAGTTTGGAACTATTACCCCAGGCTCATGATGATCACAAACAATTACGTCAATATTTTTGTTTTTAAGGGATTCTATAATTTCTATATCCTTAATTCCACAATCTACAGTGATAATAAGGTCAATTTTATTTTCTTCTGCATAAAGAATTCCTTTTTCAGAAATCCCATAACCTTCTAAAAACCTATCTGGTATATAATAGGATAAGGATAAATTGTTTTTTTTATTATAAGCTATTGCTTCATGAAAATATTGTAAAAAACTATAAAGCATAGCAACAGAAGTTGTACCATCTACATCATAATCGCCATAAATTAAAATATTTTCACCTTGTTCCAAAGCTTTTAAAACTCTAGACACAGCATTATCCATTCCTTTCATTAAAAAAGGATCATATAAAGCTTTTTCTTGTGTGTTTAAAAAATCTTTTACAGCATTTACATCTCTTAGGTTTTTATGATAAATGAGTGCCAATAAATGCTCATTTATTTCTTTGTTTATATTTTTAAACTCTTTTTGTAATTGCTCAAACTCTAGGGGATCAATTGTCTTTTTTTCCCATCTTTTTTCAGGTTTATACATCTATGTAAATTATCTTTTTGGGAATACTCCGTCAACAGGTGCACCTCCATCTTCTAATTGTAAAATAGGAATAGCTTCCTCTAAATATTCAAAATAATCGCGTTTCCATTTTAAGCCCTCAGTTTGTCCAGAAGGTGCATAAGTATTTTTACGCTCAGCTTTATTTACAACTGATTGCAATCTGTCAAATAAAATCATATCCCTTTCTTCATCATAATTTAATGTAAATCCAGTTACTTTACTATATTCCCATATTAAGCGGTAGTATAATTTATAATTATCTGATTCAATATCCTTATACTCAAAAATAGGCAAGCCAAAATAAGGTACACCATCTTTGAAAAATAAGGCATCTAGGGATTTTTTATTTGTATAAATTCCATCCGTATTTAAGCCATACCATAAATAAAAAGTTTCCTTGCCTTTTTTAAAAGTTTGTAATTTGTAAATTTCATTTCCATACCATTGCTTTCTATCTAAGGTTTGACTGAAAATTTGTGGAGATAAATCTTTTGAATTATCATGCAAAGGGAAAATACTCCTTGCTGTTTGGATTACACCATAATATCTACGCATATTTTCTGCAGGTGCTACTAACCAATTGAATATTCGAAATTTTTTATCTTCCGGATGCACTACATGAATGGTTTTTCCTAATTTTTCAAAGGGATATAAAAAGGAGTTTTCCAATTCTAAAGTGTGTTTTAATAAATTAGCAAATTTAAAACCATATTCTTTTCTATCAGTATGCAAAGGAGTCCTGAGCATAGAATCTGCTAAAACAACGAGACTGTCTTCTAAATTCTCAAAATGACTTTTTTCAAGAGAACTTAATTTTTGTGCATGGCTGTTATTTATTAAACTTATTCCAAAAAATAAGCTTATTGTTAATAAAAATATTTTGACTTTATTCATTCCGAAAATAGTTTTAAAATTTTATACAAATATAGGTATCTTTGACCACATTTTATCATGTCCAAAATAAATAAAGATACAAAAGAGATTTTTAAAACAAAGCTCTTGCAATGGCATAAGCATATAAATAAAAGAGAATTTCCCTGGGTAAATGAAAAAGATCCTTATAAAATTTGGATTTCTGAAATTATGCTACAACAAACAAGAGTAGAGCAAGCCTTGCCATTTTATCTGCGTTTTATTGAAAAATATCCCAATGTGTCTGTTTTAGCAAAAGCGCCCTTAGAGGATGTTTTACTCTATTGGGAAGGTTTGGGCTATTATAGTAGATGTCGAAATTTACACAGTTCTGCTCAATTTATATATGAAAATTATCAAGGTATATTTCCTAAAACTCATGCAGAAATACTTCAATTAAAAGGAGTGGGAGATTATACTGCTGCTGCAATTGCTTCTTTTGCTTATAAATTACCCTTTGCAGTGGTGGATACAAATGTATACAGAGTATTAGCGAGATATTTTGCTCTTAATTTAGATATACAAAAAAATGCAAATAAGAAATATTTTCTGAAATTAGCGAATGCAATAATACCAAGGGATGAGCCCGATGTTTTTAATCAAGCAATTATGGATTTTGGTGCCACTGTTTGTGCTCCTAAAATACCATTTTGTGAAGAATGCATTATGAAAGATACCTGTAAAGCTTTTGAGAAAGGGAATGTTACAGAATATCCTGTTAATTCAAAAAGAACAAAAATTAAAAAAAGATATTTTAATTATTTCTTGTTAATTTATGAGGATAAGATTTATTTAGAGCAAAGAACGCAATCTGATATATGGAAAGGATTGTTTCAGTTTTATTTAATAGAAGAAAAGTCAAAAAATGCATTTGAAAAGAAGGTCAATTATTTACCTAAAGAATGGAAAATTGAAAACATAGTAGCTGCAGGTGCCTATAAACAAAGATTATCCCATCAGGAAATTTTTAGTGATTTTTATATTGTATATCTAAATGAAATACCTGAAAAACTAAAAAAATCTTCTTGGCAGGCGCTAAAAGATTTAGAATTATATGCATTTCCAAAAACTATAACACAATTTATAAAAAATACTTTGTCGGTTTTTGAATAAATTAGATGTTTTAATTAAATTTAATCAAAATTGCTTATGCTATTACGAGATATGCTTTTACTGCAAATGGATTTAAGTGTGGCCGCAACAGATATAACGGCTTTTGCCTTACTTATTTTAACATTATTATTTTTAGTTTCCTTATCAGCAGCTGCTGAGGTTGCATTTTTTAATTTAAACATTAAAGATATTAATTATCTAAAAACTAAAGGATTGCCAGGACATAAACAAGCATTACGTTTACTCGATAGGCCCGATTTATTATTAGCTAGTTTGCGTGCATCAAAATATTTATTAGCTACGATTATTATTTTATGTGCTTTATATCTAGTCGCAGCTTATAGTAGTTTATCCTATTTGAACTACGTTTTAGTTATATTGGCTATACTGTTTATATTAGTATTTTTTGGCGAAATTTTACCTAAAGTTTATGCAAGAGAAAATACCGTTAAAATGGCAGTTTTTTCTGCACCTATAGTCAGAGTATTGCTTTTTCTTTTCCATCCAGCGGCTAAACTTATGATTGATAGCTTGGCATATAAGGAAGAAAAGCAAATAAAACAGGAAGTCGCTGATACGAGTTCTGAATCTTTTATGAATATGGTGCAATTAAGTATTGGTAAAGATATATCAAAGGAGGAATTAGAAATTTTTAAATCCATATTTAAATTTGGAAAAATAACAGTAAAGCAAATTATGCATCCTCGATTAGATATAGGTGCTATACCTCATTCATGGAATTTTTCACAAGTTTTAAAAAAAATGGAAAATGCAGGATATTCCCGCATGCCTGTATATGAAAAAAACATTGATAATATTATAGGAATGGTTTATACCAAAGATTTTTTACCTTATCAGGATTTGGATTCTTTTGATTGGCATACTTTGATTCGACCAGCATTCTTTGTGCATGAACGTAAATTGATAAATCAATTATTAAGGGAATTTCAACAAAAGGCAGTGCATTTAGCTATAGTTGTTGACGAATTTGGTGGAACCTCAGGTATAGTCACATTGGAAGATGTTATGGAAGAAATCATAGGTGATATTCGTGATGAATTTGATGAAGAGATTTTAGAATATAAAAAAGTGGATGATAATAATTATATTTTTGAATCCAAGATTTTAATTAATGATATGTGTAGAATTATTGGAGTTGCTTCAACGGAATTTCAAACTGTTCGAGGACAGAGCGACTCATTAGCTGGATTACTACTTGAGATTAAAGGTAAATTCCCTAAAATGAATGATAGAATAAGCTATAAACAATATGATTTTACTGTTTTATCTATTGATGGACTTAGAATTGGGAAAGTTAAATTGGAGGTTTTAGATACTTAAAGTGTTTAAAATCAATAAACATCCCAATTTAATTAAATTATAAAATTGTATAATAGTAAAAGTTTAACAAAGATTTAAGTTTTTTATTTCAATAAAATTCTTATGCAATCTTTTGGTGGCTACGTAATTCTGTCGTATCTTTGTGGCTTGAATTTCTAGAAATACTATTTTAGTGCCCTTATTTAAATTATTTAATTGAATTAATGATAATGATACCCGCTCTATTGCTGAGTCGGGTTTTTGTTGTTTGATTAATAGAAAAGTAAACTATGTCAAAATTTAAATTAAATGCTGATGGTAGATTGAACTTCGGAAGTGTAAAAACGAATGAAGATTCAGTAGATCTACTATCTGTACAGTTGGAATCCTTTATGGATTTCTTTCAATTGGAAACAACACCAGATAAGCGAAACAACGAAGGCTTATTTAAAGTGTTTCAGGATAACTTTCCAATATCTGATACTCGTAATATTTTCTTATTAGAGTTTTTGGATTACTTTGTTGACCCTCCTAGGTATACTATTGAACAATGTATTCAAAGGGGATTAACTTATTCTGTACCTTTAAAAGCTAAATTACGTTTAAGCTGTAATGATGAAGAGCATATTGATTTTGAAACAATCGTTCAGGATGTTTTCTTAGGTAATATTCCTTATATGACACCAAGAGGAACTTTTGTTATCAACGGTGCAGAGCGTGTTATTGTATCCCAGTTACATAGATCTCCAGGTGTATTCTTTGGTGAGAGTACGCATCCTAATGGAACAAAAATTTATTCTGCTCGAGTTATTCCTTTTAAAGGTGCTTGGATGGAATTCGCTACGGATATTAATAATGTAATGTATGCGTACATTGATAGAAAGAAAAAATTCCCAGTAACTACTTTATTACGTTCCATTGGATATGAAACGGATAAGGATATTTTAGATTTGTTTGGCATAGCTGATGAAGTTAAAGTAGAGAGAGAAGCTTTAGAAGCGAATATTGGAAGAAAACTTGCTGCTAATGTTTTGAGAACATGGACGGAGGACTTTACAGATGAAGATATTGGTGAAGTGGTATCTATCGAAAGAACTGAAGTTGTTCTTGATAGAGATCAAGAGTTGGATGAGGATAATATAGAGTTGATTTTGGATATGGGCATTGAAAGTGTCTTTGTTCAAAAAGAAGAAATGAGTGGTGATTATAGTATTATTTATAACACCCTAAATAAAGATACTTCGAATTCAGAATTAGAAGCAGTTCAGTTAATCTATCGTCAACTTAGAGGTTCGGACGCTCCAGATGATGAAACAGCTAGAGGTATTATCGAAAAATTATTTTTTAGTGAAAGAAGATATGATTTAGGTGAAGTTGGAAGATATAAGATAAATAGAAAATTAAATTTAGATGTTCCTTTAGAAAATAAAGTATTATCTAAAGAAGACATTATTGAAATTGTTAAATATTTGGTTCGCTTATCTAATGGTAAAGCAGAGGTGGACGATATTGACCATTTATCTAATAGAAGAGTTAGAACAGTAGGAGAGCAATTATATGCACAATTTGGTGTTGGTTTAAGTAGAATGGCAAGAACCATTCGGGAAAGAATGAATGTGCGTGATAATGAGGTGTTTACTCCAATTGATTTGATTAATGCTAGAACTTTAAGTTCTGTAATTAATTCTTTCTTTGGAACTTCTCAATTATCTCAATTCTTAGATCAAACAAATCCTTTATCAGAAATTACTCATAAGAGAAGGGTTTCTGCATTAGGACCAGGTGGTTTAAGTAGAGAGAGAGCTGGTTTTGAGGTGCGTGACGTACACTATTCACACTATGGAAGATTATGTACAATTGAAACACCAGAGGGGCCAAATATTGGTTTGATTTCTACTTTATGTGTTCATGCTAAGATAAATGATATGGGCTTTATTGAAACTCCTTATCATAAAGTTGAAAATGGAAAAGTAGATTTAAATTCTTCTCGTTATCTAAGTGCAGAAGAGGAGGACTCTTTGAAAATCGCTCAAGCAAATACTCCTATTTCAGAAGATGGAAAATTCTTAACTGATAGAATTCGTTCTAGACAAACGGATGATTTCCCAATTTTAGAGCAGGAAGAGGTGGAATATATGGATATAGCTCCTAACCAAATTGTGGGCTTATCTGCAAGTTTGATTCCTTTCTTAGAACATGATGATGCTAACCGTGCGCTAATGGGATCAAATATGCAGCGTCAAGCAGTACCATTGATTCGCTTAGATGCTCCAATAGTAGGAACAGGATTAGAAGGAAAAGCAGCAAGAGATGCTAGAATTCAAATTCACGCTGAAGGAGATGGTATAATTGAATACGTAGATGCAAATGAAATTCATGTTAGATACGATAGAACGGATACAGAGCGTTTAGTATCTTTTGAAGATGATTTAAAAATTTACGAATTAACAAAATATAAGAAAACAAACCATAATACAAATGTTAACTTAAACCCTGCAGTGCGCAAAGGACAAAAAGTTAAAAAAGGTGATTTCCTTACTCAAGGTTATGCTACACAAAATGGTGAATTAGCTTTAGGTAGAAACTTGAAAGTTGCATTCATGCCATGGAAAGGATATAACTTTGAGGATGCTATAGTTATCAGTGAAAAGGTTGTAAAGGAGGATTGGTTTACCTCTATTCATATTTCTGAATATGAAGTGCAAATTCGTGATACTAAATTAGGAGAAGAAGAATTAACTTCTGATATTCCTAACGTTTCTGAAGAAGCAACTAAAGATTTAGATGAAAACGGTATTATCCGTATTGGTGCTTTAGTTAAAGAAGGTGATATTTTAATTGGAAAGATCACTCCGAAAGGGGAGTCGGATCCTACTCCAGAAGAGAAACTATTACGTGCAATATTTGGTGATAAAGCAGGAGATGCTAAAGATGCTTCCTTAAAAGCTCCACCATCTGTAGAAGGTGTTGTCATTGGAAAAGAACTTTTCCAACGTGCGAAGAAAGATAAAATGAATAAAGCACAAGAAAAAACTGCGCTTGATAAATTAGATATTGAATACCAAAAAAATATCGAAAAATTAAAAACAGTTTTAATAGAGAAGCTACTTGTTTTATTGAAAAATAAAGAATCAGAGGGAGTTAGAAATACTTACGGAGAACCTGTAGTATCTCAAGGAGGAAAATTCACAAAGAAAGTTTTAGAATCTATAGATTATCAAAATGTTAATCCTCTTGGATGGACAGATGACGAAGAGATAAATGAATTAGTGAATGTTTTATTACATAATTATAATATTAAGTATAATGAGGAGTTGGGTCGTCATAAAAGAGAAACATTTAACTTGTCTATTGGAGATGAATTACCAACTGGCGTATTAAAATTAGCTAAAGTATATTTAGCAGTAAAACGTAAATTAAAAGTTGGTGATAAAATGGCTGGTCGTCACGGAAACAAAGGTATTGTTGCTAAAATTGTACGTGAAGAAGATATGCCATTCCTAGAAGACGGTACTCCAATGGATATAGTATTAAATCCATTAGGTGTTCCTTCTCGAATGAACTTAGGACAGATTTACGAAACTGTTTTGGGTTGGGCAGGTGAAAAATTAGGAATTAAATTTGCTACTCCAATTTTTGACGGTGCTACACAAGAGGATGTTGCTGAACTGATTAAAGAAGCGGGATTACCTGAATTTGGTCATACACATTTATATGATGGAGAGACAGGAGAGCGTTTTGATCAAAAAGCTACAGTAGGAGTTGTGTACATGTTGAAACTTCACCATATGGTAGATGATAAGATGCATGCACGTTCTATTGGACCATACAGCTTGATAACACAACAACCTTTAGGAGGTAAAGCACAGTTTGGTGGTCAAAGATTTGGGGAAATGGAAGTTTGGGCTTTAGAGGCTTATGGTGCTTCTAACATTTTACAAGAATTGTTAACTATTAAATCGGATGATATTAATGGTAGAGCAAAAGCTTATGAAGCAATTGTAAAAGGAGACAATATGCCAAAAGCTGGTATTCCAGAATCCTTCAATGTTTTAATCCATGAATTAAGAGGTCTTGGATTAGAGTTAACTTTTGATAACAAAAATTAATTGATCTATATCCCAATTCTTAGGATTAAGGCTTGGGGTATGTTTTCATATTTAAAATTTAGCTAAAAATGGCATTAAATAAAAATAATCGTCCTGCTGCAGGATTTGATAGAATCACGATAAGCTTAGCTTCGCCAGATAGCATCTTAAATAGATCTTATGGTGAAGTACTAAAACCTGAAACAGTAAATTACCGTACTTATAAACCGGAAAGAGATGGCTTGTTTTGCGAGAAAATTTTTGGTCCTGTTAAAGATTTTGAATGCTTCTGTGGTAAATATAAACGTATCCGCTATAAAGGGATAGTGTGTGATCGCTGTGGAGTTGAAGTAACAGAAAAAAAAGTGAGAAGAGAAAGAATGGGACACTTGAAATTAGTTGTTCCTATCGTGCATATCTGGTATTTTAGAAGCTTGCCAAATAAAATAGGTTATTTATTAGGTGTAAGCTCTAAAAAATTAGAAACCATTGTATATTATGAAAGATATGTAGTAGTTCAAGCTGGTGAAGCAGAAGAAATTATTCGACAAAAATTGAGCCTAAAGGAAAATGAAGATACCTATATGGCTTTATTGACGGAAGATGAGTATTTGGATATTCAAGACGCTTTATCAGATCAAAATCAATATTTACCTGATGATGATCCTAATAAATTCATCGCACAAATGGGTGCTGAGGCAGTTCATAGCTTATTAAGTCGCTTGGATTTAGATGAACTTTCTTATAGCTTAAGAACAGCTGCAGCTAATGAAACTTCAAAACAAAGAAAACAAGATGCTTTAAAACGCTTAAGCGTTGTTGAAGCTTTTAGAGATGCAAATACTCGTATTGAAAACAGACCGGAATGGGCTGTAATGCAATATATTCCTATTATTCCACCTGAATTACGTCCATTAGTACCATTAGACGGTGGAAGATTCGCATCTTCAGATTTAAATGATTTATATAGAAGAGTTATAATTCGTAATAATCGATTAAAACGTCTTTTAGAAATTCGCGCTCCAGAAGTAATCTTACGTAATGAAAAACGTATGTTACAAGAAGCGGTTGATTCCTTATTCGATAACTCTAGAAAGTCAAATGCTGTCAAAGCTGAAGGCGGAAGAGCATTGAAATCCTTATCGGATGTTCTAAAAGGGAAACAAGGTCGTTTCCGTCAAAATTTATTGGGTAAACGTGTGGATTATTCAGGAAGATCTGTAATTGTAGTAGGTCCTGAACTAAAACTACATGAATGTGGAATTCCTAAAGATATGGCAGCTGAATTATTCAAGCCTTTTATAATTCGAAAATTAATCGAAAGAGGTATTGTTAAAACAGTAAAATCTGCTAAAAAATTAGTGGAAAGAAAAGAAGCGGTAGTTTGGGATATTTTAGAAAATGTATTAAAAGGACATCCGGTTTTATTAAACCGTGCTCCAACACTTCACAGATTATCAATTCAGGCTTTCCAGCCGAAAATGATTGAAGGGAAAGCAATTCAATTACATCCATTAGTATGTTCTGCATTTAACGCAGACTTTGATGGTGACCAAATGGCTGTACATGTTCCTTTAAGTAATGCTGCAATTTTAGAAGCGCAAATTTTAATGTTGGCTTCGCAAAATATTTTAAACCCACAAAACGGTACACCAATTACTTTACCTTCACAGGATATGGTTTTAGGCTTATATTATTTAACTAAAGCTAAAAAAACTACTGAATCGGTAAAAGTATTAGGTGAAGGAATGACTTTCTATAACCAAGAGGAAGTAATTATTGCATATAATGAAGGTAGATTAGATAAACATGCTATAATTAAAGTTCGTGTTCCAATTAGACAAAAGGACGCTTCTTTAAAAATAGAACTAATCGAAACTACTGTAGGTAGAGTAATCTTTAACCAAATAGTTCCAGAATCAAATGGTTACGTTAATCAATTATTGACGAAAAAAACCTTGAGGGAAGTTATTGGTAAAATATTGAAAAATACAAACTTGCCAGAAACAGTTGCTTTCTTAGATAATATTAAAGATCTAGGTTTTGAAGCAGCATATAAAGGTGGTTTATCATTTAGTTTAAACGATTTAATAATTCCAAATGTAAAAGAGAATTTATTAGAAACAGCACAAGAAGAAGTAGATGAAGTTTGGGATAACTATAACATGGGATTAATCACAAATAATGAACGTTATAACCAAATAATTGATATTTGGTCAAGAGCAGACACTAGAGTTACAGAAACTTTAATTCATGAAATGGCTAATGATGACCAAGGATTCAATGCTATTTATATGATGTTGGATTCTGGTGCTCGTGGTAGTAAACAACAAGTTAAACAGTTAGCTGGTCTGAGAGGATTAATGGCTAAGCCTCGTCGTTCTGGTTCTACAGGTTCTGAAATTATTGAAAACCCGGTATTATCGAACTTTAAAGATGGCTTAAGTGTATTAGATTACTTTATTTCTACACACGGGGCTAGAAAAGGTCTAGCTGATACTGCACTGAAAACTGCAGATGCTGGGTATTTAACGCGACGCTTAGTTGACGTTGCCCAAGATGTGGTTATTGTTGAAAAAGATTGTGAAACTCTTAGAGGTATTGAAATTTCAGCGTTAAAAGACAATGAGGATATTATAGAGCCTTTACATGATAGAATAGTAGGAAGAAATACTTTACATGCTGTTTATCATCCGCTAACTGGTGAAGTTATTATTGGAGAAGATAAATTGATCGATGAAGATATTGCTCAGGAAATTGAAGATGCAGGAATAGAAACTGTTGAAATTCGTTCAATTTTAACTTGTGAATCTAAAACAGGTTGCTGTGCTAAATGTTATGGTAAAAATTTAGCTACTGGAATGCATGCTCAAAAAGGTGATGCAGTAGGTATTATTGCTGCTCAATCAATTGGGGAACCTGGTACACAGTTAACATTAAGAACTTTCCACGTTGGGGGTACTGCAAACTCTGCTGCTACAGAGTCTTCTTTACTTGCTAAGCATGATGGTACTGTTCAATTTGATGGTTTGAGAACAACAAAAACTATCAATGAAGAAGGAGAAGAAGTGAATATTGTTATCGGACGTACAGGTGAATTAAGAGTGATAGATGTTGAAGAAGATAGATTATTAAACACGAATAATATTCCTTATGGTTCTACTTTAAAAGTGAAGAATGGACAAAAAGTTAAAAAAGGTGATGTTATTTGTACTTGGGATCCGTTTAACGCAGTAATTATTGCTGAAGTGGATGGTATTATCAACTTTGAAAATATTATTGATGGTGTTACTTTCCGTGAAGAAGCTGATGAACAAACAGGTCATAGAGAAAAGGTAATTATTGAAACAAAAGATAAAACGAAAATCCCTACTATCTTATTAGAAAATGAAGAAGAGGAAAAATCTTATAACTTACCTGTTGGTTCTCACTTAAATGTAGATATTGGAGATAAAGTTAAAGCAGGACAAGTAATCGTGAAAATTCCTCGTGTAATGGGTAGAAGTCGAGATATTACGGGTGGTTTACCGAGAGTAACAGAATTATTTGAAGCACGTAATCCATCTAATCCAGCAGTAGTAGCTGAAATTGATGGGGTAGTAGCTTTCGGAGGAATTAAGAGAGGAAATAGAGAAATGATTGTAAAATCTAAAGATGGATTAATTAAAAAATACTTAGTTCCATTATCGAGACAAATTACTGTTCAAGATGGTGACTTTGTAAAAGCAGGTAATCCTTTATCAGATGGTGCAATCACTCCAAGAGATATTTTAGCAATTAAAGGAATTAACGCAGTTCAAGAATATCTAGTAAATGAAATTCAAGAAGTATATCGTTTACAAGGGGTAGGAATTAACGATAAACATATTGAAGTTATCGTTAGACAAATGATGCGTAAAGTACAAATTGTTGATCAGGGTGATAGTAAATTCCTTGAAGATGATATTATTACTAAACAAGAATTCACTGAAGAGAATGATTGGTTGTATGATAAAAAAGTGGTTACTAATGCAGGTGATTCAGAAACATTTAGAGAAGGTCGCGTAGTTACTTTGAGAGAAATTAGAGAAGAGAATAGTGCTTTAAAACGCTTAGATAAGGAATTAGTTGAATACAGAGATGCTGTTCCTGCTACTTCTACTTCGCTACTTTTAGGGATAACGAAAGCTTCTTTGGGTACTAAGAGCTGGATTTCAGCTGCTTCTTTCCAGGAAACTACAAAGGTGTTATCTACTGCAGCAATTACAGGTAAAGCTGATGACCTTGATGGTTTGAAAGAAAATGTAATTGTGGGTGGTTTAATCCCAGCGGGTACTGGTATGCCAGAATTCAAAGATATGATTGTAGGCTCTAAAGATGAATATGAATTACTTATCTCAAATAGAGAAGTCTTAGAATTTGATGAAGAAGAGTAATCATTAATAAGTAATATGAAATCACATAAAATGGCCTGATAGATATTTATCAGGCTATTTTGATTATAGTGGAGAAAAGTTGAAAAATATAAATTATGGCTTCTTTGTATTTTCAATAAGAAAAATTCTAAAATCACTCTAGTAATTTTCAATAATATTTTATTGGATAGTTTAATTCCGTCAAAAATAATTGATTTTATAACTTCTTTTTCTAAATTCCAAACAATCAATATTAACCATTGCAAAAATGTAATAGTATATTAGTAATTGGTTAATAAAGAATTATAATAAAATCTTTTTAAATATGTTTAAGACACAATTTGAGATTTGTATTTTCATTTTCCTTGGATTTGTTTTTATATATAGCATATCGTCATAGAATCAAAGTAAGTAATGGATATGAAGTTCTAAACTATCTGAAATAAAACACATGAACCGTTCGCACTAGGATGCTGTTAATAAAAAAAAGCCCCATCAGATTATGATGAGACTTTTTATTTTGTATAAATTCTCTTAATTAACTAGCTAATTGTCCAGCTTTTTCTTTTTTCCACATATCATAACCTACACCAGGGTGTACGTGCCTTTCACTTCTGTAGGAGGAGCGAACCAAAGGACCACTTTCTACAAAGTCTAAGCCCATTTTATAACCTTCTTCTCTATAAAATGCAAATTCATCAGGATGAACAAAACGTACTACTGGTAAATGCTTTGAAGTAGGTTGTAAGTATTGACCTATAGTTACAACATCACAACCATGATCCTTTAAATCTTGTAAAGTTTGTAGCACTTCCTCCTTTTCTTCACCTAATCCCAGCATAATTCCACTTTTTGTTCGCATGCCGTTTTCCTTTAAATGTTGAATGACGGACAAGCTTCTATGGTATTTTGCTTGTATACGCACTTTTCTAGTGAGTCTTTCTACTGTTTCTACATTATGAGAAACAACTTCTGGAGCAACTTCTATTATTTTATCTATATCTTCCTTAACCCCCTTAAAATCTGGAATTAAAGTTTCTAAAGTAGTTTCAGGATTTAAGGCTTTTACTGCTTTTACTGTACTTGCCCAAACGCTAGCACCACCATCTTTCAATTCATCTCTATCTACAGAAGTTATAACAGCATGCTTTACTTCCATTAAATGTATAGCTTCAGCAACTCTTTGAGGTTCATCATAATCTACTGGTAAAGGACGACCTGTTTGAACGGCACAAAAACCACAAGAACGTGTACAAATATTCCCTAAAATCATGAAAGTAGCTGTTCCTTCTCCCCAGCATTCTCCCATATTAGGACAGTTTCCACTTTCACAAATAGTATGTAATTTATGTTTATCTACTAAACCTCGTACATGCTTATAACCTTTGCCTATTGGTAAACGTACACGTAACCAATCTGGCTTCTTAACTCTACCTTTGGCTGTATTAGTAGTAGTCGAGGAAATTATAGGTAATTCTTTCATTATTATAATAATCTAAAACGATAAAAAATATTTAGTACAAATCTACAATTTTAGATTGAAATTTTAGCATAATCAAGACTTTAAAGTTTTTATAGCACTATTGTTGTTCTATATTATAAACCTATATCAAGAGAAAATTGAATTTCATAAATGAAGCTATTGTCAAATCCTTCATTTTATTTAACTTTACTACTTTCCTTTCTTTCAAATCTTAATTATGAAAAATATTATCCTTATTTCTATTGGTGATGAACTTTTAAATGGTGATACATTAGATACAAATGCACAATGGATTTCTGAAAAACTCAATAATTTTCCAGTTAAAATACATAGAAAGTATACAATCTTAGATGAAAAACAACCATTAATAGAGATATTGTCTCAATATGTAGGAAAGATGGATCTGATATTAATGACTGGCGGTTTAGGTCCTACTGAGGATGATAAAACACAAGGGATTTTGGCTGATTTCTTTAAGAGTAAAATAATTAAAAATGAAGAGATATATGAAAAATTAAAAGCCTACTTTATTAAAAGAAAAGGTTTTTATGAAGAGCATAATTTAGACCAAGCCTATGTTCCAGATAATGCAAAAATTATTCCTAATAATTTAGGAACTGCATCAGGAACATGGTTTGAAAAAGACGGTACTATTGTTATTTCCTTGCCAGGAGTACCTTTTGAGATGAAGGATATGATGAAGAAAACAGTTTTACCTGATTTAGAGAAATTATGGAAAACAAAAGAAGTGAAGTATACCAAACATGTATGGATAGTTGGAATAGGGGAAAGTGATTTGGCTAAAAAAATTG
>DATGSF010000193.1:0-2675 GCA_035302865.1 Chitinophagaceae bacterium
AATCTAATCTACCAATGGGATAAATATCTTTTTCTATATTTGGAAAAAAATGACCTAAAGCTTTTTTATTTCCAATATCAGTGAATTGGCTGAGTACTTGAAAGGGCTTATAAAATAAGATATATTTATTCTGCATAATCAAATTTCCGAAAATTTGAAGAATTTAGAGTATAATAAAGGATATAATTCCTATTTTTATAGCTAAGACAATAGGAACTATGAAATTTAAAGAAGCAATTGCTTTGGAATGGTTAAATAGCTTTATTCAAGCTGATAAAATATTGAAAAACGAACCTTTATTATTTGATAAAGCTTTAGGGATTAATGAAATTCATAAAGTGGAACCAGGTGATATTACCTTTGTGGACCATCCAAAATACTTTAAAAAAGCAGTGGAGTCTGCTGCAAGTTTTATTATTATTAATAAAGAATATGCTGCCATTCCTCCTGGTAAACAATTATGGGTGCATCCTAAACCTTTTGAGGTTTATAATAATTTAATTAAGCTGCTGCGAAATGATAGTACTTTCTCCAATCCTAAAGATATTCCAAAATCTACACAAGTTTTGCCTGGAGCTATTATAGGTGATGATGTGGAAATTGGGGAGAATTGTATTATCTATCCTAATGTTACGATTATGGGTAAAGTGCGCATTGGAGATAGGGTGGTGATTCATGCAAATACAGTAATTGGTTCTGATGCTTTCTATTTTAAAAGATATACGGACAGAGATTTGCAATATGAACAAATGCACAGTGGTGGAGAGGTAGTGATTGAGTCCGATGTATTTATTGGGGCGGCTTGTACCATCGATAGAGGTGTGAGTGGAAAAACAGTTATTGGGACTGGCTCTAAGTTGGATAATCAGGTACATATAGGTCATGGTGTGGTGATTGGTAAAAATTGTTTAATCGCTGCACAAGTAGGAATTGCTGGAAAAACAACTTTAGAAGACAATGTAACACTTTGGGGGCAGGTAGGGGTAAATAAAGATTTAACGATTGGAAAAGATGCCGTGGTGTATGCACAAAGTGGTGTGCCTAAAAGTATAGAAGGAGGAAAGGTGTATTTTGGTAGCCCTGTAGAAGAAGCTAAGATAAAAATGAAGGAAATGGCTTGGGTGAAACGTATTCCTAATTTGTGGGAAAAAATAATGAATAAAGAAAAAGATAATTAGTGAAATAATATATAATTGTGAAATTGCGGATTGTACTTATATGGTTTATTCTTTTAGGCAACTTCTCGGTGTTTGCAAAAAAAGATTTTGTCATTTCTATACTTGTAGATGTAGATGCATGTGATAATTGTGAGGAGATTATTGCAAAATTGCAAGAAATTAAAGATGATTTTACCATTCAAGTGCTTATGTCAGAGAAAATGGAATCAAAAAAGGAGGAAATATATGCAAAATACGCTTTTAATAAAGTAGGAGATACGATTTTGTTTTCTGATAAAATGTATAAAGAATATGGCGTTCAAAAAGAACCCAGTTTGCATGTAGAGAGTATTTATAAAATAGATAGATACTCGATTGATATTAAAGATGCATTAGAAAATGGTTTTTTTGAAAAAATTAAAGAATTCAACTTTAAAACTAATGTTTTATTTAAAGAAAATGCAAGCAAAGCACAAGGTTTTGTATTAGCAGAAAGTACTTTTGCTGGTAAATTAGCATTATATATTCCTAATAGAGAATCAATATATGTTTATGATGTTTATAGTCAAGAATTACTGTATGAAATAGAAATTAAAGAGGAAGTTCTTAAAAGAAATTTTTCTTTTAATGATGCAGGTTATGGTTTAGAGTATTATGATTCTTTACAATCCTCTAGAGCGCAGACTTTTGGTAGTGATGGACCCAAAAAAATGTTTTTTATAAAAGATACTTTATGTGTTGTATTAGAAAGTAATTATGTGAAATTGGAGAAAAATGAATTTGGCCAAGAATCAAGGGTGTTTACTAAAGTTTATGGTATAGCAAAATATGTAGGAGACTCTTTGATTAATTTATATAGTTTTGAAAGTGCTAGGGTAAATGAAAAAAATCAAGAAATTATTGCTAATTTAATTTTTCATTTCTATAATAATAATCTTTATTCTTCTATTTTAACAAACCCTGCAGGAAAAAACTGGAATCATATAGGTGTAGTTAAATTTAAGGACAATAAATACCAATTAGATGAGCATTCGATTAATGCATCTGCATCAGTTTATGAAGATTATATTCATTTTTCTAGACCTGTATTTTATAAAAATACTTATGCTTTGCCTGTAATTGGTAAGATTTATGATATTGAAAGTGGGGCATTAGTAGAACACCTTCCTTTTTTTAAAGATACTAAGAAGTTTTTGATAGGAACTCTTCCAGAAATGCTCTTACAAGAAAATGGCATTGTGTTTAATGATGAATATATATGGGTTATACTGTATAATAATAGTAATAAAAAGAAGGAGTTTTATAAAATGAATAGAAAGACTCGTAATTTTAAAATTGCTGCATTCTCCCTACTATCGAGCAATAAGGATATAATATTCTTTGATTCTTTAAATCCTGATTATGTTTTTTATAAAGATAGGAAAGCAAATATGTTGGTAAGGAAAAAAGTGTTTTAGAGCTTTAATTTTCTTTTTAGTATTTTTTAACTAATTTTGTTTGTTTGTTTGTTTGTTTGTT
>DATGSF010000194.1:0-3461 GCA_035302865.1 Chitinophagaceae bacterium
AAAGCAAATAACAAAGGAAAATAAAAGCAATAGAAATATTTCTTTAAATAAAAACCGTAGTCAAGCAGTATATTTAAGTGGTAGGGATGAATTGCGTCTTATGAATCTTAGTTCTTTCCATTCTAAAACCTTAATTAAAGATGAATTCTGGGCATTTGGGAATCCTACACCTCGCTTTTCTCCTAATAATCAATACGTAGTTTATACAGCATTTAGAAATTTTGAAGAAGATATTTTTGCTTTAAATTTAGAAAATAAAGAAGTATTAAATCTAACAAAAACAGGAGTTACAGAAACAGATCCTATATGGTCTCCAGATGGAAAATATATATATTTTACGAGTAATCGTACAGTGCCCGCTTATCCTTATGGCCTAGAAAATGCGCATATTTATCAATTAGCAATTGATTGGTTTTCTTTACCTTTTGCTTCTGATCATTTAGAGGAAATCTTTACTGAAAAGCAAGAAGAAGATTTGGATATTTTAGATAGAAAAAAGAAAAAAAGAAAAAAAGATAAAGAAAAAAGAAAGGTAGCAGCAGAAAAAAAACAACGCATCAACCCCGATGGTTTAAGAGATAGAATTGAAACTATTTCAAGTAACTTTGGAAGCCAAAACTCACCATTTATAAGTCATTTAAAAGACAAACAATTTATTTGGTATAATTCCAATGAAGATGCCGGGAAAACCAAATGGTATGTAACAGAATTAGAAAACTATAGAAAAAAAGCAAGCAAAGTAGTACATAATCAATCTGTTCAACAAGTTTTAGAAGTTCAAGACAAAATATATTTTCTATCAAAGAATAAAATCTATAGTCTTGACCAAAACAGCCTTAAAAGTAAAGAAATTGCTCTTTCGCATTTTTTTTATAAAAACTTGAGAGAAGAGTTTAACCAAATGTTCTATGAAACTTGGGCTGGTGTGGAAGAAAATTTTTATGAAAATGATTTTCATGGGATAGACTGGGAAAAAGCACGTGATCAATATAAAGCATATTTACCTTATGTAAAAGATAGAAATGAATTAAGAATTTTATTAAACGATATGTTGGGAGAGTTAAATTCTTCCCATTTAGGTTTTCGTTCTTTAGGCAAGGAAGAAAAAGCACCGATTTCGTACAGAAGTAATGAAACAGGAATTGTTTTTTCAGAAAAAGATCCTTTTAAAATTGCTTCTATACTTCGAAAAAGCCCAGCAGCACAAAAAGAATCTAATGTTAAGATTGGAGATGAGGTCATAGCTATTAACGGAATTAAAGTAGAGGCTGGGATGAATAGAGACTCTCTATTTAGTTTACCTGAATTGAGAAAAGAAATTCATTTAAAAATCCTCAGGAATGGTGTAGAACATAAAAGTAAGATTCACCCTATAAGCACTGCAAAAATGCGTGATTTATTCTATGATGAATGGATTAATGAGAACGATAAATATGTTCAAGAAAAATCAGATAGTACAATTGCATATGTTTATATGAAAAATATGAGTGGAGCAAGTTTGGAGCAATTCTATTTAGATATGGTTGCTAAGGAACAAAACAGTAAGGGTTTAATATTAGATTTACGTTTTAACACGGGTGGAAATGTACATGATAAAGTATTACAATTTTTAGCACAAAGACCTTATTTAGAATGGCAATATAGAAACGGCAAACGTGCTCCTCAGAGTACCTTTGCTCCTTCTGGCAAACCAATAGTTTTATTAATTAATGAAGCTTCTTTAAGCGATGCGGAAATGACAGCCGCAGGTTTTAAATCTTTACAATTAGGTACTATTGTGGGACAAGGAACTTATCGTTGGATCATTTTCACATCCGGCAAGTCTTTAGTTGATGGTTCTATGTTTAGAATCCCAGCTTGGGGTTGCTATACTTTAGATGGAGACAATCTAGAAAAAACAGGTGTAGAACCCGATATATTTATTGATATAGATGTTTTAGATAGAGAAAATGGCAAGGACCCACAATTGGATGAAGCGATTAAAATAATTTTGAACTAAATAAGATTGGTGGATTCAAGTTATAAATGCAACTTTTGGTTTGAAAAAACTGTTAGAAGATAATAAACAAACTAAATATGGAAATTAATCATATAAAAAAAGAAAATGAAGGTGTACTTTTTTTAATAGAAAATGAAAAAGAAATCGGTCATATAAAGTACACTTTAGATAATGATAATAATATGCGCTTAATACATACTCAGATTCATGAAAATTATCACGGAAAAGGTTTTGGAAAAAAAATAGCAACTAAAGCATTTGAATGGCTAAAAGAAAACAATCTTAAAGCAAAAATAGAATGTCCTTTCCTTATAAAATTTTTAGAAAAAAATCCTGAATATCAAAATTGTGTTTTATAAATAAGGAGCCTTAAAAAAAAGAAACCACATTAATTCATTTCAATAAGTTTTTAACTTATATTGATTATAAACTAATGTGGTTTTATTAATAGCACTAAGCTTGAAAAAAACTACTTTTTTACTTTTTATAAAAATTCGCTTTATCACCTATATTATTAGCGTCCAACAAATCCCATAGCAAGTTCAAAGTAATTTCTTCGTAAGAAGCAGGCGTTAAGGATTCTCCTTGTGCAGTTAAAGCAAAAAAGTGCGGATGAGGAATATTTTCCATCTGTTTTGTTTTTACATGCTTTCGGGATATGGTTTGCTCCACCATGCCAACCAATATTGATCGATTTGGACTCACGGTGGTATCAATCCCCATTTTGTAATATAATCTATAAGTATCCCCTTCTTCTTTAAAAAGCATTCCACGAACAATACGATGGGAGCGTTCATTAAATTGAGGTAATTCTGTATGATATAATCTTTTCATCAATCCAACTTGTTCATCTGGGGAGATTTTCAGATTTCCATTCATCCAGAAATTTTCCATATCTCCTTTTCTTTCTTGATTTCCATATTGTAAAGTAAAAAGATATTTATCTATATCTTCTTCTCCAATCTCTTGAATCAGTTTTCGTATATGAGAAGTAGAATTTATTTCAAATGCTTCTGAAAGGCTAAGGTTTTTATTCATTTTTTCATTTTCCCGCTCTACTCCATCCCACTCTAATATTTTTTGTTCATCTTTAGCAGTAACTGTTTCTAAAGCTGTTAATGCAACAAAGATATCAAAAGTAGAAGAAGGACTAATGGGCTTAGCATTTAATTCTTTATTATAATAATGCGCTATTTCTTTATTATTATCATAAATTTCAAAAGAACCTGAAACTGCATAAGCATCAAAATACTTTTCCCAATTTTTATGTTCTTTAATGCGTACATTTCTACAGGAAGCTGAAAGAACTATTACAATAAAAAATAAAAAACAATTTCTATAAAACATGGTTTATTTAATTTTAAGCCCTTGCAAATTTAGCTTATTTTCGGCACTATTATAAATTTTAAGAAGAATTAAAGCGGCAACTTTAAATGTTTATATTTAAAACAATCCTCTGAAA
>DATGSF010000195.1:0-8346 GCA_035302865.1 Chitinophagaceae bacterium
ATTTTATTTTCAATTGGTACATAGTAATCTGCTTGGAATGCAATTGGCCACCAAAACCCTTGTTGTGATAATGGAATATATAAATTAGAATTAACAACTACTCTCCATCCTTCCAATGGATAATTCCAGTAATCTACTTTATTATAACGAAATTCAATTGGTATTTTTATAGTCCAATAATTCGGTTTTTGAACAGGGATATAATTGGGTTCTTCTTCCCAAATTTCATCTGAATAACTTGCTTTTAAAAAGGTCAGTCCCGCTTTAAACTCTGTGGAAAATTCAGGTCTATAAATATAATTTAGCTCCAAATTCATTTCTTCCAAAACCGATTGCTCTTCTTTATAAAAAACCTGCTTATTATTTTGAGTTTTTATAGGTATTTCATTATTCTTTGACCAGGAGAAATGCATTTCCCAACCATGCTTTTTATCTTTATCCAAATAAGGATTCCTATAAGATAGACGCATTTTAGGAGTAAAGCCAATTTGCGCAAAAGCACCCAATTCTTGTCTTTTGCCAAATAAATTCTTGTGCTTTGCACCTAAACCTATATTTATTCGTCTTAAATCCCAATTATAATCTCTAATCCAAACTGTACTATTCCTATCAGCAAACTCCAAATTTCCTTCAGGAAAAATAGGAAAATTCTCCCACAATCCAATCTTTAGTATAGTTAGTTCTTCCTTAATTTCCCAATTAACTTCTATTCTATTAAAAAGCTCCAGTCCCAAAAGTTGTTCATAAACTTTTTTACGAACTTCGGCAGTATCTTCTACTTTCACACCAGGGTTATATGGTTCAATTTCTCTTAATAATACTGATTTCTTTGTTTTAAATCTTCCATAAAACTCCACGGAATCCAAACTATATTGACTATATGCATTTTCAAAGAAACACAGTAGAAAAAACAGAAAAAAGCCACTTAATTTTAAGTGACTTTTATTATTTAATAATCTTAGATTATACTTGAAAAACTCCCGCTTTCCAATCCTTTTCAATTGGTGCATTATTAGCAGCTTTAATGGCTTCAGAAATATATTTTCTAGATGCAACAGGATTGATTATTTCATCCACCCATAATCTTGCAGCGGCATAATAAGATGTCGTTTGCTTATCATATTTAGCAGTAACCTCATCCAGAATTTTCTGCTCCACACTTTCATCTATTTCGTTTCCACTCTTTTTCATAGATGCAACTTGAATTTGTGCTAAAGTTTTCGCTGCCTGCGCTCCACCCATAACTGCAATCTTAGCATTAGGCCAAGCATATATAAATCTTGGATCATAAGCTTTTCCACACATAGCGTAATTTCCTGCTCCATAACTGTTTCCAATAATAATAGTGATTTTAGGAACTACTGAATTTGCAACAGCATTTACCATTTTAGCACCGTCTTTTGTAATGCCAGAATGTTCACTTTTACTGCCCACCATAAAACCTGTTACATCTTGCAAAAATACTAATGGAATTTTCTTTTGATTACAATTCTGAATAAAACGTGCGGCTTTGTCAGCAGAATCATTATAAATCACCCCTCCAATTTGCATTTCATTATTTGCTGTTTTAACGATTTTTCTTTGATTAGCAACTATTCCTACCGCCCAACCATCAATTCGAGCATATCCGCAAACTATGGTTTTTCCATAATCTTTTTTAAATTGATCGAATTCAGAATCGTCCACTATTCTTTCAATAATTTCCACCACATCGTAGGGTTTGCTATTATCAGTTGCTATAAAGCCCATAATCTCTTCAGGATCTTTTTTAGGTGCCACAGCTTTTTTACGATCAAAACCAGCATTTTCTTGCTCTCCTATTTTGTCAACAATTCTTTTAACTTGGTCTAAACACTCCTTTTCAGTATCAAATTTATAATCTGCTATTCCAGAAATCTCGGTATGTGTCACAGCTCCTCCTAAAGTTTCGTTATCCACCTCTTCACCTATTGCAGCTTTCACTAGGTAAGGGCCTGCCAAAAAAATGGAAGCATTACCATTTACCATTAATGTCTCATCGCTCATAATCGGTAAATAAGCTCCCCCAGCTACACAGCTCCCCATAACTGCGGCTATTTGGGTAATTCCCATTGCACTCATTTGTGCATTATTTCTAAAAACCCTACCAAAATGTTCTTTATCAGGAAATATTTCATCCTGCATAGGTAAATAAACACCCGCACTATCAACTAAATAGATTACTGGTAATTTATTTTCCATAGCAATTTCTTGTAATCGTAAATTCTTTTTACCAGTAATAGGGAACCAAGCTCCAGCCTTAACAGTATAATCATTAGCTATAATCATACATTGTCTTCCAGACACATAGCCTATACCACCTACTGTTCCTCCTGCTGGACAACCTCCTTCTTCTTCATACATTTCATAACCAGCAAAAAGTCCTAATTCCAAAAATTCTGAATCCTCGTCTATTAGATATGAAATTCGCTCTCTTGGAGTTAATTTATTTCTTTCTCTTGCACGTTTTATCGCTTTTTCACTTCCTCCCTTTTCAATTACAGCAGCTTTTTGCTTCACGCTACTCCATAATAAGCGCATTTCATCCTCGAGTTTATTGAAATTTAAATCCATATAATAATCATTTGAAATTTTAATTAAGCAAATTTAAAGTTTATATTCAGTATTTTGAAATAAAATAGCAATTCTAATAAATTTATTAAAGTCGATTATGTTTGCTTTTTTGTTTATATTATAACAAATGCATTATTTACCTCAAACCAAAGTTAGCAATAAAAAAATATTTTGGGATATATTTTATATATGAACAATTTCAATTAATTTTGTGTTTAGCTTTTAAATAAACAAACACAATTTAATTAATTATGAAAAAACATTTTTTAGTATTTGGTATAGCATTAGCTACTTTTGGAATGGCTTCTTGTGGTGGAGGTACTCCTGATGAAGGCTATACACAAGAAGAATTAGATTCTATTCTAGAAGCTAAGGAAGATTCCATTAGAGCTGCTAAAGAAGCAGAAGCAGATTCTTTAATTGAAGAAGAGGCACAAGAAATTATTGAAGAAAAAGCAAAAGCTAAGCCAGCTCCTGCTACTCCTCAGTCTTCAACTTCTCAACCCAAAGTGGAAGAACCTGAAGTAGTAGAACCTGAAGAAAAACCAAGAAGAGGCTTAGGAGGACAATCTGATCAAGCAAAACAACAAGAAGCTAAAGAAGGTAGAGGGGGTTTAAGATCACAGTCTGATCAAGCAAAGCAACAAGAAGCTCAAGAAGGTAGAGGGGGTTTAAGATCAAAATCTGATCAAGAAAAAAAAGAAGGAAATTAATTTTCTGTCACTTTAAAATTATAAAAATAATAAAGGCAAACTCATTCAAGTTTGCCTTTATTGTTATATATAATATCTAGTTTGTTTAAATTGTCATTATATCCTTTTCTTTAGCTTTACATAGATTATCTATTTTCTCTATATAAAAATCGGTTAATTCTTGAATTTTTTGTTCATAAAACTTTACTTGATCCTCACTAAGTCCCTCTTTTTCTAAAGTTTTAATAGAATCAATGCCATCTCTTCTTACATTGCGAATAGAAATTTTTCCTTGCTCCCCTTCTGCATAAGCTTGCTTTACTAAATCCTTCCTTCTTTCTTCTGTTAATGGGGGAAGAAATAAACGAATAATCTCACCATCATTTTGAGGATTTACACCAATATTAGCCGCTTGAATCGCTTTTTCTATCTCTGCAATCATTGGTTTTTCCCAAGGTTGTAAAGTCAATGTTCTAGCATCGGAAACTGTAATATTTGCTACTTGGTTGATTGGCGTTGGTGATCCATAATATTCCACCATTATACCGTCCACCATGCTAGGAGATGCTTTCCCTGCTCTAATTTTTATTAATTCACGTTCTAAATGCTCTAAAGAGCGCTTCATACTTTCAGAAGTTGATTTTTTAATTTTTTCTGCTTGTTCGGACATAGTTGTTACAATTATGATTTACAAATTTAAGCAAGAAGCATAGATTTCCCAAATTCAATATGAAAATTATTTAGTTTCATTTAATACAATCCTCTTTAAATATTTTATCATTAAAACTTTATTCATCAGAAAAACCATATTTTATGATTAAAAACCTATTGATAAAGTCTTTGTTCTGGAACTTAACCCTAATTATTACCTTTCGTGCTACTTCTTAGTCACCGCAAAAACTTACTGTAGTATATAAGTTGTTATCAAATAATATCTTAAAATGAAAATTATCGAAAAAAAATTATTGAAAAAATTACAATCCAAATTTGGGATCTTTTATTTTCATTTTATTTGGATTGTTTTTACATTTTTTCTTATTCCTTCTTTGTAGCATTAAAATGCAGTGATAAGCATGAGGTCCTCAAACTAGCTCAAATAAATCGCAAAAATATTATGGATACAGCTTTGAGCATTGACGAAACAAGAACATGTATCAGAAATAATTTCAAAGTTCATAGTAATCTGAAAACATATGATATATTCCATTTTTCATTTAAAAATGTCTTTTGAATTATACCATTACTATGCAAACTTGGCGATTAGTTACTAACAAGAAAAGACATTATAGTATTATATTTCACTCAATAATTATCCTTTTATTTAACAGTATTTATATAGAAAACGAAAAAAGGTTAACTGATAAACAGCTAACCTTTTTTATTCAATTAATTACTATAAGAAATAATATTTTTATTCTTCAGTAGCTTCTTCTTCATCTTCTTCTACATCTTCGTCATCGTCATCTGCTGCTGCTCCAGCACCAATTTGACGTAACTCTCTAGTCATTGTTACTGATGCAACTGGTTGACGTGGAGGATTCATTACTTCCATATTTTCTACTACAACATCTTCTACTCTTAAGTTCCCCATTAAACGCAAATTAGTAATATCCACTTCAATATTTTCCACTAAATATTTAGGATACGTTCTAATCTTTAAAGTATTCATTTTTAATACTAAACGTCCACCGTCTAACACAACCCCTTTTGGTTGCCCTACGAAGTTCAATGGAATTTCAGCAATTACTTTTTTACCATCTACTAATTCTAATAAATCCACATGAGTTAATCGATCAGTAACAACATCAAATTGTAAATCTTTCAAAATACATTTGTACGTCTGCCCATCTACATTAACTTCAACAATCATAAAGTCACCTGTATAAATGATTGGACGTAAATCATTTAGTTTAGCGTGGAAAGCGATTTCTTTTTCTCCACCATAAATAATACCAGGAACACGATCCTGAGCTCTCAGATCACGGCTTGCTTTTTTACCTCTGTCTGTTCTCAATTCAGCATTAACTGAAATTGTATTCATAATTTTCAACTTTTTCCTTCAAATCCATTTGATAATCTAACAAACAAACAGCTTTGAATAGATATTTTAAAATAAGATTTATAATGTGTTAGATTTTGAAAATAAACAGTTTTTTAATTTTATATCAATATATTTCTTATCGATTGTGCAAAAATAAGGAACTTATTGATTTATTTTCAAAAGTATTTCGAATTGCTATTGCAAATAAATCTGCAGTAGAACAAATTTTTATTTTCTGCGTGTTTTTTTCTTTATTCAAAGGAATAGTATCGCAAACTACTAAAGACTCTAATACGCTATTTTCTATATTTTCATAAGCTTTTCCACTTAACACTGGATGCGTAGTAAATGCATATACTTTTAATGCTCCTTTTTCTTTTAAAATAGCAGCTGCTTGACATAAAGTACCTGCTGTATCACAGATATCATCAATAAGAACAATATTTTTCCCTTTAACATCTCCGATTACCATCATAGATTCAATTTCATTTGCTCTTTTTCTATGTTTATCACAAATAACCATTTCAGCATTGAAATAGCTTGCTACTTCACGTACTCTATTTGTGCTTCCTACATCTGGAGAAGCAAATGTTAAATTTTCTAAACCTAGTTCTTCTATAGCAGGAATAAAAATAGCTGAACTGTCTAGGTGATCTACTGGAATATCAAAGAAGCCTTGAATTTGCGGTGCATGTAAATCCATGGTCATCACTCTATTTGCACCAGCAACTGTTAATAGATTAGCCACCAATTTTGATGCAATGGAAACCCTCGGTTTATCTTTTCTGTCTTGTCTAGCATATCCAAAATATGGAATAACAGCAGTAATATATCCGGCTGAGGCTCGCTTCGCAGCATCAATCATCATTAATAATTCCATCAAATTATCGGAAGGGGCAAAAGTAGATTGAACTAAAAACACATAATCTCCTCTAATAGATTCATGAAAAACTGGTTGAAATTCTCCATCACTAAACTGTTGCGTTTCGACTTTTCCTAATTTTGTTCCGAAGGAATTTGCGATTTTCTCTGCTAAATATTTGGAACCCCTAGCTGAGAATATTTTTACCGAAGGTTGCATATCGTTTTTAATTAAAATTATTTTTGCAAAGTTAGAAAAAACCAATTAAGATACCTACTCAAAACCAAATATTTTCACTTTTTATTCGAAAAATAAAATAAAATAAAAAACTATAATTGCTAAAAAAAACAAAATACCCATGATGATTATTATTAAAACCATATTTTTTATAGGGAGAAGAGGCTTCTTTTTATTTCTAGCTTGATCCATAGAAGAATACAAACTCCTTTGCAAATCTTTAATATGCATATCAATCTCTAGACTACTTAAAGGTTTTAAACCTTCGATGACATCCTTCAGCATAGGGTTTTTATCTAATTCCTCTTCAAAATCCAAACGATCTTGTTCATTTAAAGTATTTTCAAGAAAACCTTTTATATAATAGTCTGTTATAAACTCTTTTCTCATTTTATTTTCGCTTATTTTTGAAAAATAGGATGATCCATTAATTGTAATTTTAAATTTCTTTTTCCATTTTGAATATGAGATTTAATTTGCTTTAAATTATAAGGACCTTCTTTTTCTATTTCCGCATAAGTTTTGTCATGAATATAAAATTCTATAATACAATACCTCTGATCAATTTTTAACTGATTAATAGCATCCCAAAGTAAATCATCTATTTTGTTTTTTTGTATTGCCGTATCTAAATTATTTATTTCATCAGCTTCAATTATAATATTTTCTAGGCCATTTTCTAAATTAGTTTTCTTTAATTGAGCTAAAGCTTCATTTTTTGTAACTATATATAACCAACCACCAATATTATCCACTTTTGTATGTGGCAATTTTTCTAAAGCAATCAAAAACACTTGTTGCACTACATCTTTTGCTTCATCTGTATTTTTCATATACTTCATTGCCACTCCAAATAAAATTAATTTATAGGCATCTAAGACTCTAGCCAGCCATTTAGTATCTTTGGTGTTCTTAAATTTTGCCCAATATTTTTGAGAAATATGCATTTAAAAAACAATTTTAATAGGTGATTGACTAGCAGATTTTAAATAATAGAGCTATATTTGCTATAAAATCCATAAATTTACATTTTTTAATGTAGAATTGAAAAATAATTAAAAATAATTCATTCATATGGCAAATACTTCAGACATTAGAAATGGCATGATTCTTAAATTGGATGGTGCATTATATTCCGTTGTGGAGTTTGGACAAAATAAGACTGCAAGAGCTGCAGCTAAAGTTTGGGCAAAATTAAAAGGTGTAGATAATAATCGCACTATTGAACATACATGGAATTCAGGGGAAACTATTCATCCAGTACGTGTTGAAAAAAGAGATTATCAATTTCTTTATAAAGATGATACTGGTTTTAATTTAATGGATATTAACTCTTTTGAACAAATTATTGTTCAAGAATCTATGGTTGATCGTCCAGAGTTTTACAAAGATGGTCAAGAATGTTTTGTTGATATAAATACAGAAACAGATTTACCTTTAAAAGTAGAACTTCCTGCAACCATTGAATTAGAAGTAACATATACAGAGCCTGGCATTAAAGGCGATACAGCTACACGTGCTATGAAACCAGCAACATTAGAAACTGGTGCGGAAATCAGTGTACCTTTATTTATTGATACCGGTGAATTAATTAGAATTAATACGAGCACTGGTGAATACTCTGAACGAGTAAAAAAATAATTTAATTAACTTTTAAGAAAACAAATAAACATATGGAATTTAAAGAAATCCAAGAGCTTATCAAAGCTGTAAACGAAAGTAATATAAGTAAAGTCAAAATTAAAAATGGTGATTTTGAAATTTGTATAAAACAAGCTTTTCAAACTGAAGTTGCTGCTCCTATTGCTGTAGCTGCTCCTATGGCTCAAGTAGCTGCTCCTCAAGTGCAAACACAACAAACTCAAACAAACGCTCCGGTTAATCAAGAACCAGAGGCAACAAAACCTGCCAGTTCAGACGAT
>DATGSF010000196.1:0-5604 GCA_035302865.1 Chitinophagaceae bacterium
TATGGCCATACAGGCAAGAAAGGAGCAGTTTAAAGGAATGATAGTTCCTGAAGAAAATGCAAGAGAAGCGGCTTTAGTAAATAACTTAGAGGTGTTTTCTTGTAAAAACCTAAATGAAGTCATTGAGGTTTTAGAAAAAAAGAGCAGTAAAAAACCTTTAAAAATAGATACAAGAGAAGAATTTTTTACTGCTTTAGATGATTTTGAATTTGATTTTAATGAGGTAAAAGGTCAAGAAAATATTAAAAGAGCTTTAGAAATAGCAGCTGCCGGTGGACATAACGCTATACTTATTGGACCACCAGGTGCTGGAAAAACAATGCTTGCTAAACGCTTGCCTTCTATTTTACCACCACTGACTCTGCAAGAAGCTTTAGAAAGTACAAAAATTCATTCTGTGGCTGGGAGATTGCAAAAGAATTCAAGTTTATTGTCAGCTCGTCCTTTCCGTTCTCCACATCATACAGTTTCTGATGTTGCATTGGTTGGAGGAGGAGGATTTCCACAGCCGGGAGAAATATCTTTAGCACACAATGGAGTCTTGTTCTTAGATGAACTTCCTGAATTTAAAAGAACAGTTTTAGAGGTTATGCGACAACCTATGGAAGAGCGTAGGGTTACTATTAGTAGAGCTAGGATTAGTGTGGATTATCCTGCGAATTTCATGTTAATTGCTTCAATGAATCCTTGTCCTTGTGGTTTTTTTAATCATCCCGATAAGGAATGTACCTGTTCTCCAATTATAGTACAAAGATATTTGAATAAGGTTTCTGGACCTTTATTAGATAGAATAGATTTACATGTGGAAGTGACGCCGGTGCCATTTAATGAATTAAGTAGTGCTGAGCAAGGGGAAAGCAGTCAGGAAATACGTGAACGTGTTATGCAAGCAAGAAAAATACAAGAAAAAAGATTTGAAGAAAATCCCAATATCTTTGCTAATGCAATGATGGGAAGTAAACAAATTCAGGAATTCTGTATTTTGGATAATATAAGCAGTCAGTTACTGAAAAAAGCAATGGAACGCTTAAATTTATCAGCTAGAGCCTATGATAGAATTTTAAAAGTTTCAAGAACAATTGCAGATTTGGAAGGAAAGGGAAATATATCTGCTGAGCATGTAGCGGAAGCAATACAATATCGAAGTTTGGATAGAGAAAATTGGGCAGGTTAAAACCATAGAATAAAATTTAAGGTATTTATGGAGATTCATATAGAAAATTCTATTTTTGCGCTATGAATATTTTTAAAATAGCAGTATTATTTCTTAGCTTTTTTTGCATGTTTATGTGTTCACCACAAATACATGCACAAGATAAGGAGCAAATAAGAGAAAAGGATGAAACTGTGGAAGCAGAAGAGCCTCCTCCAAATATTCCATTCTCTGAAAATGCTGTTTTAAATAGTTTAGATACTCTTATTTTGAGTAAAGACTCCTCAACTCATGAAGAAGTACTTTCAGAAGAAAATAACATTGCAAAACAAGAAGAATTTTCTTATAATAGTTTGAACCCCAAAAGGGTAGCTTTTTATTCTGCTTTAATTCCAGGAATGGGACAGTTTAAAAATAAACAATATTGGAAAATGCCTATTGTTTATGTGGGTCTTGGAGTAGCTACGTATTTTGTAATTGATAATCAGAAAGAATATAATTACTATAGACAAATTTATGCAGGACGGCTGAGCAATAAAGCGGAGGCTTTTGAGGAGATGCCAGAATATAGCATGGAAACCTTACGTAGGGCAAGAGATTTTTATAGAAGAAATATGGAGATTTCAGTAATTCTTGGAGTAGTAGCTTACGGTGTGCAAATTTTGGATGCATTGATTTTTGCCCATCTAAAGGATTTTGATATATCAGATGATTTAAGCTTTCGTATTAAAAGCAGTAATCTGAATCAAAAAGGTATTGGATTGGGAATAGCCTTAAGTTTTTAATATGCGTTTATTAGCCATTGATTACGGAAAAAAAAGATGTGGAATAGCAGTTTCTGACCCATTGCAAATAATTGCTAATGCATTGACTACAGTATCTTCAGATGAGTTAATTCCTTTTTTAAATAATTATTTCAAACAAGAACAAGTTTCTACCATAGTTTTAGGATATCCATTAGGATTAGATAATCAAGCTACAGATAGTACTGCTAAAGTGGAAAAACTTTATTTAAGATTGAAAAGACTGTATGCTGATAAAGAGATCGTGTATTGGGATGAACGTTATACTTCAAAGATGGCACAGCAAGCATTGATACAGTCGGGTATGCGTAAATCAAAAAGAAGACAAAAGCATATAATTGATGAAGTAAGTGCTACAATTATTTTACAAGAGTATATGGAAAGTAGAAAATAGAAATTCTTTATATTTAAAAATAGCTACTTTGAAATAAGAAATTCAATTTGATTTTTTTACTTCAAAGTAGCCATAAATATGTTTAATAATTACTTGATCTAGAAACTATTAACATAGGTATTTATATAATGAGTACGCGCATCTAACCAGCTAAGTACTCTTTGTAAATCCTCATCTGCATTTTGCGAAGAATTTCGTTCACCCCATTTTTCGTGATCAGCTTTATAAGCTTGTCTTACAATTAGGGAATAATCACGTACATGACCTACTAAATCCTCATATTTATTATTTCTAAACCAATTCCATCTTTCTTTAAATAATTCTTGTATATGAGGGTCTTCCATGATTTTGGAGAAAAATCTCGTGCCAGGTAAGCTATTATTATCATATAAAAGATCGTAAGAAGCCGTGTGTAAGTCATAGTGGGTTCCCCCTTCTTCGTAACCATAAGCCCAATCAAAATCCCAGATAATGCCCATTCTGTATTTTCCGTTTTCAAGTTTGTTTATATATGTACTTTTCGGATGATTAATTTCTCTATTTGCTGTGAGTTGATAAACAATCATATAATCCACGAAGGCAGTATCATCAAAATAATCTAAATAATTATTATTAGGAAAAGAAGCGTTATAAACCAATGCTTCAAATTCTTCGAAATCTTCTTTGATTTCTTGAAATAGTGAAGCGTTCATGTTTTCAGTTTTGGGATATTTAACCATAACAGGAAGATCGAATTTGTCGGATTTGAATTGCCAATCTTCATCAAAGTAAGCATCTAATTCTAATAAAACTCCATTATTTCCTAGGTTTATTCTCCCGCTACTTACTTGTTTGTGTTCTGTGAAAACATACAATCCCTGATATTCATTATTAATAGTAAGCTCCACCGGAATTATTGTGTTTGTATATGGGATGTCTAACATTTCAGCAGCTTTAAAAGGGATTGAATTATAAAGCATAGTCCCATCTAAATACTCGGCTAAAAGAATCCAAGTTTTATAAGATTCCAATCCAAATAAAGGTTCTTTAGAATCTAATTTAAGCTTATAGGGTTTTTTTGGAAAACTCCATGTGGAATTACCTCTACCTCGAATTCCTGTAGTGCCTTCATAATCCTCATAAAAAGTCTTTCCATCAATATTGATGGAAGCATTAATATATTCTGCTTTTGTATTAATATCTTTATTTTTCTCTGTTGCAATGTAAATATGTGGTAAAGTGCTTTCAGGATCGGGTTGTGGATTTGGAGATTTATCTCTTTTACATGCTGTAGCAAACATACCTATAGTTATTAAAGAGATAAACCATTTTGATTTAAACATGATTTTTTTAGTTTTTAATTTAATAATAATAAAAATCAAAGTTATTAATTTAAAGATGTAAATCCAAGGAAAAATGATAAGTATTAAAGGATTACGTATTTAAGCACTTATACTTTTATCTTTTTTTCCTTTAATAAAAATCAAGAATAGGAGGTAACTTAAAACCATAAATAGGGTTACAAATAATAACCATTTAGGTATAAATACCATTCTTATAGAGAAATAATAAGCATAGGCTTGTAAGAATAATAAAATTTCACTGAGTATGCTTAGAAAAAAGAAAGCCCAAAGTCCTATTTTACTTAATTTGTTTTTATGAATACTAATCTGTTGCATATTTAACAAATAGGCAATCATAAAGAAACTTAACATACATAAAAAAATCAGATGTAGATAACCTATTACCAATGGTCTCAAACTAAATGCTACTAATGCTAAATTCGGATTTAAAGAAAAAGCTTGTAATACCGTTTTGGCAACAAAAGAAAGGAAGGCAATTCCCCAAAAAGCTTTCTGTAAAGTATTTAATTTACTACTGATTCTTTTATTATGAATCCAAATTTCCTTTAAGAATAAAAATAGAGCTATAAGTTGTGTTAGTACAGCAAAATATGCACATATATATACCCAAGCATCTTTTAAGTATCCAATTAAAGAAAGTGCATAGCCAGGAATGATTCCTATAGTAAGCAAAAAGTAGATGTATTTGTGATTTTTTGTATAATGAACAATATTTTTTTGCTTTAGCCAATGAAGAAATAAAGCAAAGGTGAACCAACCATTATACTGAAAGTGTAAATAATAATATAAGGCGCCTCTTGTTACTAGTGGAGTAGAAGGTCCTTTTATAGAGAAGTATGCTAGGAAATAAGGACCAAGTGAAGAAATAATAAAAAGTATTACCGATGAAATAGCGAAATATTTAACGGTTTTTGAAATATTCTGCTCTTTGGAAATATCTTTAATAAAAATTATGGAAAAAAAATAAAAAACAAATTGTGCTAGGGTAGAAAAAATAATGGACCATAAAAAATAACCCTTTATACTGAAAGTAATAAGCATTCCCCAAGCGGCAATTTGCATCAACCAGAAATAGATACAATAAGCAGGTTTTTTACTTTTATGTTTAGGAAGTAAAAAATAAATAAATGCTGTTATTTTTTCCAATTCAGGAAGTTCCAACTTTAATGATATTGCTGCTCTAAAAATTAAAGAAGCAAAACACGTAAGAATAGAAGACTGTAGATTTAAAAATAATTTCTTTGGGATTCATACAATAAACTCCACTAATGTAATATATAAGAATAATGTTTTGGAATCTGGTGAAGTTGAAGGAAAGCCTGCAGCAAATGGAATTCATTGTTGGAAGTCAGATTCTTTACTTATTGAAAATAATATAGTAGAAGGACATAGAGATGGGATTTATTTGGAATTTGTGAAAAATTCAAAAATTGTAAATAACCAAAGTATTAATAACAGTCGTTATGGCATGCATTTTATGTTTGCGCATGATAATCTATTCCAACATAATTTATTTGACCTTAATGGAGCCGGAGTTGCTGTAATGTACAGTAAGAGAGTGGAAATGCGAGAAAATGTATTTACCCGCAGTTGGGGTAATGCTGCATATGGAGTTCTATTAAAAGAAATGGATGATAGTAAAATTATTGCTAATTATTTTAGCAATAATACTCTTGCAATATATGGTGATGGTGCTAATAGAGTTGAAATTTATAATAATGAATTTAGTAATAATGGTTGGGCCATCAATATGAATGCCAGTAGCGTGGATGCAATCATTTCAGAAAATAATTTTATAGGTAATACTTTCGATTTAGCAACGAATGGAAACCTGAAAATGAAATCATTAGATGGTAATTTTTGGGAAAGTATGAAGGTTATGACTTAGATAGAGATGGCGTAGGAGATGTG
>DATGSF010000197.1:0-8561 GCA_035302865.1 Chitinophagaceae bacterium
GTTGCATTTGTAACTGTTTTAGTGATTGCCTGTCCTTGCGCTTTAGGTTTAGCCACTCCTACTGCTATTATGGTTGGAATCGGCAAGGGTGCTGATAAAGGCATATTAATAAAAAATGCTGAAGCTCTAGAAAAGGCGCAAAAAGTAGATGTTGTTATTTTAGACAAAACAGGAACAATAACCGAAGGAAAACCTGCTGTAAACAAATTAGAAGTGTTTGATTACAATCAAGCGCAAAAAATTAAAAACCTAATTTATAGCATTGAGCATAAATCCGATCACCCATTAGCTACTGCCATAGTAAGACATCTAGAAAATGATGCAAAAGTAATAGATAATGTTTCTATTGAAAACATCGTTGGTAAAGGAATTAAAGCTACATATGAAAACAAGGATATTTTTATAGGAAGTCCTAGATATATTGAAAGTAGTGGAGCAAAAATAGAGAAGGAGCAAGAGGGATGGATAAATAAAAGATTAGAACTTGCTGATACAGTTATTTTAATGAGCGACTCTAATAAAGTATTAGCAGGAATATCTATTTCTGATCAAATAAAAGAAAGTTCAAAAGAAGCAATAAATGCTATGCATGATTTAGGCATAGAAGTATATATGCTAACTGGAGATAATGAATTTTCAGCTAAAGCTATTGCAAAACAAGTGAATATTGATTACTATAAAGCGCAGCTTTTACCAGCCGATAAAGCTGACTTTGTTAAAAAACTACAAGAGGATAAAAAGGTAGTGGCAATGATTGGGGATGGAATAAACGATAGTAATGCTTTAGCGCAAGCTGATATAGGAATAGCAATGGGTAAAGGGAGTGATATTGCAATCGATGTTGCAAATATGGTAATTATTTCTTCTGATTTAGTGAAAATTCCAGAAGCTATAAAAGTTTCTCAACAAACTATGCAAACTTTAAAAGAGAATTTGTTCTGGGCATTTATATATAATGTCATAGGAATTCCTATTGCAGCCGGTATTTTATATCCTTTTACAGGATATTTATTAAATCCAATGTTAGCTGGAGCTGCCATGGCATTTAGTTCCGTAAGTGTAGTTTTAAATAGTTTAAGATTAAAAATAAAAAAATAAATTAACAAATAACAAAAATTAAAAATTATGAGTACTTTAAATTTCAAAAGCAATATTAAATGCGCTGCTTGTGTAGAAAAAGTTAAACCTGTTTTAGATACAAATACAAGTATTAGCAAATGGGATGTGGATTTAAAAGATCCAGAGAGAACATTAAGCATAGAAGCAGAAAATTTAGATATTGAAAACTTAAAAACAGAATTAGAAAAAGTTGGATATAAAATTGAAAAAAAATAAAAAAAAGCAAATAGCAGTTTCTTCGGAAATTGCTATTTGCTTTAATATCAGTCAATTTTTTCTCTTAAAATTACATTTTTAGCATCAACTATATTAGTCCCTTAGCTTTAATTTCTAAATATTTATTAATGGCATTTACAGTTAAATCCTGAGGTGTGGTATAGATGGTCTGGATACCATTTGCTTTTAATTTTTGTATAATAAGTTCTTTTTCATAAAGAAATTTTTCTATTATAATTTGGGTATAAATTTCATGAATATTTTTATTGTTTTTTTCTCTGGCATGCTTTAATAATTCCACATTTTTAAATAAAATCACTACTACTAAATGGCTTTTGTTTAAAAGTTTAATATGTTTCATTTGTCTCTTTAATGCATCAGAAGTTTCAAAATTTGTGAACAAAAACAATAAAGCTCTTTGATTAATATGCTGTTTAGTATAAGCATACAATTTTCCAAATTCAGTTTCTTTAAAATCTGTTTTGATCTTATATAATGCTTTATTGATTAAATACATTTGATGGTTTCTTTTTGCTGCAGGAACATGATCTTCAATTTTTTCTGCAAATGTCAAAATGCCTGCTTTATCTTCTTTTACAATTGTAATATTTGATAAGACTAAACTAGCATTGATAGCATAATCTAATAAAGTCATTCCATCAAAAGGCATACGCATAGCTCGCCCTTTATCTATAAAAGAATAAATGGGTTGTGCTTTTTCATCTTGGTATTGATTAACCATAATTTTTTGCATTTTTGCCGTTGCCTTCCAATTAATAAATCTATATTCATCTCCTCTTTGGTATTCTTTTATACTTTCAAATTCTAATGTATTTCCGATTCTACGAAGTTTTTTAATTCCTAATTCATTTAAACGATTTGTTGTAGCTAATAATTGATATTTTTTCAATTGCAAAAAGGAAGGAAAGCAAATAAGATTTCTTTTATCATCAATACTTATTCTTCTTTCTACAAATCCCAATTTTCGCACAAAAACATGACAAGAATTAAATATATACTCACCTCTTTTTGTTGGCCTTAGTGTATAATGAATTTTAATGCTTTTTTGTGTATCTACCTCTCCCCTCCTATTAAAATCACGGATTTGAAATTGAATAGGCAGCTCCTCTATTACTCTAAATTTTATTGAGAAAGAATATAGATTTTCAATAAATACATAAAAATCATTAATATCTCCATTAGATAATTTTTCCGGATAGATTCTTTTAATTATTATAGGATTACTAGGAATAAATAATATTAAAAAATCCCATAGTACAACTATTAAAAAAACAATAATTGCACCAAGCATAATAGAGTGCAAAAATGGAAAAAAGAATGAAAACACAAAGCCTACTACTGCAAAAATTATAAAAGCAAAAAACTGTTGGCTTAAATATAAATTTTTAATCAACCTCATTACCTTGGAATTTCTACACTTTCAATAATTTGCATTATTATACTTTTTGTATTAAACCCTTCCATTTCTCTTTCAGGAGTAAGTATAACTCGATGACCTATAATCGGATATAAAACATATTTTATATCTTCTGGAGTAACAAAGTCACGTCCATTTATAGCTGCTAATGCTTTGGATGCTTCAAGTATTGCAATTGATGCTCTTGGTGATGCACCTAACAACAAATGAGAACTATTTCTTGTTTTATACACTATTTTAGCGATATATTCTATTATTTGCTCATGGACATATATTTTTTGGATTAAGTTCTTAAAATAGAGAATTTCATCTTCATTAATACACGCTTCCAATTTTATATTTTCAGCAGGTTTTTCTCTTTTATGATGTCTATAAATTAATTCAACTTCTTCTTCAAAGCTTGGATATTCTACAATTATTTTAAATAAGAATCGATCAAGCTGTGCTTCCGGCAATTTATATGTTCCTTCTTGTTCAATTGGGTTTTGAGTGGCAATAACCATAAATGGATCATTCAATTGATGCGTTATCCCATCCACAGATACTTGATTTTCCGCCATACACTCAAATAAAGCAGCTTGAGTCTTAGCGGGTGCACGATTAATTTCATCTATTAGTACAATATTACTAAAGATAGGACCTTCAATAAATTCAAAAACATTGTTTTTAATATTTAAAATAGAGGTGCCAGTAATATCAGAAGGCATTAAGTCTGGAGTAAATTGAATTCTAGAGAATCCTGTATCTACAACTTGAGCTAAAAGTCGAGCTGTTAAGGTTTTTGCAACACCTGGAACTCCTTCAATAATACTATGTCTTCCTGTAAGCAAAGTGATAAGCAATAGCTCAATCATTTGTTCTTGACCTACAATAACTTTTTTTATTTCAGATTGTATCGATGCAACTTTTTCTAAGAGAGCACTTAAATCTAAGCGATTTTCAAAAGGTGCAAATTTTTCATAATTACCTGTTGTCATAAATTTATTTTTTCTTTAAATTTCTCAATTAAATATTGGGTTCTTTTTAAATCTTTTTCAGAAGGATTTAATAATGCTTCTAATTCTTTTAGTTCAAAAAATAATGCATATAGCTCCTTTTCAGATAAGATATATTTTTGGCTTAATGTGCTAATGAATCTTTCATCTAGAGTATTTTCTGTTTCTATAAATGCTGATTTTCTTAGGACGAATAGAAAATGATTAATTTTCATTTTAATCATATTTTTTGGATTTCCATTCTCATAATATAAGGAACTAATTATTCTAGCAAATTCAAGTGATTGATTCTTCTCACTATTTACTATCGGTATAGCTTTTTGTTCTCTTTTACTTTTAAAAATCATGAAAAGAATGGCACCTATTAATAACAATCTCCAAGCAGTGGCTAAACCTCTATTGTTAAGAAGTACGCGTAAGGTGGAATAAGATTCTTTATATTCGTAACTACTATTATACCAGAATATATTGTTTTTTTTAATGTAAGATAAAGACTGATGGGCTAAGAAAAAGGGTTCTTCTTGTAAAAGATAATAATTAGTAAACAAGACCGGTTCAATATGAATTAGAAACTCTCCTTTCCCATATTTAATGCGAATAAAATTAGGATATTTTTTTCCTTGAATTTCCACCGAACCTAATATTTCTGTTTTGTCTTTATCCATTTTAGTAAAGACCTTTGGCACTTGTACTCTATCGAGTAAGATATATTTTTCTGAATTGTTCGATAAATAATACCGTATATTTAATTCTTCTCTTAATTTGCTTTTTGCTTTGGATTCATTAAAGTCTTCAAATTTAAAACCCAAGGTATCCCTTAATAAGCTTTCAATTCGTTCAGTAGCAATAAATATTGAAGAGCCCGATTCCGCTGCTTCTAACAGGAGTGTAATATTTGCCCTACCTTCATAAAACTTTTCATCTACATATACAATCCCTGATGTATTTGTTATATGGCCCTCACTTAAGGTATTATATAGATTATCTTGAATTTTTGAAATATTAGCATCCTTATTAAAAATTGTATTTAATTCTTTTTCTAAGACATAAGTTCCATAAGGTGACTTTTTATCAGAACGAAAATGCATAGTCCAATCTATTGGGTCTTTATGATTAATATCAATAAGAACAATTCCAATAAAAATTATTAGTAAAGAAAAAACACTAATATATTTCCCGTTTTTCATATCTATACCTTCTTATGAAAATTTAAAAATTGTTCTTTAATTGATTCATACTTATGGGAATGCACTTGAAAATCACCGAACCAAACATAATGATACACATTCAAGAGGTCTTGAAATTCATTTTTAATCTCCTCATTTTTTATCTCTTTATATATTTCATGGTTGGTTTTTCGTGGACTCCATTTCAAATAGCCCTTATTCGCAAGAATCTGAATCGTCCATAAATACAAATACCGGACGGACAATGTGTAATTTTTATTAATTTCAGACTCTTGAAGATAGGCTTGTAAATCTACATTCAAAAGATTTTCTTCAATAAATGTTATTTTTGACTTTTCTTTTTCTTTCAATCTATTTACCTTAGTTCTTTCCGTTGAAAAGACTATTTTATATAAAAGATATAGAAGTGTTACTATAAAAATAGACAATAATGAATAATTCAAAAATTTCTCAGAATCTACAATAGAATTTTCTGGTAGTAAGGATTGAAGAAAATCATTTATTTTTCTTTGAATTCTTTGCCACAGGCTTAAATGCTTAAGTTCCTTTTCTTCATAATCAAAAGGTTTAGAATTATATTTTCTGACTAATATTTTATGCTTTTTTTCAATTTCTTCTTGTGCATAAACTTGAGTATTCTTATCATAATTATAATAATTATAATCAGGATATATTTTATTATTCTCAATCAATATCTTTTTTTCTTCATTAGAATCAACTCCATTTGCAAAAGAAGATAAAGTAATGCATAATAAAATAAGAACAGCAAGATTTAAAAATATGCTGTATCCATAAAGTGCAAAATATTTACCAGGATTCTTCATCTTTATCAATTTCACTTCCAATTTTATCTATACTTGCATCAAAATTCTCTTGAAACTTATATTCTATAAGACTAAAATATTGTAGGCTATAAAAAAACAACATATAAATAGCTGCTATAATTATAAATATTGACAATATTCCTCCAAAAGCAGACCCTAAAATTTCGCCCCAATAGCTTTCATAAAATAATTCTTCTATATCTAGAACAAAAACACTTAAAAAAATTAAAATTAAAGCAGGAACAAAGAAAATAAAAGACAGAAAAATTTGCATTAGCATTTGAAAAACATATGCCGCCAAACCATAAATTACTATTTTGGGTTTTACTAAACTTAAACCCTGTTTATAACTTTCCCATAAACCTGATCTCTCCTCTCTATAGAGTAAAAAACAACATACTAAATATACATTAAGCATAGCAAATAAAACTCCTAATGCTAATGTTCCTATAATAGGAATCAACATTAAAACAACTGCAATCAATACCAATGGTATAGATATTAATAATAAAATAACTATAGAACTAAAAAAGAAATTAAAATATTTTGGGAATTGGCTTCTAATTTGAGAAAACACCTCTTTTGAACTAAAATCAGTATCTTTTCTTTCTTTAAGTATATATATATATTCTATACCAAATGCTGCACAAAATAAGCTCAATAACCACAAGCATATTAAGGCTAAAAAGGAAGTTATAATAAAAGAGAACTTATTATAATCCAGAAAAGAATACATACTTCCAAGATTATTACTTTTTATTTGTTTCATAAAAAAGTAAGCAATCACAACAAAAAAAGCGATAAAAGGAATAAATGATCTAAAAATTAATCTATGTATATGTTTAAAGTGATTTTTATACATAAATATATAATCTTGTATTAAATCCCCAAAACCTCTTTCTTTTTCAAATTCAAATATTTGTTTTTTCATTCTGTTTCTTTGCAATTTTTAAGGGTAAATATATATAATAGAATGTTAGTAAGAGAATAGAAAGAAGAATTATAGCTAAAGACAGATATATTGAAGTCATATAATGCCTCGACACATATCCCTCTAAAAATCCTGCTATTATAAAAAATGGAATAGTACTTACCAATATCGTTCCTGCCTTTTTAGTTTGAAATTTAAATGAATCAATTCTTTTATAAGATTTCGGAAACAATATGCTATTGCCCATTTGTATACCACATGCTCCTGCCAGTATTATCATTGCTATTTCAATAGTACCATGAATCCAAATGGCAGTCATTGCTTCACCTAATACATCATACCTAACAAACAGATAATGAAAAGCTCCCAACAACACTCCATTATGAAACAATATATAAGCGGTGCCCACACTTAAAAATATCCCTAAAGCGAAAGCAAAAAAAGCAACTTTTATATTATTAATAGTAATTGCGATAGAACTGCCCAAGGCTCCACCAGAAGCATAAATAGCAGCTGGATCACCATTTGCTATATTATTAATAGTGGTATTCACATAGGAATCGCCTAAAATAAGCCTAACAAAGTCAGCATTATCATGTTTAGAAGATACTAAACCTATGAGAATTGATATAAAAAAGATTAAAAAGCTATAAAGAATATATTTTCGACTCTCATAAATTGTCAAAGGTATATGCTCTTTAAAAAACCATATAATTTGATTTTTAGAGTTTCTTTTATCTGTATAAATAGATTGATGGGCAGAAGATGTTAGCAAATTAAGATACTCCTCAATTTTACTCTTTGGATAAAATGTTTGTGCATAAGCTAGATCATTGGTCAACTCAATATAGTAATTAGCTAATATCTCTGGATCAATAATATTTTTATTTTTAATGCTTTTTTCTATTTCTAGCCATTTTTCCTTATTTTGCTCAATAAAAGCTGCCTCTCTCATTATATTTTATTTCTATTAAGAATTCAATAACAAACATATGCAAAAATTGGATATTAATACACCACAAAATGTTACAATCTCCTATAATTTAGCAAGTATAGGATACAGAATATTAGCATCAGTATTTGATTATGCTATAATATTAAGTTATTTATTTTTCTGTTTTAAACTCATTTCTCATGATAACTTAAATAATTTAGATAATTGGACAATTAATGCTATATATTCTATAATGCTTATACCTGTATTTCTTTATTCTTTTTTAATGGAACTTATATTTAAAGGACAGAGTATTGGCAAGAAGATTATGAAAATAAAGGTTGTAAAAATTGATGGTTCAAGAGCCACAATCTGGGACTATTTTATACGATTAGTTTTAAGATTAGTTGATATTTGGATGTTTGGAGCTGTAGCAGGTGTTTTGAGTATTATTATATCTAAAAAATCACAAAGATTAGGTGATTTAGCTGCAGATACTACAGTAATAAAAACCATTCCAAACTTTTCATTATCTAAAACATTATCTCATGAGCCAAAAGAAACTTATAAAATAAAATATCCCGAAGTAATGAATCTTAATGACGAGGATATAAATATCATTAAACTACATTACGATAAAGGAAATAAACGCAACAAAGCATTAAATCACAAAAAAGTGGGACAAAGAATAGAAAAGGTTTTAAATATAAATCATAAGGAAAATAGCTATACAGAATTTATTGAAACAATTCTTAAAGATTATTATCAACGATTTAAGGATGATTAATCTTTATTATCCTTTAACATAAGCAGAAAATTCTTTTTTAATTGTGCAATAATATCATCTTTTGCTTCTGCATAAGAGCAATCATATTTCCTATAAATTGGTCCCCAAGTATTGGGATACTTTTTTAATA
>DATGSF010000198.1:0-24249 GCA_035302865.1 Chitinophagaceae bacterium
ATCTTTAGGAGCATTTCCCCAAGCAGCCTCGTCTTGATCAAACAACACCATCCTAGCTTCTGAACCTAACTTTTGCAATATCATCTTGGTATGACCAGCACCACCCATAGTAGCATCTACATATAAACCATCCTTTCGCAACTCTAAAGCTCGTAGAGTCTCTTCAGGAAGCACCGACATATGCTGATAGGAAGCATTCATAATTTTAATTTTTAGGTTTCGTTACTGAATCACCCCACAACTCTGATGCTAAATCTTCTAATTCATCTGCATTCTCCGATATATAATTATAATACGCATCTCTATCCCAAATCTCTACCTTATTTCCTTTAGATGCAAAAAGAAGTTTTTTACTAAGATTAGCATACTCTTGCAAAGGTTTTGGGATTAAAATCCTACCACTTCCATCCATTTCCACCTCAGAAGCTCCATCCAAGAACAATCGCTTAAATTTCGCTACGCGCGGATTAAACTCCACCATACTTTCCAACTCCTCGTGAATTGGTTTCCAAGACTCTGCAGTATAAAACTCCAAACACTGAGCTCCTATTGCTCTTTTAATAATGAAGCCTGATTCAAGCTTTTCTTCAAAACGCTTCCTGAAAGCTGCAGGAAGCATAATGCGCCCCTTAGCATCCATAGCAATTTCAAATTCTCCTAAAAAAAAGCTCATTATTAGCGGTTTTAATACTTGTTATAAATACAAAATAACAACTTTTACCACAATTTACCACAATTTGACACAAAATATTTTATCCACATTAAAGAAGAAACATAAGTCATTAAAAACCAACGAGAATGGAACAAAACATCGCTTTTCCAAGAACAAGATGTGGATAATCGACAAAACGATGTGGATAACTCAAGAAAAAAGGTCAACAACCCCATTTACAAACCTTAATAACCTCTTTACCTATGTGTATAAGCGCAAATATAAGCTAATAAATAAGAATTATAATTTCTAAAGCTACATTTTCTTATCTTTGTGGATAAATACTTTAAAGACTCTTATGAATTTAAATATAATACGAAAAGACTTTCCTATTTTGCATCAAAATGTTAATGGAAATCCCTTAATTTATTTAGACAATGGTGCCACAACGCACAAACCCAATATTGTTGTTCAAGCTCTTCAAGATTTTTATTTCAAAACCAATAGCAATGTGCATAGAGGTGTACATCATCTAAGCCAAATAGCTACTGATCAAGAAGAAGAAGCAAGAAGGAAAGTGCGAGATTTCATTCATGCAAAAAGCACAAATGAAATACTATTTACTAAGGGCACTACTGATAGTTTAAACTTGATAGCGCACAGTTTAGGTAAATTTTGCTTAAAAGAGAATGATGAGATTATCCTTTCAGAGATGGAGCATCATTCTAATCTAGTGCCTTGGCAAATTATTGCAAAAGAAACGAAGGCAAAGATAAAAACTTGGAAAGTTCAAAAAGAAGGAAATTTAAATATTGAAGATTTAAAAAAACTAATCAATCCCAATACAAAAATAATAAGTATTACTTGGGTTTCTAACTCCTTTGGAACTATAAATCCTATAAAAGAGATAATACAAATAGCTAAAGAAAATAACATTTTCATTGTTGTAGACGCCGCTCAAAGTATACAACATAAAGCTATTGATGTGCAGGAATTAAATATTGACTTCTTAGCATTTTCTGGTCATAAAATTTATGGTCCAACCGGTATAGGTGTATTATATGGTAAAGAAGAGTTATTAAATCAATTACCGCCTTATCAAGGAGGAGGATCAATGATTAAAGAAGTATTCATGGATCATGCTACATATAATGAAAGCCCTTTTAGATTTGAAGCAGGAACTCCGCATATCGGTGGCATTATAGGTTTAGGGTATGCTTTGGATTATGTAAACAAAATTGGCATGAAAAATATTACTGCTCACGAGTCTGAACTCATAGAATATGCAGAAAGTCAATTAAGCGAATTAGAGGATATCACTATATATGCAAAAGATTTAAAAAAAGCAGGAGCAATTTCATTTAATTTTAAAAACACACATCCCTTTGATGTAGGTGAACTTTTAAATATGCAAGGAGTTGCAGTTCGAACGGGACATCATTGCTGCCAGCCTCTAATGCGAGCGTTTAATATCCCTGGAACTATTAGAGCATCCTTTGGTCTTTATAACACCAAAGCAGAAGTAGATCAATTTATAATAGCTTTAAAGAAAAGTTTAAAGATGTTAAGCTAATGAATATTAAATCCCTAATATTATTATTTTTATTAATCACCCCTTCTGTTTTTGCACAAAAATCATTAACAGATTGGGTGCAAGAAACTAAAAGTGACTTTCGTTCCCCTTTAAATATTCCATTATTTCTAGCAGGCAACTTTGGTGAATGCAGGCCCAATCACTTTCATACTGGTTTAGATTTAAAAACTAACCAAAAAGAAAATCTTGAAGTTTTTGCAGTAGCAGATGGCTTTATAAGCCGTATATCTATGAGTCATACAGGATATGGACATTGTTTATATGTCACACATCCAAATGGCCTTACATCTGTATATGCTCATTTAAATACTTTTTCTCCTGCTATTCAAAACTATTTAGAAAAGCATCAAGAAAAAAATAAGAAATGGAATATTGACATATCAATAGAGGAAGGTATTTTACCTATAAAAAAGGGAGAACAGATCGCTCTTTCAGGAAATACTGGAGGAAGTGTGGCTCCTCATTTACATTTTGAAATTAGAGAAACAGGAACAAATCAAGCTTTAAACCCTTCAGCATTTCCTGCTTTTCAAGTACAAGATAAAATCGCTCCCAAACCTTCGAAAATTGCAATTTACAATGCACAGGAATCACTTTACAAACAAAGTCCAGATATTTATTCTTTAATAGCTCAAGGAAATAATAAATACACAGGTGATTTAATTATTACTAATAAAGACAAAGTATTTTTCAGTCTTGAAGTTAAAGATTTTATGAATGGCAGTAATAATTGGCTTGGTATTTATTCTATTAAACTATTCCTTAATGACTCCTTACATTTTCAAACGAAAATTGACAAAATTGATTTGAGTATTAATAGAATGATGAATAGCTATATAGATTACGTTCAGTATGCTAATAAAAAAAGTTTTTTTCAATTATTATATATACTTCCAAACAATCATCTTCAACTTTATCCGATTTCTAATAACAATGGTGCTATAAAATTAAGAGAAGGGAAACAAAAAATTAGAATTGAAATAGAGGATTATTATACCAATAAAAGCTCCATTCAATTTGAAATTTTAAAAAAACAAGAACAAATAGCAGAAGAAAGTACAAAATTGAAATATAATTACAAAAATGAAGAATTGATTCCAGGGTTGTTTCAAAATTTCACTAAAGAATACTTTTATCTAAACAGCAAGACTTTAAGTGTTTATGACACTATCACTTTTAAATATAAAGAAAAAAAGGAAGCGCATTTACTCTCCCCTATCATCACTATTAATGCTCAAGAATTTCCAATTCATGAAGCTATGGAATTAGGCATTAGGTTATTAAAACCTTTACCTCTTCACCTTCGCTCTAAACTTATATTTTCACATCCAATCCAAGCCAGCTCTTTACCAGGACAGGCAGCCCAAAATGCCATTCCAGCAAAATTTGAAAAAGGCTACGCAATAGCACCTATACAAAGCTTTGGGCATTATCATGTAGCTATAGATACTGTAGCTCCAAAAATCTCTGTACTCTCTAGAAATCAACTAAAACCAGGAGATATTATCCGTATACAAGTAGAGGAAGAGTCTACCTACATTGCTTCATTTGAGGCCAAACTTGAGGATGGTTCTTGGTTAAACATGCGACGTGCAAAAAATATATTTTACTATAAGATCCCCTTGGATTTTCCTAGAGGCAAGCATAACGTACAAATTGAAGCTAGTGACGCAAATCAAAATGTTCAAAAACAGCAATTTGAACTAAATATTCAATAGTTTTAATTTTATTAACACGTAAATTGTATTTTGTTTTGTAATTTTAAGCAAAATAAACTCCAATTATGCCAAAGCTTGGTTTTTTTTTAAGCCTATTATTAATAAGTTTAACTTTTTCACTACTAACAAATGCACAATATACGAAATTTGTTAAAGGAAGTCCTATATATACTAATGAACTCTATGATGACGAATACCATATTCAAACTATTTATTTAGAAAATGACAAGCATGTCCATTCTGTTGAACTTATAGCAAAAAATGCAAATAGCATTTCAAGGAATTTAGATTACTTTGTTGGGAATAGTAGCGGACAAAAAATGCTAAGAGTTTTAGTTCCTTATGGTTCTTTAAAAAAGCAAAACAATTTTGAACTAAAAGATTACAAATTAGCTATTCATTATAGTTTAGTAGAAAAATCCGAAAGTGAAAGTAAATATAAACCTCAAAGTGCAGAAACCTCATTATTATCAACTGGAAAATGGTATAAAATATCTGTACCAAAAGAGGGCTTATATAAAATTGACAAGGCTTTTTTAAATGATAATGGCATCTCAACCAATAATGTTAATTTTCAGCATTTACGTATTTTTGGTCATGGAGGTACAATTTTAGGAGAAACCGTAGATACCAATCAAATGGATGATTTAGTAGAAAATGCAATCTTCTATTCTTCTTCTAACACACAAATGAGCAATTCAGATTATGTTTTATTTTACAGTCCAGGACCAACAGGATGGATAGCTAATAGCGACTCTACTTTTAGCCATTTGCAACATTATTATGAAGATAAAAGTTATTATTTCATAAGTTTTGATCATGGGAATGGAAAAAAAATTTTACTCAAAGACTATTCTAACGAGATTTCCGAAGATACAATTACCAAATCTTCAGATTACTTTTTATACCATAAAGATGAAGTACAACCAACAAGAATGGGAAAGCAATGGTATAGCGACAGAATCAACTCTGCGAGCTCTAATTTATCACATAAAATTCAACTCCCTTTTAAAAATGCAATAGGTGATGCAAAGATTAGAATTAAAAACGCAGTAGCAAGCAATAACAATAATAATCAAACTCAAATAACTATAAATAATCACAGTTTAGGTAGCCAAACCTTTAATTCGATAGGGGTTAATTATAAGATTATTGAAGATATTAAAAGTTATAGCTATCCTACCCAAGGACAAAATGAAAACTTGCAAATAACATACACTCTTCATGGAAATTCAAATGCGTATCTTGGTTTTGTAGAAGCAAATTATAAACAACAAATACGCTTTTCAAATGAAGGACAAACCTTTAGAAGTTTTGAACCTTTAAATTATACAGAACAAGAATATGTAACTTACGAAGTTAAAAATGCTAATAATCAAGGTATCGTCTGGAATATAAGTGATGTAAATGAAATATATCAGGTAAAAGGTACATTTCAAAACAATAATTTATATTTTAATGATAAAGCAGGCAAAGTGCAACATTATATTAGCTTTTCGGGCAGTAGCTTTAATAAACCAGATTTAGTAGGCGAAGTCAGCAATCAAAATTTGCACGGACTTCCAGCAACAAACTACCTCATAATAACCGCTAGAAATTTCTTAGAAGAAGCAGAAAATTTAGCTCAATTTCATAGAGAAAAATTTGGAACCGACGTACAAGTGGTGGAGGTCAAAAAGATATACAATGAATTTTCTTCCGGAAGTCAAGATATTGCAGCTATAAGAAATTTCATTAAGCATATGTATGAAAAAGGAGAAAATGAGAACAAAAAATTACAAAATGTTTTATTATTTGGCGCAGCCTCTTTTGATTATAAAAATATTATTAGTCCCAATACTAATTTTGTACCAACCTATCAAACATTAAACTCTGAAGGATATGTAAACACCTACCCTACAGATGACTTCTTTGCATATTTGGATCATGGGGAAGATATAGGCTCTTTTAATGCCTTTATGGATATTGGAATTGGTCGTATTCCAGCTACTAGCAAGGAGGAGGCTAAAAACTATATTAACAAACTAAAGAACTATCACAGTGCTTCTTCCTTTGGCTCTTGGAAAATGCAAGCCGCATTAGTTGCAGATGATAAAGAGTTAGGAATGAATCATTTGGAAGATTGTGAATCTATCTCTCAACCCTTTCTTCAAAACTTACCAGAATTTACTATCCATAAAATTTATAGTGATGCCCACAAGGTAGAATCAGGTGCTTCTGGAAATAGATATCCTACAATGAACCAAGCAATTAATGAAAGAATTTATGCTGGTACATTTTACATGTCTTATAGTGGTCATGGAAGTCCTGTTCGTTGGTCGCATGAAGCAATATTAACGCCCGAAGATTATGGAAGATGGACAAATTATGACGCTTTACCTTTGATAATTACAGCAACATGTGATTTTGGAAGATATGATGAACCTAATCCAGAAGAGCGATCGGCTGGAACTAAAATAGTTTTAAATGATAAAGGAGGTGCCATCTCTATTATTACAACAACTCAAGCGGTATACGCAAACAGCTCAACAGCTTTAACAACCAACCTGGTGGACCAAATTTTCAATAGAAGCTCCACAGGGAAATATAAAACATTAGGCGAAGCTTACAAAGATGGAAAAAACACCAGCATCAGTTCTAATTCTTCCAAGTTTGCCTTGTTAGGAGACCCAGGTATGCAATTGGCTTTTCCAAAACATGAGGTAATACTTGATTCTATTTATGAAAATAAAGAAGGCACTCTAATTCTAACGGACACCTTAAAAGCTTTAGGAAAATACAAACTTAAAGGTCGTATCCAAGAATACTCAGGAAACAATTTGCCTGATTTTAATGGAACAATAGAATTACATGTTTATGGTCAAAAACAAGTAGTACAAACTATAAATGATTTTGAAGGTACTACGCCCGACTTTGAATCACAAACTAATATTATTGTAAATCAAAAAGCAAGAGTAGAAAATGGTGAATTTGAAATAGAAATCATCCTTCCAAAGGATATCAATTTTGATTTTGGAAGTGGTAAAATAGCATTGTATGCATACAATGAAAATGAAGATGCAATGGGTTTAAGTCAAAATATTACTATTGGAGGATATAGTGAAAATGCAACAGATAATAATATTCCACCAACAGTAAAAGTGTACTTATATGATTCTTTATACCATAGAACAGGATTTAGTGATCCTAATCCAGTTTTATTTATAGATTTAGAAGATGATATTGGTTTCAATATATCAGGCTCTTCTGTTGGTCATGATTTTGTTGCTATTTTAAATGAAGATACTAAAAATCCAATAGTTTTAAATTCATTTTTCGAATCCAGTTCTGAAGGTCCACATAAAGGATATGCTTATTATCCTTTATACAACTTAAAAGAGGGGGAATATTTTATTCGAGTTAGAGCATGGGATGTGCATAATAACATGGGAGAGGGATATATACGTTTTGAAGTTCGAAAACAAGACGAAGAAAATTTAGCAATAAAGAACTTAGCTAATTTCCCTAATCCTTTTAAAGGAAAAACAACCATAGCATTTGAACATAATTTGAAATTAATGGACTTAGAAGTGGAAGTGGATATATTTTCCAGCTCAGGGGCCTTGGTAAAGCAATTCAAAAAGAATATAAACTCTGAAAGCAACAAAATTTATATTGAATGGGATGGTAAGAATAAAAAAGAAATGCCTGTTGAAAGAGGTATATATTTTTACAGAGTTAGAATACTACATAATAAAGAAATTTTAGATCAAGCATACCAAAAGTTATTGTACTTACGTTAAAAAGACCAAGAAGTAATGCAAATTAGAAAATTAATGTATCTTTGAACCTTTAAAATCAATTTTCGCTTATTGAAATAACTTTTACTACTCAATTATTTAGTTTAACAATTTTACACTTTGTATGTATAAGCATTTAAGAATTACTGGTGCAATCCTTTTATCAGGATTGTTAATGAGCCAAAGCAGTTTTGGACAAACAAGTTTAGATGGAAAAAAAGTAGGAACAGGAGCAGTTGGAACTGCTGTACCTTTTTTAACAATTTCTCCCGATGCAAGAAGCGGAGCTATGGGTGATGTAGGTATAGCAATAAGTCCTGATGCAAATTCCCAATATTGGAATGTAGGTAAGGTAGTAAAAAATAAAGATAAATATGGCTTTTCTATCACTTATACTCCTTGGTTAAGTGATATAGTAAAAGATGTATTTTTAGGCTATTTATCTGGCTATGCTAAATTTGGCGAAAACGACAATCAAGCGATAAGTGCTTCTTTACGTTATTTTAATTTAGGCGATATCCAATTTACTGATATCCAAGGAGAACACATTGGAACAGGAAGTCCAAGAGAATTTTCTTTTGATTTAGGCTACTCTAGAGATTTATCGGAACATTTATCTTTAGGTGCTAACTTACGCTATATACATTCTAATATAGTATCTGGTGCAGGAGCCACAGAAATTGGAGCAGAATCAAAACCTGGAAATGCTTTTGCAGCTGATTTAGGTGTATTTTACACTACTACTTCTCAATTAGCAGATGAGCAAGCTGGTACTTTTAATGCAGGGGCAGTATTAACTAATGTTGGTTCAAAGATTACCTACAGTGAAAGAAATAAAGATTTCTTACCTGCTCGTTTAGGTTTAGGTGCTGCTTATAATTACAAGTTTGACAGATATAGCGAATTAGCATTTGGAGTAGACTTACAAAAAACTTTAGTTCCAGCTCCAATTGAGAAAGAAGATGAAAATGGCGATAGATTTTGGGATACAGAATATTATCAAGATATGGGAGTAGTAACGGGTATCTTTGAATCCTTTAAACATGCTCCAAAAGGATTTGGTACCAATATTGCTGTAGGAGCAGAATATTGGTACCAGCAACAATTTGCTTTAAGAGCAGGTTATTATTATGAGCATAAAGATAATGGGAATAGGCAATACCTAACCGCTGGCGTGGGTATAAAATATAATATATTCGGATTAAACTTCTCTTATTTAGTTCCTTCAGGATCTTCTACAACGAGAAATCCTTTATCCAACACTTTGCGATTTTCCTTAACTTTTGATTTTGATCAATTAGGAAAACAGGAATAATAAAGCAAGAAGAAATTTATAAAAAACGAGTGTAATAAATTACGCTCGTTTTTTTATCTTTGTGTTTAAAAAATAAAATTATGAAAATTAGAATTGGTCTAGGCGTAGATTTTCACCAATTAAAAGAAGGACATCCCTTCATTTTAGGAGGTATAGAAGTTCCACACTCTAAGGGAGCAATTGGTCATTCTGATGCAGATGTATTACTTCATGCCATAACAGATGCGCTGTTCGGTGCTTTAAGCATGGGAGATATAGGTACTCATTTTCCTGACACAGATTCTAAGTACAAAAATATAGATAGTAAAATTTTATTAAAAGATTGCTATCAAATGATAAAATTAAAAGGATGGAAAATAGTAAATATTGATAGCACGATTTGTTTACAGCAACCCAAAATTAAAGATTATATACCGCAAATGCGAAAAGTAATCAGCGAACTTTTAGAAATAGACTATGAAGATATTTCTATCAAAGCTACTACTGCTGAAAAAATGGGATTTGTTGGAAGAGAAGAAGGTGTACAGAGCTTTGCACAAGTTTTACTTAGTAAATAACAGAAATTTTATTCATCCATTTTCTTTTTTACCTTATCTTGTTGTTTAGCCTTTAAAGTATGACCACAAAGCAAGCAATAAATTGCTCCATAATCATGTTCTTTAAATCCACATTCTGGACAATATTTAACTAGATTATTTCGATTTCTTGCTTCATATCGTTCTCTAGTCAATTCTGATGTAACAATACCAGTTGGCACTGCAATAATACTATAACCACAAACCATAACTATCAGTGCCAAAGCTTGTCCTAAAGGTGTTGCTGGAGTAACATCTCCATAACCAACAGTTGTTATGGTAACAGCAGCCCAATAAATACTTTTTGGAATACTTTCAAAACCTGGTGTATCTTTTTCAATTATATATGCAGCGGAACCAATGATTAAAGCCATAATAACTATAAACATCATAAATAACATGATTTTTCTATAGCTATTATACAAAGCTTTTATTATATAGTTACTTTCTCTTAAATAAGCACTTAGTTTTAAAATTTTAAAAACACGCAATAAACGCAAGCTACGAAACACAAGTAAAAACTGATATTCCATATAAAATATCCCTAAATATGCTGGAATAATTGATAAAAAATCTACAATTCCAAGTCCACTCAGAATATACTTCCTTTTATTATCAGCTATATAAATTCTTAAAATATATTCTAAGGTAAACAAGATTGTAAAGAACCATTCCACAACATACAAAGACTCATGATGCTCATGATGTATGGATGGAACGCTATCAAATAAAATTACAAGTACACTTAAAACAATTGCTAATAATAAAGTTAAATCAAATAATCTACCCAAAGCTGTGTCTGAATGAAACACAATGTTTTGTAAATAACTCTTCCATTTAGAATTTTTTCTTGCCATTATATAATGATTTAATTAGTATATTATACATTTATCTTTAATAAAAGTATAGTAAAAGTAAGAAACAGATAGAAGAAGCAAGGCACTTTAATGAAAAAATTAAAAAATACATAATAAGTGCTTAAAAAATTGTATTTTCGCATAACTGTGTATTCAGTTTATTTATTTTATGAAGAACATTAGAAATTTCTGCATTATTGCTCATATTGATCATGGCAAGAGCACGTTGGCTGACCGTTTATTAGAAAGTACTAAAGCGGTTACAGAAAGGGAAATGCAATCCCGAGTTTTAGATGATATGGATTTAGAAAAGGAAAAAGGGATTACCATAAAAAGTAAAGCCATCCAAGTAGAACATATCCATAAAGGAGAAAATTACACATTAAACCTAATCGACACTCCTGGTCATGTGGATTTCTCCTATGAAGTTAGTAGAGCTTTAGCAGCTTGTGAAGGAGCATTATTATTAGTTGACGCAACTCAAGGAATTCAAGCACAAACTATTTCCAATTTATATTTAGCTATTGATAATGATTTAGAAATCATCCCAATAGTTAATAAGGTAGATATGGATGGCGCTATGATTGAGGAAGTTGAAGAGCAAATTATTGATTTATTAGGTTGTAAGAAAGAAGAAATTATCCATGCAAGTGGTAAAACGGGAATTGGAATTGAACAAATTCTCGAAGCTATTATCGAGCGTATTCCAGCACCAGTTGGTGATCCAGAAGCACCACTTCAAGCATTAGTTTTTGACTCTGTTTTTAATTCCTATAGAGGCATAATTGTTTATTACAGAATTTTAAATGGTACCTTAAAGAAAGGAGAAGAAATTAAATTTATTCATACACAAAAAAAGTATGAAGCAGATGAGATTGGCTCTTTAAAAATAGATTTAAGTCCTAAAGATGTTGTAAAAGCTGGAGATGTAGGCTATGTAATTACGGGTATTAAAAATGCAAAAGAAGTAAAAGTTGGAGACACTTTAACTTCAGTAGAAAATCCTACCACTGAAGCTATTCAGGGTTTTGAGGATGTAAAGCCCATGGTCTTTGCAGGTATTTTCCCTGTAGCAAATGAAGATTTTGAAGAACTGAGAGACTGCATGGAGAAGCTACAACTTAATGATGCATCTTTAACTTTTCAAACAGAAACTTCACAAGCATTAGGATTTGGTTTTCGATGCGGATTTTTAGGAATGTTACACATGGAAATCATTCAAGAACGCTTAGAAAGAGAATTTAATCAATCTGTAATTACTACAGTACCCAACGTAAACTTTAGGGCATATACCACAAAGGAACCTGAAACTATAGTTCAAGTTGATAATCCTTCTGACATGCCCGACCCTACCCACTTATTACGAATCGAAGAACCTTTTATTCGTGCACAAATTATTACAAGTCCTGATTATATAGGAAATGTAATGACACTATGTTTGGGAAGAAGAGGATATTTGATAAATCAAAGCTATTTAACTTCAAGTCGTGTAGAATTAATTTTTGAAATGCCTATGGCTGAAATAGTCTTTGATTTTTATGACAAATTAAAATCTTCAACTAGAGGATATGCTTCATTTGATTATAGCTTTCTAGAGTTTAGGGATAGCGATATTATTAAAATGGATATTTTATTAAATGGAGATAAAGTGGATGCTTTAAGCGCACTAATTCATAAATCCAATGCTGAAGAATTTGGTAGAAAATTATGTAAAAAATTAAAAGAGCTTGTTCCAAGACAACAATATGTAGTAGCAATTCAAGCGGCAATTGGTTCAAAGATTGTAGCAAGAGAAAACGTTTCTGCTATGAGAAAGGATGTTACTGCTCGTTGTTATGGTGGTGATATATCTAGAAAAAGAAAATTATTAGAAAGGCAAAAAGAAGGTAAAAAACGCATGCGTCAAATTGGAAATGTAGAAGTTCCTCAAGAAGCCTTTTTAGCTGTTTTAAAATTAGACTATTAATTTATATCTTAGACAAAAAAATTTAGATTTATGGCAAATAATAAAGAATGGCCTTTATGGGAAGTATTTATTCGTTCCAATACAGGTTTAGATCACAAACACGTAGGTAGTTTACATGCTGTTGATGCACAAATGGCTATAGAAAATGCTAGAGATGTTTATACAAGAAGATTAGAAGGTGTAAGTATATGGGTGGTGGAATCTAAGAATATTCATGCTTCTCTACCTGAAGAAGCTGGAATGCTTTATGATCCAGCAGAAGATAAAATTTATAGACACCCTACATTTTACGAATTACCAGATGAAGTAAAATACATGTAAGAAAGATAACATTATGAATATAGATTTAAAATACATTTCTTATTTGCTCCAATTTGCAGATAATTCTTTGATTTTAGGACAAAGAATTTCAGAATGGACTGGACATGGACCAGTTTTAGAACAAGATATCGCTATGACCAATATAGCTTTAGATCATATTGGACAAGCAAGAGCTTTTTATCAATATGCTGCAGAGAAGCTAAATCAAATTTCTATTGAAGAACAAAAAACCTACTTTAAATCTCCTAGTATTATTGAAAATTTAGGAAAGTTGGATGAAGATGATTTAGCATTTTTAAGAGATGCATGGGATTATAAAAACTTGCTTTTGGTAGAACAACCCAATGGTGACATAGCTTATACTATTACTCGTTCTTTCTTTTATGATCATTTCATTGTTTTAGCTTTTGAATATATCTTAAATCATTCAAAAGATTTACAATTAAAAGCAATAGCAGAAAAATCAATTAAAGAAAGTAAATATCATAGACGTTGGAGCTCTGAATGGATGATTCGTCTTGGAGATGGTACAGAACTTAGCAAGAAGAAGATGCAAAAAGCATTAGAAGATTTATTACCATATGTTGGTGAAATGTTTACCCATTCCAAAGTTGAAAAAGATTTACTTGGTAATGAAAATCTAATAGATTTAGAAAGTATAGAAAAACAATGGAAAGTCAATATTAAAGAAGTATTAGATGAAGCTACGCTTTCTTTGCCTGAAGAAATGCCATGGATGCAAAATGGAGGAAAAGATGGTGTGCATTCTGAACACTTAGGTTATATCCTTGCAGAAATGCAATTTATGCAGAGAGCTTATCCTAATATGGAATGGTAAATTAAATCATGTTTAAAAATAAATTTACTACTTATACAATATTATTCCTTATCGTAGCAGTACATTTACTGTTAGATGTCCTATATAATAGTAGAAGTATTTTATGGCTCCTCTTATCTATTTTAATTTACATATTAATAGTTATAAGAGGAGTTTTTGATATACGCAGGGACTTTTTCTTTAAAAGCATACATAAAACCATGGGTTTTCGTTTAAAATACGAAAATGGTGAAATAAAATACATTCCACAAAAGCAAATTGCTTTAACGTTCGATGATGGACCACATCCAATTTTAACTCCGAAATTTTTAGATTTTTTACATAAAGAAAAGATTCAAGCTACCTTTTTTGTTATTGGAAAAAATGCTGAAAAACATCCAGAAATTTTAGAGAGAATTATAAAAGAAGGACATAGCATAGGATTACATAGTTGGAATCATCAAAACCATGGCCCTTTTCAAAAAACACAAGATCAAATTGAAGAGTATCAAAATTTACAAGAGTTTTTAAAAGAAAAAATACATTATAAAACAAAATTAGCAAGACCACCCTTCGGAATTACAAATCCGAGAATAATGAAAGCATTTGAATCATTAGAATTACAATCTATAGGTTGGTCGATACGATCTTTAGATACAAAAAGTAATGCGGAACAAATAAGTAAAAGGGTGATTAAAAATTTAAAAAAGCCAAATCAAATTATTCTTTTACATGATACGCAAGAACAAAGTCTAGAGGCATTAGAAAGCATAGTAAGGCATGTAAAAGAAAAAAATTGGGAATTTAGTAATTTAGAATATTTTAATTCATGAAAGAAGTAATACTATTGGCGGGAGGTTTAGGAACGAGATTACGTTCTGAAGTTGATAATACACCAAAAGCTTTAGCTCCAATTCAAGATCATGTTTTCTTAGATTATTTATTTAGTTACCTAGAAACACAGTGGGTTGATCATGTAATTTTAGCATTGGGATATGAAAGCAAGCAAATATTGGATTGGTTAAAAAACAAAGCTTTCACTTTTAAAGTAAGTACTTCATTAGAACAAGAACCTTTAGGAACAGGAGGAGCTATTAAACGTGCCTTAATGAAATCGAAAGAAAAGAATGTGTTTGTCATGAATGCAGACACCTATTTTCCAATTAATATGCAAGAATTTTTGGATAAAGTGGATAATAATTTTCCTATTTGCATTGCACTATCAAAAGAAAAAAATCCAGCTCGATATGGAAAGGTTTTTCTAGATAAAAATAGCATTATTACGAAATTTGAGGAAAAAAATACAGAACTTCATATTTCAGAAGAATATTTTTATATAAATGCTGGAACCTATTTCATTAATAAAGATGCACTTGGTTTGGAAAATTTCAATGAAAAATTTAGCTGGGAAACTGAAGTTTTACAAAAAGAAGCAAAAAACGGAAGGATTCAGGGTATTTATATGGATGCACCATTTATAGATATAGGCATCCCTGAAGATTATAAAAAAGCACAAACCTTTATTCCTAACTTACACAATGAGGAATAGAATTTTATTAAAATATAAGGTTTAACATATTATCTTCTTTTCCTTAAAATTGCAAACTAGAAATAAACTACATAATAATTATTGTACTTAAATACAGTATAAAACCTAAAGGAATTAATATATTAACTTCTTTAGGTTTTACTTTATCATTAATTACATAATTTAGAAATGTTTTTGTAAATAATCAAAAGGGACATTTCCTGTGTATATTTTTTCCAATACTAGTCCTGGTTTATAGATATTGATTTGAGGCATTCCATCACGAATATTGGCATCTATTGCTAAGTTCGCTTCATCTACACCTATATAATAATGAGAAATACTATTTAATGCTGTCTCTTCAAAATAGTAATCTAAATAACTTTCCATACCATTAGCAACAACAAAGACAACATTGAATTTTTTAAAATCTTTTTCGTGTTTTTTAAAGGTCTGTCCCAATTGGATACATGAACCACAGGTTGGATTGAAAAGAATTAAAAATGTTTTTTTATCATTCATCAATTCTTCTTTTTTAATGATAGTACCATCTTGCTTTTTTATACGAAAAACAGGCAATTCGTCTCCAATTTTTGTGTATAAACCAGGCTTAGGTTTTTGTACATCATCTTGCTTTACAATATTATCAACTTCTTTAGCTTTAATTGTAGAGCAAGAAACCTGCGTTAATCCTAATAAAACAAATCCTAAAAATATTTTTTTCATAATGCATGATTGGTTAAAATATAAAGTTACACAAATTATTAATCTTTAAAACCAATGATTTGTTAATATTCATTCCTTTACGAAATTAATTTTACTATGCTTTTATCTCTTCATATTTTCGTAATTTTGAAAAAAGAAATTAAACTTAAAATAATTTATGCTTTTTGGGACAAAAAAACCTTTAGCAGAAAGAATAAGACCAAAAACACTCGCTGAATATATTGGTCAAGAAACTGTAATAGGAAGAGACAGCTCTTTGCGTAAAATTTTGAATTCAGGACAATTACATTCTATGATTTTATGGGGACCTCCTGGTGTCGGAAAAACCACTTTAGCAAAAATTATTGCCACTGAAGCACATCTCCCTTTTTACGAACTAAGCGCTATAGAAAGTGGTGTAAAAGAAATTCGAACAGTAATTGATCAAGCAAAGCAAATAGGAACAGTTTTATTATTTATTGATGAAATACATCGTTTTAACAAAGCACAACAAGACAGATTACTTTCAGCTGTAGAAAAAGGAGAAATAATTCTAGTTGGTGCTACTACAGAAAACCCTTCCTTTGAAATAATTTCTGCATTACTTTCTCGTTGCCAAGTTTACGTACTTGATGCTTTTTCAGAGGAACAATTAAAAGCTTTAGTGTACAGAGCTATAGAAAAAGACACATGGTTACAATCTTTTGAAATAAAGATAATAGAATGGGAAAGTTTAATTCGATTTTCTGGAGGAGATGGAAGAAGAATATTAAACCTTTTTGAATTAGTTGTACAATCACTTATTGAAAAAGAAGAAATGGGGGAAAAAATCCTCATTGATAATAACAAAGTACAACAGATTATTCAAGCCAATCCCGCGAGATACGATAAAACAGGTGAGCAACATTATGATATTATTTCTGCTTTTATAAAATCTATTAGAGGCTCTGATCCCAATGCTGCGGTTTATTATCTTGCAAGGATGATAGAAGGTGGAGAAGACCCTAAATTCATAGCTAGAAGATTAGTAATTGCTGCTAGTGAAGATATAGGCTTAGCTAATCCAAATGCTTTATTGTTAGCTACTAATTGCTTTGAAGCAGTTCAAATGATTGGATATCCAGAATGTCGTATAATTTTATCACAATGCACAATTTATTTAGCTACTTCTCCAAAAAGTAACGCAAGTTACATGGCAATAAATAAAGCACAAGCCTTAGTAAGACAAACGGGAGACTTATCTATTCCATTAAGTTTAAGAAATGCCCCTACGAAATTGATGAAAAATATGAATTATGGAAAGGATTATCAATATGCACACGATAAAGAAAACTCCTTTGCTGCAATGGAATTCTTACCTGGTGAAATAAGCAATACTGTTTTATATGAACCTGGTAATAATCCTTCTGAAGAAAAACACAGGCAACATTTGAGATATCTATGGAAAGAAAAATATAATTATTAGATTATTGGCGTTTGGCTTTATCTTTTTCAATGCGCGCTTCTCTAGCATCCTTAAAAAACTGTGATGCAAACACATATTCATTAAGAGTTTTATTTTCACTATAAATAATTTCAGCACTTGAACCTTCCCATTCTTTTTTACCTTGATGCATATAAATAATATGATCACCTCTTTCCATAACTGTGTTCATATCATGAGTGATTATAACAGTAGTCATATTTAACTCATCAGTTAAATTGTATATTAATTTATCAATTACCAAAGATGTCTGCGGATCTAAACCCGAATTGGGTTCATCACAGAATAAGTATTTAGGGTTTAAAACCAATGCTCTGGCCAATGCAACTCTTTTCTTCATTCCACCTGATATTTCAGCAGGAAATTTCTTATCTGTATCCTCTAAATTAACCTTGGCTAATACTTCCTGAGCTCTTTTTTTCTTAATTTTATATTTATCTTTAGTAAACATATCTAAAGGAAACATAACATTTTCTAAAACTGTTTTACTATCAAATAAAGCAGAACCCTGAAAAAGCATTCCAATTTCTTGTCTTATTTCTTTCTTCTTATAATCGTCCAAGGTATATAAATTCTTATCATCATAAAAAACCTTTCCTTCCTCTGGCGTAAAAAGACCCAACATGCATTTCAATAATACAGTTTTCCCACTACCACTAGTTCCAATAATTAGGTTTGTTTCTCCACCTTTCATTTCAAAACTTACCCCTTTTATTACTTTTTTATCTCCAAAGCTTTTATGAACGTTTTCAATTTTAATCATTTAAATACCTTTAATACGCTAATTTATAAAATTAAATACAATTAAAACTTTTTAAATGAAAATTTAATTTACTAATTATTATTTTTATTTTACTTCTAATTAAATTCATAAATTTCACTTATTTTTATTCCATGATAGATTTAAAAACAAATTTAAGTTTACCGGTTATTGCGGCACCTATGTTTTTAGTTTCAGGTGTAGATTTAGTTGTAGAAGCATGTAAAAATGGAATAATAGGAACTTTTCCATCTTTAAATGGGAGAAGTTCTGAGGATTTTGAAAACATGTTAATTCAAATTACTGAAGAACTTGCAACTTTTGAAAAAAACAACAATAGAAAAGCAGCTCCTTTTGGGGTAAATTTAATCGTTCATAAAACTAATAAACGCATCGAGAAAGACTTAGCTCTCTGTGTAAAATATAAAGTTCCCCTTGTAATTACCTCTCTAGGTGCAGTAAAAGACATAGTTCAAACTGTACATGATTATGGAGGTAAAGTATTTCATGATATCGTAAAAAAGCGACATGCAGAAAAAGCGGCAGAAGCAGGAGTCGATGGATTAATATTGGTTTGTGCAGGAGCAGGAGGACATGCTGGAACAGCGAATCCTTTTGCTTTGATGACGGAAATAAAATCGTTCTATACTGGTCAAATCATTTTAGCAGGTGGAATTCATAATGGGAAACAAATTAAAGCGGCAGAAATACTAGGAGCTGACTATGCTTATATTGGAACTCACTTTATAGCTTCAAAAGAAAGCATGGCTAGCCTTGAATATAAGGACATGCTGATTAATTCAGAAATAAAAGATATTACCTATACAAAAGACGTTTCTGGAATACCAGGTAATTTTATAAAACAAAGCATAGAGCGCGCACAAAAAGCAGAAAATGAAGATATAGATTTTATAAATAAATCAGAAAATAGTAAGGCTTGGAAAGATATATGGTCAGCAGGTCAAGGTGTAACAGCAATCAAAAAAATTAAACCTTTGAAAGATATAATTCAAGAGCTGAAAACAGAATATAATGCCTGCTAAAATGAGCAGGCAAACTTAGAAGAGTTTTATTTTATTTATATTCTAACAAGTTTAAGAACAGACGCATTGCTCCTTTATTTCCATATGGTAATTGACGGAAGAAAGATAATCCGGTATAAATATAAGTACCTTTTCCATAATTTAAGGTTAATAAGGCGCCATGAGTAGGAGTTGCATCAGTATCATGCATGCTTAAAATTGCTTGATACTTTGCATCCCAAGAATTAGGATAATACAATCCTCTTTCTTGAATCCATCCTTCAAAATCTTCATTTGTAATCTTATGAGGAGTATTCAAAATAGGGTGTTCTGGCAATAATGGAGTGACGTGAGCATCTTCTTCAGTAACCCTATCTCTACTAAGTTCTAAAGGTAAAATCCCTATATCTTCACGAATTAATTCATGATTAGTATTATATTGAACAATTAAATTCCCACCTTGATATACATAAGATTTTAGGATTTCATGGATATTATTTAAAGCTTCTATACGATTATATGCTCTAATACCTATAATTATAGCATCGTACTTTTCAATATCCTTTACAGATTTTATATTATCAGCTTTTAAATAAGTTACATTAATTCCTAATTGTTCTAATACCTCTCCTACCTTATCTCCTACTCCATGGATATATGCAACATGTTCTGTATTAATGGTAAAATCATTATTCAATATCTTTATTGTACTTGGAATATAAAAAGGAACTTGAGGAATGTGGTCATATTTTATTAATTCTTGCTTACCATTTGCTTCATTTACCCTGTCATTTGAACTTTTCCATTTTAATTGCACTTGATACAATCCATCTTCAAAGTTTAATGCTTTTTTCATTTCTACATTCCATTCATAATATACTGGAATCCCTTGATTCTGATTTTTCCATTCTATAGCTTCTTTTATTATTAATTTTTCATCTTTATAAAGAGCTAATTCTACATTTTTTGCTTTTTCATTAATTTGCAATTCTAAAGGAAAGACAATAGTATTATCTTTCTCTTTTAATAGAAAATTTGACCTTACAGCGATTTGACCCTTTGGGTGAATATATGTAAACTGATATTTATCGCCCCAAACTGGATCTAAATAATAATAGGTTAATGGATAGGATTTTGTGATACTTATTTCATTTTCTATTAAAATTTTTATTTCTAATTCAATGGGAAAAGATTGCTTCTTACCATCTTTTTGCAACCAATGCATTTCACTAATAGGCAAGGATGAGAAGTCTATATTTTTAATATACTTTTGAATTTGCGTTTCATTCTCAATAACTATATTTTCATTTAAAATATTACCTCCATTCCAGAGTACTTCTATAATTTCAACGTTTAGCTCAGTACCTTGAATAGCTTTAAGTTTTATTTCATTCAGCTCTTCAGAGGTATATGCTTGCTTTTCAGTAGCTAATTCTATTCGTAAACCCAAAATATCGAGCAAAATATTATCTACTTCCTGTAGCTTTTGATTTTTCCAAGTGCTATTTTCTAATTTCTCTATTTTATTTTTAATTTTTACAAAAGCATTCCAATGCGAAGAAGGATGCTTGAAATTAAAATTCTTTAGAATATTTTTTATATCTTTTTCTATATATTTTGCTTGAATTCTATTCCACGAAAAATCAATACCCTCCCATAGGGAAGTTTCAAAATCCTTACCAACCATGAGTTCAAAGTGTTCTTTTGTTTCTCCATAAATTTGAGGTGTTCCAGCTCCTTGAGAATGATGTACACTTCTACTTTCCCCTGCAATTTGAGCATAGGATTTACCTAACAATGGATTGTATTGATTTAATGGTAGTTTAAACTGATCTTCTTTTAATGTTGAAAATGAGCGAAAAGCAAATGCATTAAAAAGCACTCTTTTAGGTAACCATAGATTTTGCCCTTCTTTAATTCTTTTTTCAATTAATTCATAAGCTTCCTTAGCAATAATAGCTGAAGCAGTATGATGTCCATGTCCTCCTTCGCCTGTAGTAGGAAATCGACAAATAATAAGATCGGGTTTTAATTCTTGTATTAAATTTATGGTTTCTTCTAAAATTTTATTTTTATTCCAAAATGAAAAAGTTTCTAAGGGAGTTTTAGAGAAACCAAAATCCGGAGCAGTGCCAAATCTCTGTGCCGCCCCATCGATTTTCCTAGCTTCGTACATTTCTAAAGTGCGGATTATACCCAAAGGTTTGCCTAATTCTTTACCCAGAATATTCTGTCCACCTTCACCCCTAGTTAATGAATAATAAGTTGTATTAACTCCTTCGTGATGAATGAAATAAGTTAACAAATGTGTGTTTTCATCATCAGGATGTGCTGCCACATAGAGAACATTACCCAAATTAGCAAGCCTCTTAGTTTTGAAATAAATATCCCTAGCATTTGCCCGCAAAGGCTCTTGAGCAGAAGATAAAAACGGTAGTGAAAGAAAAAATAGTGCTAAGTATACTTTGGTAGAATTTTTGAACATAAATTTGTGGTGAAATTATAATACACCACAAATTTACAAATTTTATCGGCTCTTTATCGCATAATATAAAGCTTTCCATATCCATTTTTGAAAAACTTATCTATTTCTGCATTTGCTCTATGTTCTATAGATTCTCCATTTATATCAGTTACAAGTCGATACAAATACACTCCATTTCCTAACAATTGCCCATATTCATCCGTTCCATCCCATCGATATTCGCTGATGTTTCGACCTATTCTAATTGGTCCAAATTCATTTTGCGTAATTTCTTTAACCACTTTTCCAGTAACTGATAATATTTGAATTTTAAATTGTGTAGGGATTTCAGCTCCTGTTAAAGTAAATAAAAATTGCGTAGAAGTTGAAAAAGGATTAGGATAATTTAAAACATGGGTAATAGTTGATTTATTAATTACAGTAAATCGCACTTCATAAGCATGTCCATTTCCAGTTTTATTTCCTATCTTATCTTTCCCCTCTACTTTTAGGGTATAAACACCATCTTCAAGAAAATGGGGCCTATATTCAATTCTTGCTTCATTTTTTCCATTTGATAAATTTGCGGGATAAAAAGTAGTAATATTATTGTCTATTGGAATTTCAATAAATTCATTTTGATTCGGATATTTAATATAGATATTAAATAAAGAAGTGTCATCCAATGCAAGGTATTGATTATCATCTTTTAATAAAATATCAATAGCTGGCTTAGCAGAAACAATATCCTTATCCAAAATATAAACTCCATCAAACGTAACATCTATTAAAGGGTTTGTTTTATCGGATGCAATAAAAATTTTCTTTCTGCCAATATTATTAGGAAAATACAACTCATTTTGTTCTAAATCAGGATTAGCTTCAAAAATCAAAATGCCATTTCCTGGAAACGGCGTTAAATCTAATTGCATATTAATATGCAAAGAATCATGTGCTGCTAACGGTGCAAACTTTTTATAAGCTACATTATGTAATTCATTTTGATTATCCAGAATTTTAACTCTAAATCCAATACTATCCATACCTACATCCGAAAGACTATGAATAGCCATGCTTAAATTCGCTTTTTCCCCTTGAGCAATACTATCTTCCAAAGAAAATTTAAAATTAGGACTCAAAGCCAACTCAGGCAAAGGTTCAAATAACACTCTCCAATATTCCAAATTTTCACTCGTTTTAAAGGTAGGATTTTTACTAACCCAGTTAATCTTTAAATAAGGATATTGTTCTGTACTAATATCATTTAAATCTTCAATATTATTTTGAGATGTTTTTATAAAAACTGGATTTGCATTCTCTTCAGTGAGTCCATAAATTTCCATAAAAGATTCATCTGCATTTAAACCTTTATCTAAATTCCACAAAAGACTTTCCCATCTTGAAGCCGGTCCTATAATCGTAGATTTTACTATACCACTATCTTTAAATACTTCAAATTCATTGTTTAAAATAATTTTATCTTCATCATCTAAGGAAACTGCTTGAGAAATAGGATAGTTATCATCTCCTTTTTTACGGAAAAACAAAAATACTTTTTTGGCATCGAATTCATCAATTTGATCAAAACCAAGTTCTAGTAAGGTATGATATAAGGAATTATTTGACCCATTCAATAATGTATCTCCCTTCCATGCTTCGGCATCCTGTTCGTCCCAAGCATTAGCACCCGAAGTTGCCCCATAAATGTAATTTTTAATCATTATATAATGGCCATCTGGAATAGATTCAATAAAATCTTTAGCTTGATTCCGTGTTGCTGTACTTGCTGTTGAAAATTCAAAAAGATAACCTTGTTGACTATTCTTACATGGTCCTGTAGTTCCTGGCACCATATTAGGTTCCCATTTCCAAGGATTACCCGTAATAGGATCAATTACTGCTATTTGAAGAGATCCAGGATGAATACATCCTGAATTATCTAAAACGACATCATTTAAAATATGTACACTATTTTGAACATCCTGTAAGGCAGGACTGATAACTTTATTAATCAATACATAGCTTGCACTTACTGATGAAAATTCAAATTCTCTAGTTGATTCAGGAAGCTTAATGGCATCTAAATCATCATATAAATATTGATAATAATGCGATTGATTCCAACCATCAGAGCCATTTTCTAAATATATAAAAGAACGTTCATGCCAAACCGTATCTTCTTTTTCTAAAGCCACTCTCCAATAATAGACCATGCTATCCTGCAAAGAAACATCAGGATTCCAAATTAAAGTACCTCCCGAACTTGTTATATTGGTTTGCTTCTTAAAATTGGAATTAAATAAAGCAGTAGTATCAATTTCAAACAAATAATTACCTTCTTGAGCAAACATATCCATTGTGCTAGCCTTAAGAGAAAAACTATCTAAATTATAAACTATTCCAAAATCATTCGGATATAATGGAACCACATCTTCTGAAGCAATAAAAATTGTTTTTTGAATTGTATTATTTCCTTTGGTTAATTCTTCATGACGATTATCAGCATCAATTTTTATGGTAAAATTTTGCATACCAACTATAGATTCCTCTAAAGGAATTGTAAAGCTAATTGTATCAACAGCATATAACGATTCAAGCCAAATAGAATCTTGCAAATTCTCTATAGAGCCTAATATTGGCGATGAAATGGTGACTAATATAGAATCCTCTACACTTTTTCCAAAATTATAAAC
>DATGSF010000199.1:0-9295 GCA_035302865.1 Chitinophagaceae bacterium
ATGCCTAAAGACAATATCGATAGAGCTATTAAAAAAGCTAGTGGAGCTGACGCTGATAATTACGAGGAAGTTAGTTTTGAAGGTTATGGTCCGCATGGAATTGGCATCTTTGTGGATTGTATGACAGATAACCCTACAAGAACAGTAGCTATTGTTCGTGCAATATTCAATAAATACGGGGGAAGTCTTGGTACAAACGGCTCTTTAAGTTTTCTTTTTGAAAGTCAAGCTGTTTTCACTTTAAGCAAAGAGGAAATTAGTATGGATTTGGATGAATTGCAATTAGAATTAATAGAAGCAGGAGTGGAGGATTTTGATATTGAAGAAGAAGTAGTTGTGATATATGGTCCCTATAATCAATTTGGAAAAATATCAGAAAAATTAGAAGAGTTGAACCTAGTTCCTACAAATGCGGGAATTAAAAGAATACCTCTCTCGACTACAGCATTAGAAGTAGATCAGGCAAAAGATATTTTAAAAATTATTGACGTTTTTGAAGATGAAGATGATATTCAAGAAGTATATCATAACCTAGAGCTAACTGATGAGCTGATGGAACATTTAGCAAATGAATAATCAATTAAATCAATGCATTTTTTTAATAGGAGTTCTAAAACAACTCCTATTTTTTATATCAAAAAAAATTAATACGAAATAGTACACTAATAAAGATATTTTTATTAATTTAACGCTAAATTATATTTAGTATGAAAAAATTAATATTTATTTTAAACCAATATGCCCATATCAAAGCATGGCTTACTGAGAAAAGATATGGAAACACAAGACTTTCGAGAAGCTTATTTCGGAGATATAATAGCTTTAATATACATGATTACCTATTTTGAAAAGACAAATTAAATATTAAACTGAACTTTGATACTAGAAAACACTTGAATATAAGCAATGCTCAATTAGAAATTCAAGCACTTAGCCTTCAACATACTAATCCCAATATTCCAGAAGGAAGACATAGTTTTCTTTTTCAAATAAATTATGGATTTCATCTTGGATTCAACTTTTAAAAAAATAAATCATGAAGAAAATAACACTTACTGCTTTACTACTCCTTGGTCTTTCGAGTGTATATGCTCAAAATAAACATAAAGTATCGTTGATGATAGGAAGCGAACAACAGATGAATTTTGCATCAAAAGGAATACACATGAGTGATTTTATATCCAAAATAAATATAGGTTATGAATACCATATTCATCCAAAAATATCAATTTATGGTAATTATACTCGTTGGCTAAACATTGATTGGGGTAATTCTTCCATCTCAGGACTGCCCAAAGAAGAGCAAGGAAAAAGATCGATAATTCCTAAAAATGAATATGATTATAATAAAATCCTATACCAACAAAATTATAACTTTATTAATTTAGGAGCCTCTTATGCTTTTTTCCAGAAAAAAGGTCATCAAATTAGGGGGAAAGGCGGCTTAATTATGGCTTTTGGAAAAGATGGTTATTTAGAAGATATATATCCACACCCGAATAGTACGAATGACCATCAACTCGATTTTTATTACGAAAAAACCTTTACGAAGCCAGCTAGTCATTTAGGGGGAAATGCTGGATTAGAATATAATTATCACTTTTTTAAAAACTTTTCAATAGGTCTAATGACGACTTATGATTTTTATTTTACAGAAAGTCCTTCTAGAATATCCTATGGTCTCCAAATGGCATATAATTTTTAAAAATAAAAATGGCTGCTCAAATATAAAGAGTAGCCATTTTTGCATTTCAACTTATTATAATGTAATAATAATAATTAAATTTAAAACATTATAATATTTTCAAACATTTTTATTTTTTTCTATTTTCTCCAGCAGCTTTTGAAAAGCTACTTAAATTATAAGTAAAGCGCAACATAAAATGGCTTTGTAATACATTTGTTTTCACATCTTCATAATAAATCTCAGATGTTGTCCTTTCAATACTATTATTTTGATTCAAGATATCAAAAGCAATTAATCGAATCTCTGCCTTATCATCTTTTAGGAACTTTTTTCCTACACCTACATTCCATAACAAATAGTTTTGATTGTAACCATCCGACAATCCTGTATAGAAATAATGATTTGCTTCAGTATTTAAAATAATTCCTTTCCAAATATTCCATTGAAAATCTAAAGAGGAATTTTGACTATAAAAGTTTTGATTTGATCTATCATTTAATGAGTTCACTACCCAATTATAATTTCCTGAAGTACTTATATGAAAATCAATATCTTCAGAAATATTACTACTAACTCCCAAACCTATACCAGCTCTTGAATTATTAGCAAAATTTAATTCTTCGTTAATCAAACCAGGTGTTCTAGTATAACCAGCATTAAGGTCTGCATTCACATTGATCTTAAGTTTTTCAATTGGTAGGCTATAAAAAGCAAAACCACTAATATTATAGTACCCATCCAAGTTCACAGGTCTTCTGATTTGTGCACCTTTAGGTAATAATATACCCTGATCTAAAATCTCATCCTCTTCTGCAATGAAAGTACTTCTTCCAATATAATTTTTCGTCATCTGAGCAGATAAGTTCACATTAAAGCTAGAAAAATTTTCTATATTGGTGGAAGAGTAATACATCATTATTCTATTTTGATAAGCTTGATTCAACTGTGCGTTACCAACACTTAATTGTAATGGATTTTCATTATCAATAACATCCTGTACTTGATTTACCGAAGGTGCATCCGTATAGGTTCTATAAAAAATTCTAAAATGTTTTGTTTTTGACAACTTATATCTAAAACGAACGAATGGCAATACATTTTCAAAAGTGTTTTGATATATATTAGAATTAGGTAAAATTCTTTTGTTTTCTAAACTTGCATGTTGCGCATTCACTCCAACATTAACACTTAAAGCAGAATCACTATATCGCAAAGTCAAGCCTCCTCTATGCGTTCTATACTCTGTTGTAAACTCGTTACTTAAGGCTGCATCCAAATCAGTATAAGTATTCGTTAAACTATTAAAATTATAAGTTTTCTTATCAGCATCCCCTTTTTCATATCTAAAACCATACTGTGCTTGCAAACCGAATTTTTCTCCTAAAGGTTCTGTATACGTAAGGTTAGAATTTAAGTTCCACCCTTTATTGTAATCTTGGTATTCTTGATCTAACTCTTCATTTAAGAGTTCATCTTCATATTGATTATCTGCAATTAGAGCACCTTTTCCATCTCTATTATTATAAGCACCATTAGCCCATAAAGAAATAGTTCTTCCTGGCTTAGCTAAACGATGTCTAAACAGGAACATCGAACGTGCATTCCAAGATTCATATTTATTATCCGCATTATTTAAAGTACTATTTAAGAATTCATTTAATAAAGTAGTACTACCCTCCATAAATGAGGAAGAATGCATGCCTTGAAAGGAAACACTAGGAGTCAATACAAATGAAGTCATACTATCTACCTTATATTCGAATCTTCCATTAAAGTTATGACTTCTATTATAGGAATCTGATTTATTAGTTTCCTTATATTCCTGCCCTAATTGTCTGCTTTGTATATATTCCCTATACAAACTTTGGTCTCTATGGTTTTCTCTATAATTAAAAAAATAACTAAGATTCACTTCCATTTTATCCCACCATTCATCCGAGAAATTAACTCCTAAAGCATGTGTATTTGTTATACCTCCCATTGTTCCAGATCTAAAATTATCACTTGGACTTCTTCTCCTAAAGCCACCACTACCACGCCTTCCTCCAGAAATACCAACCAAATCTTCTGAAGAGAAATTTTGCTGATTGATATTATTTGATTGTCCTATAATGCTCAATCTTCTTGCACCTTTAAAATAGTTAGCATTTCCTCCTACGGCATATTTATCTTTATAACCACCAGCGGCACTAAATCTTCCAAACCAAGCTCCTTTTGCTTCTGGTTTGGTAACTATATTAATAGTCTTTGAAGTTTCTCCATCATCAAAGCCAGTAAATTGAGCTTGTTCACTTTTTTCATCATAGACTTGAATAGCGCCAATCATAGATGCAGGAAGATTTTTTAAAGCCATATTTGGGTCATCACCAAAAAAGGGTTTTCCATCTACTAATACTTTTTTTACATCTTCACCTTGCGCTTTAGGTTGACCACTTGAATAATCAATGCCAGGTAACTTTTTTAATAAATCTTCAGCTTTAGCATCTGGATTTGTTTTATATGCGGCGGAATTATATTCCAAAGTATCATCCTTTTGACGAACCGCTTCATACATTCCTGTAATATTCACTTGTTTTAATGCATGCGTTTTGTTTAAATCCATTTTTACCTTTCCAAGGTTCATGTTTTTTTTAGGATCTTGAATAGCAAAAGATTTTCCTTCATAAGTTAAAGAGTTAATTAATATCTTTTTTCCATCTTTATGCATATTAGGAATAATAAACTTTCCATCTTCATCACTAGTAGTTCCTTGTAAGAATTTACCATTTTTATCTTCTATACTAATAACAGCACCTGGAATTGGATCGTTCTGACTACTTAATATAACTCCTATTAGCTCTTGAGCAAAGATTGAGTTATTAAATAAAAAAAGAGTATAAATTAATAAAAAACATTTACGCATACCGAGTAATTATAATATTAAAACACAAAGTTACATGAAAGTAACGACCTAAATACATAGACATAGGCAAAATTAAAAGGTTTAAAAGGTTTAAACGCTTTAGATATTTATTTTACTAAAAATCACGTAATTTAGCCAACTTTATTTTATAAAATCTCATGAAAAAAGAAATAACTGCTAGTTTAAAGTTAGCTTATCCCATAATATTAGGTGAACTTGCTCAAGTTGCATTACATTTAATTGATTCAGCAATGGTGGGTCAAGTTTCCTATTATCATTTGGGAGCGTCCGCATTAGCAAATAACATTATTCATATTCCTTTTATAATGGGAATGGGTTTAACTATAGCTATTGCACAAATGACTTCTTTATATCAGGGCAGACATGATCATAAAAATGTTAGTCATTATTTCTTTAATGGAATGTTTATTATTTTACTAGCATCCTTAATAATAGCTACAGCACTTTTATTTGGAAAAGACTTAGTTTATAATATGAAGCAAGATATAAAGGTTGCCACATTAGCGGAACCTTATTTCAAAATAATAGCTTGGTCCTTGATTCCAGCATTATTATTTTTTGGTTTAAAGCAGTTTACAGATGGTTTACAATATACAAAAACAGCGATGGCCTTATCATTATTTGCATTACCATTAAATGTATTTTTAAACTGGTTATTAATTTATGGAAACTGGGGTTTTCCTAGATTAGAATTAATTGGTGCCGGAATAGGAACATTATTAACAAGAGTTATAATTTTTGTATTATTATTGATATTAGTTTTATACCATCCCTTATATAAAAAGTATAAATTAATTGCTCCTAGAGCCTGGAAATTAAGTAAAAAAACAATGCGTGACATTTTGAGTATAGGTATTCCAAGTAGTTTTCAATTAACAATGGAAGCGGGCGCCTTTGCAATTTCAGGCTTAATAATTGGAAGTATATCTGCAATTTCTTTAGCATCTCATCAAATCGCATTAAGCATATCTTCTTTTACATTTATGGCTTCCGTTGGATTATCTCAAGCATTATCAATTAGAACAAGTAATGCATATAGCCAAAACAATTGGGTAAAAGCAGGAATAATTGGTAAAAGTGGTTTATACCTTACCGCTTTATATGGAATATTTTGTGCATTAATATTTTTATTTTTCCGATTCCCCTTATCTAGCATGTTCACACAAAATGAGGAGGTATTACAATTAGCAGGATATTTATTAATATTATCAGCCATTTTCCAAGTTCCTGATACTATACAAGTAAACAGTTCAGGACTTTTAAGAGGAATTAAAGATGTTAAAGTTCCATCCTTTATAGTGGCAATGGCTTATTGGGTAATTGGGATACCTTTAGGCGTATTATTAGCTTTTAAATTTAATATGGGTGCACAAGGTATTTGGATAGGATTAATTATAGGCTTAACCATTTCAAGTATTTTTCTGACAAGAAGATTTTTTAATACAATAAATAGAAATAAAATGTAAAAGAGTGGTTAATCTATATTTATTTTAATTTTTATTCGTACTTTTGTAGCGTAAAGCATAATAAAAATGATGCAAAAAAGAGCCATACTTTTCTTTTTTATTTACCTTTTTTCCTTATCAGGATTAATGGTAAACTTTCATTTTTGTGCAGATGAGTTAAGTTCCTGGAAAATTGCATTACAAGCAAATAATACAGAAGATATCGACTGTTGTTGTGAAGAATTAAATGTTTCTTCCTCCATGATGATGGACTGTATGGATGATGAAGAGGAAAATGATTGTTGTAATGACCAAGAAGTGATTGTTAAAACAGCTAATGATTATCTTCAATTTTCTTCATCGTCAATACTTGGTTTTGATTTTTTCAGTCAAGCAATTTTACCTATATTCCCTCTAGAAGAGCTTCTTTTAAAGAATCAAGTTATTCTAAATGTTAGAATAAACGATCCGCCTCTATTCAAAGTAAAAAGCACGGCTAAATATATACAATATAAAAGATTATTATTTTATGCCTAAATACTTAATTTTAACAAATAAATTTAAAAAGTATTTATAAACATAAAAAAATAATCAATGAGAACTATATTAATAACAATAAGTAGTCTATTCCTATTTTCTTTTGGGAATATTAACGCCACTCAGGCACAAGAAAAGCAAAGAAAAATTGAAAAAGCAACATTTACCGTTGACGGTGTATGTAATCAATGCAAAAAACGTATTGAAGATGCTGCATTAATAAAGGGTGTTCGATCAAGTAACTGGGATAAAGAAAGCCAAACTTTAGAAGTGTACTATAGAACAAAGAACACTAATCAAGAAGAAATTGAGAAAGCTATTTCTCAACAAGGACATAGTACAGAAAACATGGAAGCGGACTCTGCTGCCTATGAAAATTTACCTCCATGCTGCGCTTACAAAACTGTAGAGGCTCATTAAAATGATTAAGTTAAATAAGATATTTAAAACAGCCTTATTGTCATTTTTAATTATATCTTCTGGTACTTCTTTAGTATGGGCGCAGTCAGAAAAAGAAGTCAAAATCAAAGGTATAATTAAAGATAAAAATGAAGATATTATTCCTTATGCTCAAATTTTCACTTCAAAGGATAAGTATTTAGGGCATTCAGAAGATGATGGAACCTTTGAATTTACAATTGATAAAGAAGAGCAGTTCATTATTAGATTAACAGGTTTCCAAGCGGATACTATTGCTGCCAACACATGGAAAAATGGAGATATTATATATCTTCAATCTGGTCAAGTCTTAGATGAAGTTCAAATTATTGGAAAAGAAAGAGGTAGTGAATTTGATCAAATGTCTATGGTGCAGAGAACGCAAATTTCTTCCAAAGAACTTTTAAAAGCAGCATGCTGTGATTTAAGTGAAAGTTTCGAAACAACGCCATCTGTCGATGTTGGATTTTCTGATGGAGTAAGCGGTTACAAGACTATACAGTTACTTGGACTATCTGGGCCTAGTACTTTATATACAAGAGAGAGCATTGCAGATTTAAGAGGATTGGGGTCTACTATTGGATTAACATTTACTCCTGGTGCTTGGGTAGAATCAATGCAATTATCTAAAGGTGCGGGAAGTGTAAAAAACGGTTTTGAAGGAATTGCAGGACAAATTAATGTAGAACTTCCTAAGCCATTTATTTCTGAGGAGCCTAGAATATTTCTAAATGCTTATCAAAACACACATGGTCGTTCAGAATTAAACGCTATTTGGAATAAAGAAGTAAGTCCTTCTTTAAGCACCAATATTTTAGCACATTATAGCAATACTTGGCTAGAAACTGATGCTAACAATGATGGTTTTAGAGATAACCCTTTAGGACAAAAAGCAATTCTAGCAAATCGCTGGTTGTATTTTGGTAAATCTGGATGGGAGTTTCAAGCAGGAGCGAAAGGAGTTTACATGGACCTAGAAGGTGGAAGCATGCAAAAAAACGAAGCCAAACCAGAAATTTGGCGTTATGGAAATGACATTAAAAGGTTAGAAACTTGGGCGAAAATCGGTAAGATTTATGAAGAAACTCCATGGAAATCTATGGGTTTACAGCTTTCTTATACCTTACATGATCAAGAAAGTCAATGGCATAATAATATATACAAAGGTTTACAAAATTCTTTTGCTGCAAATTATTTGTATTCTAGTATTATTTCAAATACTATGCATAAAATTACTGTTGGCACACAATTCATAAGTGATAATTATAAGGAAACATGGCAAAATAATGCATTCCCTGAAATTCATCATATGTATTTAGGTGCCTATGGTGAATATAATTATAATCCTACTGAGAAATTTAATTTACAATTAGGTCTTCGCAGTGATTATGATTTTTGGAGAGAAAACATTTTTATAACTCCTCGAATTCATATTCGTACAGAATTATGGAAAGATGGTATAGCAAGAATCTCAGCAGGAAGAGCAAGAAGAAATATTCATCCTTTTGCAGAGTTTGCTCCATTCTTAGCCTCAAATAGAAGTATCCTAATGCATAATTCAGAGTTAACCAATGATTTACCTATTGAAGATGCTTGGAATGGTGGTTTAAGCTTAACGCAAAGTTTCACTTTAGCACAAAGAGAGGGTCAAATAGCAATTGATGCATATTACACGCATTATAATCGTCAAATAATTGCTGATTTTCAAAACCCAGGAGTATTAGAAATTTATGAAACTGATCCAGGTAGTCAAGTTTGGAGTAGTCAAATTGAAGCAAGTTATGAACCTATTAATCGTTTAGAACTACGAGCTTCTTATCGTTACCAACATATAAATATACCTTATAAAAATGGAAAACAATTAGCATTTTTACATGCCCCTCATAAGGTGTTTTTTAATGCAGGATATTCCACAAGGAATGCTTGGAGTTTTGATGCAACATTGCATTTTTTAGGAAAACAAAAAGTTCCTTATCATCCAGGATTACCTTCTGATATTTTAGCTAATAAAGAAGCTCCAGAACAGCTTTTTATAAATGCGCAAATATCTAAATCATGGAAAAATAATAAATATGATTGGTATATTGGTGTAGAAAATATTACAAATCAAATGCAAAAAAGTGTAATTTTAAATAATCAAAACCTAAATGATCCTTTATTAGATGCAAGTTTAATCTATGGATCTCCAATGGGTAGATTAATTTATACTGGATTTAGAATCCGCATTTAATTTGTTTTTATCAGTGAAATAAATTCAATTAAAGT
>DATGSF010000200.1:0-13849 GCA_035302865.1 Chitinophagaceae bacterium
ATCTAATACTCCGTTAATAAATTGACCACTTTGCGCGGTGCTATATTGTTTTCCGATTTCTATATATTCGTTTATAGTTACTTTTGTAGGGATGGTATCAAAATACAAGAATTCACTTATACCCATTTTAAGCAAAATCATATCTATCATCGCTAATCGATCCGGATCCCAATTTTTCAACTTCGGCAATAACACTTTTGTCAAATATTCCTGTTTAGAAATAACAGTCTCTAAGAGTTCAAAAGAAAAATCTAATTTATCAACAGAGACAATTTGTTGAAAATTAAAAACTTTACTTCTTTTCAATAAATTATCTAATAATATCAGATTCAACTCATAATCATCGTCCCAATTATTCCAATCTTCAGATAAATAGTTATTAAAATCCTCATGTTCTAATAATACTTCAGTCCATAAAAATTTAAAAATTGCTTTATCACTTTGAAGACTACGTTCCTCAGATTTAATATATTCTTTATATTCAGGAGTTTCTATTAAAATCTTATACAGTAATCTAATATAGTCAGTATCTAATTTTTCTTCCCAAGCATGAGATTTTCGCAATGCTATAAAGTTTGGGTTTTCAAGAATATCCCATACAATTAAATTTCCTGCGATTTTAACACTCACATTTAAATCCTCTTCTGTTTTTAAGTATTTTTCACTTCTTAATTTTGCATCTTTTTCTGCATAAAGTGCTACTTGACAAACAATATAAGCAAAGTAAGCAAACAATTCTGCAGTCTGATCAAGCTGCTCTTGAAATTGTTTTTTTGCTTGGTTTTGGATACTTGTTAAAACCCTTTTATCTGAAAAATCTTCCGTATTTTTGGGATAAGCAGGTTCTACTCCATATAAAGTTTGCATAACTTTTACCCGCAAATGCCTTCTTGTAATCATAAATAGAACAATAAGGCACAAAGTTACAATTTTTTTCAATTGTATGGAGATAAGTTGCTTAGTAATTTTAAACTCTTAAATTTGTAATAAATATTCCATTTTTATGACAATTACTTTATTAACCGTATGGGCATTATTTTTTTTCTTATTAACAGTTATTGCTGGTTTAGAATATGCTTATTTAGCTTCTAATAAACTAACAATAGAAATTAGAAGAAATTCCAAAAGCAATTCAGGAAAAAGAGTAGCTAACTTTTTTGATCATCCTGACACTTTTTGGAATACTACAGTTTTTACATTTTATGTTCTTTTAGTTGTATTTGTAATACTTTCCTCAAAAATCATTTCCAACACTCTGATGTATTTCCCAAATGCTTATGAGTTTTTTAATACTTATTTCTATTGGAAAATCATACTCGATTTTATCATTATTTCCTTATTATTAATATTAAGTATAGGAATTATTTCAAAGAGGAGTTTTGAAAACACGCCTGAGAGCAAACTGGAAAACTGGAGTTTAATTATTCAACTTCTTTCTTTTATAATATTACCTTTGAGTAATCTATTTATTAAAATATCAGAATTTATTTTAGAATATTTATTCAATGTAAAAATTAATAAAAACACCTCCATTTTTGAACGTATCAATATTCATAATTTTATAAGAAAGTCAATACAAGGTTTTGGAAATATAGATGAAGAAAATCAAGAGTTATTTCAAAAAGCAATACAACTGAATAGTATAAAAGTGAGAAACTGTACTACTCCAAGAAATGAAATTATAGCAATAGAAAAAAACAAATCAATTCAAGAATTAAAACGTTTATTTTCCGATACAAAATTATCTAAAATTATTGTTTATGAAGAAAATTTAGATAATGTTATTGGTTATGTGCATCATTTAGATTTAATCAAAAATCCAAACTCCATCAAGGAGATTCTTTATGAAATTCCTATAGTGCCCGAAACTATGAGTGTAATTGATTTATTAAATAAATTTTCAACGAATCAAAAAAGTATTGCTTGGGTTATTGAAGAATATGGAGGAACCGCGGGTTTTATAACTTTAGAGGATATTTTAGAGGAGGTCTTTGGTGAAATTAGTGATGAGTATGACACAGATTTAAATTTAGAGCAACCTTTAGATAAAAACAATTATCTATTGTCTGGTAGATTAGAAATTGAATATTTAAATAGAAAGTATCGTTTAAATATTCCATCTCATCATGCTAAAACATTGAGTGGGTATATAATAAATAGGTACGGTCGTATTCCCAGTGAAGATGATAAATTTATTTTAGATCATTTTGAAATTGAAATTTTAAAAGTAGCAGAAACAAAAATTGATTCTTTAAAATTACGCTCTTTATTATAAAATTCTAACTGATTATGCGCATTTTACACACAGCAGATTGGCATCTTGGTAAAAAATTAGATAATTTCTCAAGACATGAAGAACAAGAATTAATTTTAAAAGAAATCATCCAAATTGCTAATGAAAAAGATGTTGATATTGTTATTGTTGCTGGAGATTTGTTTGATAATTTCAATCCTTCAAATGCATCTTTAGAATTATATTATCACAGTTTGAAAGAGTTAACTGGAAATGGAAAAAGACCTGTATTTGCTATTGCGGGAAACCATGATAGTCCTGACAAAATAAACACTACAGACGTACTCGCACGATCTTTAGGTATTTATTGTTTTGGAAATCCCAAACAAGAATTACAAGAAATGAGCGCTAATTCCTATTTTTCAATCACTAAAACAGATAATGATTTTACAGAAATAAAATTTAATAAATACGACTACCCTCTTAGATTAATACATACTCCCTATGCAAATGAACAAAGATTAAAAGAGAGTTTTGATTTTAACAACGAAGAATGGGAATTGAATTTAGCTTTAAAAAATCATTGGGAATTATTAAGTAAAAAGTACTGTGATAGCTCAGGTGTTAATATTTTAATGAGCCATTTATTTATGATTCCTACCAGTTATGCTTTAGAAGAATTTAAAGAACCAGATGGTGAAAGGCCCTTGCAACTTGGCAACGCAAGTTTAATAACGGCAGATACGGTACCTAATGAAATTCAGTATGTAGCTTTGGGACATTTACATAAATATATACATTGGAAAAGAGCAAATACTGATTTCGTTTATTCAGGTAGTCCTTTAATTTATAGCTTTTCTGAAGCTATGCAAGAAAAGCATGTAATAATAGTAGATATAGAACCTGAAAACAATGCACAAATACAAAAAATCGCTTTAAAAAAGGGAAGAAACGTGAGAAGAATGATGGATAATTCTGTAGAAGAAGCAATAAAAAGAATAAAAAACTATCCTGAGGATTTATTGGAATTAACTTTAAAAACTGATTCCTATATAAACCAAGAAGAATTACAACAATTAAGAGAAGCACACGATTACATAATTCGTTTAATTCCACAACCTAAAATAAAATCTGAAGAAAAAGATTGGACTTCTGAAAACGCAAAAGAACAAAATATTGATAATTTATTTGAAGCGTTTTTTGAAACTGAAAAAGGTATAAAACCAAATGAAGAAATTTTAAGTTTATTTAAAGAAATAGTTAATTTATGATTCCCATTTCTATTATTTTTAAAGGCATTTATTCTTATGAAAAAGAAGTACACATCGACTTCAGTACACTTTCAGAAGAGGGCATTTTTGGTATATTTGGCAAGGTAGGATCGGGAAAATCAGCAATAATAGAAGCAATGTCAATTGCTTTGTATGGACAAACAGAACGCTTTAACAAAATGGGATTAGCTGCGAATGTTTTAAATTTAAAAGCAAGAGAAGCATATATCATTCTAGAATTCGAAAACTTTAAAGGCTTAAAATATAAAACTCTAACACGCTTAATCGCTTCTAAATCTGATAGAAAAACGGTAAGAAGAGATTTTAAAATCCAACAATTTACAGAAGGGAATTGGGAAAATTGCACTAAAAAGATTGAAGAAATTATTGGTTTGAGTTATAATAACTTTAAAAGAACAATTTTAATTCCACAAGGTCAATTTAGAGAATTTATTGAGTTGCGTCCACGGGAACGTAACGATATGATGCAAGAGCTTTTTCAATTAGAACGATTCGATTTAAGTGCAAAAGTAAATATTTTATTAAGCGATACAAGCAAGCAAGAAGAGTATAAAAAAGGCAACTTAAACCAATTAAACCCCTATGCCGAAATAAATACTAAAGAAAAGAAAAAAAACATATTCTTTTTGAAAGAAAAAATAAAAAAGAATAATTCAAAAATTGAAAACTTAGAAAAACAGCATCATCGCTTAATGCTTCTTAAAGAAGATTGGTTAAAATGGACAAAACAATCGGAACGCCTTAAAATATTGGAAAATCAAGCTGCAGATTTTGTAGATTTAGATAAGAAACTAAAAGAACATACTCTTTTTAGAGACCACGTTCTTTATCCTTTAAATCAATGGAAAGAAACAACAAAGGAAATTCGAAATCGTAATGAAAATCTTGACAGCATTCAAAACAAATTTACAGAATGCAATAATGAAAAAATTCAAACAGAAGCAGCATGGAAGGATGCAAAAGTAAAAGAAAGCGATTGGCCCAAAAAAGAACAAATCATCAAAGAATATACCTATTTAATTGCAGTGCAATCTCTTATTAGAGAAAAAAACCAATTAGAATTAGAAATTGCAAATAGTAAAAAGACTATTGAAAAGGCTAATCGGGAAAATAATGATAAAATTAAATTTTTAGAAGACATAGAGAACAAAATCAACTATTTAGAAGAAAATAAAGCTGATTTGTCAAAACTTTTATTAGTTCAAGATGCTTTTAGAAATTACAATAATTTACTTGAAGTCAAAAATAAAATTGATAAACAAAGAAAAGAGCTTGAAGGGAATATTCAAACTTTAAAAGAGGCCTTTACTCAACAAGAATATACTGTAGAGAACTGGCAAAAATTATGGTTGGAAAAACAAAAGATTCTAAAAGAAAAGCTTAACAAACAAGAAGAAAAAATTAAAGATTTAGAAATTCGTAATAAAATACAGCATTTTGGACAGCATTTAGTCGAAGGAGCTCCCTGTGTTTTATGCGGATCTACCGAACACCCTCAACCAATAAAAATACAAGATGAATTAGAAAAGGAAATTAAAAATTCCATGTATATACAGGAGGAATTTAAAAAAGAAATTGAAAAGAATCAAGAAATATTTACTGAATTAGAAATAAAGCATCAAAAACTTTTAGAATTAGAAAATTCTCTAAAAATTATAAAAAAAGAAAGTGAAGAAAAGGAACTTCAACTAAGAAATATGCTTAATGATTCTAAGCTTTGGAATAATTTTAGAATAGAAGAAGAAGCAAAATTACTTCAAGCCATAGAGCAGATAAAAAGAGAGGAGGAACAAATAAAAAACTGGAAAATTTCTTATAAAGAAGAACAAGATAATCTCAAAAAGCTTCAAAATGAATTAAAAGATTTAGAAAATAAACAAAGACCTATTTTGAATAAAATAGCAGAAAACACAGGAAGAATTCATGCAGCAAAAGAACATATAGCTATATTAAATTGGGATTGGGCGGAAGAATATTCTAAAGAGTTTTTGGAGCAAAAAAAATTAGAAGAACAAGACGAGCTATTTAACGAAAAAAAGCAATTAAAAACACTTGAACATAAAAAAGATGAAATAAATCAACGATTTACACAATTAAGTACAGAGAAAAGCATCTTAAAAAAAGAATTGCAAAAATTGGAAAAGCGAGAAAAGCTTCAAAAAGCTTTAATTCTAGAAAAAGCTCAAATAATTAAAAAGCATAGTTTAGAAGAAATTATCGCTTACGGTCAATCTGACTTTAATATTAAAGGCGCACAAGAAAAATTAAATGATTATTATTCTGAAATTCAAGCACTACAAAAGCATTTAAAGGAGTATAGTTCAGAAGCAAAAACATTTAAAGAAGAGGATTTACAAAACATTATACATGAATTAAATGTTTTAAAGCAAGAACAAAGTAAAGATGTTCAATATTTGGCAGTAGAAGAAAAAGATTTAAAGCATATTATCGAGCAACAAAAAAAGCATGCAATTGAAAAAAAAGCATTAGAAAAAATTGAAAAAAGAAAAAACAATCTACAAGAATTGAGAAATCTTTTTCAAGGAAAAGCTTTTGTTCGTTATGCATCAGCGTATTGGTTAAAAAGATTGGTTCATTTTAGCAATAAATATTTTGAGAAATTAACACACAATCAACTGAGCATTAATTTAAATAATGATTTAGATTTTGAAATTATTGATTATTTAAATGGAGGGCAAAGCCGTGTTTTACAAAGTTTATCAGGTGGACAGAGTTTTCAAGTTTCTTTATCTTTAGCATTAGCATTGGCAGAGAGTGTTCAAGCAAATTTAAATGCAGAAAAACAATTTTTCTTTATTGATGAAGGATTTGGAACATTAGACCAAGAAAGTATAGAAGAGGTTTATAATACACTTTTAAAGCTCACTTCAAAAAATAAGAATATTGGGATAATTTCTCATGTTCAGGCTTTACAAGAACAAATTCCGAAACGATTGCATATTGTTAAATCAGAAGATACTGGCAGTTACATACAAAGTGAAACTTAAATTATGGTAGAGAAAACTTTTAAGGAGCTAAAGGAGTTTTTCAAGACAGGTAATACCTTGCCACTTTCCTTTCGAATTAACCAGCTTAAAAAATTGAAAGAAAGCATAAAGAAAAATGAAGCTGAGATTTTAGAAGCCTTAAATCTTGATTTAGGTAAAAGTCCTTATGAAGCTTATAGCTCTGAAATTTTATTAGTTTATCAAGAATTAGATTATCATTTAAAACATGTAAAATCATGGTCAAGAAAAAAAAGAGTGGTCTCCAGTTTATTGAATTTTCCTAGTAAAAATTATGTAATTTCCTATCCTAGAGGTACTACTTTAATTTTAAGTCCATGGAATTACCCTTTTCTATTGAGCATATCCCCATTGATTGGAGCAATTAGTGCAGGAAATACAATTTTATTAAAGCCTTCAGAATTCAGTCCTAACAGCAGCGAAATAATTGCAAAAATTTTAAAAGACATCTATGATCCTACTTATATAAATGTAGTATTAGGAGATGCAACTTTAGCGGCAAAGCTTACCAGTTTAGCTTGGGATAAAATATTTTTCACCGGCAGTACGGCAACAGGTAGAAAAGTTTATGAAGCTGCAGCAAAAAATCTTGTACCTGTAACATTAGAATTAGGTGGTAAAAGTCCCTGCATTATCTTGGACGATGCTCCCATTAAAGAAAGTATTGAAAGAATATTTTTAGGTAAATTTTTCAATGCAGGTCAAACTTGTATTTCTCCAGACCATATTTGGATTAGTAGTAACAAAAAAGATGATTTCATTAAAGAATTTAATGCTTTTAGTGAAGAAGAAAGCAAAAAAGGTAAAATGTGTACTATTATAAATGAAAAGCATGAAGACCGTTTGCAATCTTATTTAAAAAACGATGAAAAACTTCCAAAATATCCTAAAGCTTATGCCATTGAAGATTTAAATGAGCATGTAAAAGAAGAAGAGATTTTTGGACCTATTTTGCCCGTTCATAGCTATGAGTCAATAGAGAAGTTAATAAATAAATTACAAATCAATCCCAGTCCTTTATCTTTTTACATTTTTACAAAGGACAGAAAAAGAGCAGATAATATTTTGAAGAATTTGCATTTTGGAGGAGCGGTTATTAATGATGTATTATTACATATCATAAACAATAAACTACCTTTTGGTGGAGTTGGTGCAAGTGGTATTGGTAATTATCATGGTAAATACTCTTTTGATTGCTTTAGTTACAAGCGTCCAATCGTATATAAATTTGGTTGGAAAAATCTTTCCTTAAAAAAACTGCCATTCAATTCTAAAAAATTAAAACTTTTAAGGATAATCAACAAATGGCTCTAAAATCAATAAGGGATGTAATTTATAAACTACATCCCTTATTTTATTTTTTACTTTATCGCATTTGTTTTTTAGCTTCAATACTTAATGTAGCATGCGGCACTGCTTTTAATCGATTTTTATCAATTAGTTTTCCAGTTACTCTACATACGCCATAGGTTTTATTTTCTATACGTACTAAAGCATTTTCCAAATGTTCTATAAATTTAGTTTGACGACTTGCCAATTGCGATATTTGTTCTCTTTCCATTGCAGCACTTCCGTCTTCTGCATGATTAATTCTATTGTCTGTATCACTAGTTCCGGAATCGTTTTTTCTAGTAATTAAGTTTTGGAAATATGCTAAATCTGCTTTTGCTTTTTCTAATTTTTCAAGCAAAATAGCTTTAAATTCCTGTAAATCGTCGTCACTATAACGATAAACCGGTCCCACATTTTCTTCATTATCCAAAATACTTTTGCGTGGTGGTTTATATTCTTCCATAGTTAATTCAGGTTTTATACCTTCAGGTTTATCTTTATCTCTCATAGCTATAACTTGCCCAGGCTTTTTAGTTATTTTCTGAGGTTTTTTTGCAACAGCATCAACAATATTAAGTTCTGGAATTGGAGTATTTGCCAAAGGATCTTTTCTTACTCTAGCTTTTTTAACCTTTTTAGCACTCGCTTTTTTTCCAGTTTCTTTAGCAACAGTTTTTTTACTAGCTGGTTTTTTTGCTACTTTTTTTGTTGCGGCTTTTTTAGTATTTGCTGATTTAGCTTTAGTTGCTTTTTTATTTTCTTCACTTTTTTTCGCTGCCATAGCACTAATTTTTGTTAATAGATACTTTTAATAAAATATCATTCACTTGAATTTCATCCTGTGAATGTGCTAATGTAGACTGAATCTCTAAAGCATCCGCTAAAACTTCTGCTTTAATGTAATCATAATTCGATTCAATTGCTTTTTTTATCTTTAGATTGTCCTCTATTATTACAGTTATTCTGTCTGTAACTTCAAAATCTTTTTCTTTTCTTAAATTCTGTAAGCGATTCACCAATTCTCGTGCAATACCCTCTTCTTCAAGCTCTTCAGAAATCTGAATATCCAAAGCTACTGTAATATTTTGCTTACTTGCTACAGACCAGCCAGGGATATCTTCAGCAATAATTTCTACATCGTCGCCGAATATAGTAAATTTTTCGGAATCTTCCAAAAATAATATATATTCTCCTGTTTCTTCTAAAGTTAGAACTGCTTCTTCTGACATATTTTGAATCAACGTAGCAATCTCTTTCATCTTTGGACCAGCTTTTTTTCCTAAAACTCTAAAGTTTGGTCGAATTTTCTTTTTAATTACACCTGCAGTCTCTGTGATGTATTCTATCTCTTTAATATTCACTTCAGAAATAATAATATCCTCCACTGCCTCTATGTCTTTTTGCATTTGTCCATCCAAAATTGGAATCATAACTTTTTGCAAAGGTTGGCGTACTTTTATATTCTCTTTTTTGCGCAAAGACAATACTAAAGATGAAATTTCTTGTGCTAAAAACATTCTATGTTCCAGACCTTCATTAATATAAGCTGCTTCAAATTGAGGGAAATATGCTAAATGTACAGAATTCACATCATGTCTCTTGGTTGTTTCATTAAGATTAGCAAATAACCATTCTGCAAAATGAGGAGCAACTGGAGCTATCATTAATGCGATAGATTCCAAGCATTCATATAAAGTTTGATATGCACACATTTTATCTTTCTCATATTCTCCTTTCCAAAATCTTCTTCTGGATAAACGTACATACCAATTACTTAAATGTGCATCTAAAAACTCTTCTATAGCTCTATAAGCAGTCATTGGCTCGTATGCGTCTAAAGCAGCTTCCACTTTCTTTATCAAACTTTGCAACATTGAGATAATCCAACGGTCTAACTCTGATCGTTCTGACAAAGGAATACTTTCTTCAGCATAAGTAAAACCGTCTATATTAGCATATAAAGCAAAAAACTGATAAGTATTATATAAAGTTCCAAAAAACTTTCTCTGTACTTCTTCAATTCCTTTTATATCAAAGCGTAAACTATCCCACGGAGAAGCATTGGTAATTAAATACCAACGTGTAGCATCAGCACTGTATTTTTCAATGGTTTCAAAAGGATCTACTACATTCCCTACGCTCTTACTCATTTTATTTCCTTGCTTATCTAAAACTAAGCCATTAGCAATAACAGCCTTATAAGCCTCTCCATTAATACCGCGAGATTTAGCTTCTTCTTCGGAAATTCCTAGCTCTGCAATAATATCTTCTCTCAATAAAGTTGCTAAAGCATGTAAAGTATAAAACCAACCTCTAGTTTGATCTACCCCCTCAGCAATAAAATCAGCAGGGTAATTTTTCAAAAAATGCTCTTTATCGCCAAATGGGAAATGCCATTGCGCAAAAGGCATTGCTCCACTATCAAACCATACGTCAATAAGGTCTGGCTCTCTATACATTGCATTCGCCTTGCTATCCACCAATACAATTTGATCTACATAAGGCTTGTGCAAATCTTCACACAATGCATCTATATCAGTATCTTTTGGCATTAAACCAGCATCTACTGATTTCTGAATTTCTTCCTTTAATTCTTTTATTGACCCTATACACTTTTGTTCTGTACCTTCCTCATTCATCCATATAGGCAAAGGTGTTCCCCAAAATCTACTTCTACTTAAATTCCAATCTACCATCGTTTCTAGCCAATTACCAAATCTTCCTTCTCCGGTTGATTTAGGCTTCCAATTAATGGCTTTATTAACTGCTACCATTTCCTCTTGCATTGCAGTTGTCTTAATAAACCAAGCATCTAATGGATAATAAATAATAGGTTTTTTTGTTCTCCAACAATGTGGATAATTATGCTCATAACGTTCCACTTTAAATGCACTACCTTCTAGTTTTAATTGTACGCAAATCTCCACATTTACATCCTCATAATTAGGATCGTCTTTATAGTTTTTTACGTATTTTCCACTGTATTCACCCATCCCTTCAATAAACTTACCTTGTCTATCCACTAAAGTGAACATTCCTAAATTGTATTTTTTTCCTACAATAAAGTCATCACTACCAAAAGCTGGTGCTGTATGAACAATACCAGTCCCATCTTCAGTTGTAACATAATCTCCCAATACTACTCTGAAAGGATCTCCTCCGCTTAGCTCTTTTGTATTATTTTCAAAAGGCATTAACTGCTCGTAACGAACCTCTTCTAAACTACTTCCTTTAATGGTATTAATAATCTTATAGGGTAAAGCATTTTTACGGAATAAGGTATCGAACTCCTTTTTTAAACTATGCTCTTCGTTCAATATCCAATCCTCTTTACCATCAACTAACCATGCATCAACTACTTTTTGTAATTCCTCATTTTCTAATTGTTGGTCTTCTGCTCCAAAATATTTAGATATCAGTTTTTGTGCTATAACTACTGTAATAGGATGGCCAGTATACGGGTTGAAAGTTTTAATGATGCTATAATCCACGTTAGGACCAACAGCTAAACCAGTATTAGATGGCAATGTCCAAGGTGTCGTCGTCCAAGCAAGAAAATATACATTTTTACTACCTTCGACATTAAATTTAGCATCTTGAATAGCTTTAAATAAGACTGTAGCACTAGTATCTTTAACATCTTTATATGATCCTGGCTGATTTAATTCATGTGAACTCAATCCCGTACCTGCAGCAGGAGAATAAGGTTGAATACTAACACTTTTATATAATAAGCCACGTTTATGTAGGGCTTTTAATGCCCACCATAAACTTTCCATATAATTTCTATCAAAAGTAATATAAGGATCTTCTAAATCTACCCAGTAAGCCATCTTCTCCGTTAATAAGTCCCATTGGTCTTTATAACGCATTACCACCTCCCTACATTTCTGATTATATTCTTCAACACTAATAGTTTTACCAATATCTTCCTTAGTAATTCCAAGTTCTTTTTCTACACCTAATTCTACAGGAAGTCCATGAGTATCCCATCCTGCTTTACGAGAAACCTGAAAACCTTGCATCGTCTTATAACGACATACTAAATCCTTTAATGTTCTGGAAATAACATGATGAATTCCCGGCATTCCATTAGCACTTGGTGGTCCTTCATAAAAAACAAAGGATGGCTTCCCTTCTCTAGAACTTACACTTCGTTTAAAACTATTTCTTTCTTTCCATAATTCTTGCCACTCTTTTTCAATGGAGGGCAAATTTAACTGCTTATATTCTGGATAATTTCTTTTCATACCTATTAAAAATAGATGCAAAGTTACAAAATATTCAGATAATCATTAAATCATTTCTAGATATTAGTATAATTAACTATTGAAAAAATAAAAAAGAGCTTATTTCATTTTAAAATAAGCTCTTTTTATCAGATACTCTTAGGAAAAATAGTATCTATTAATATTTAAAAAACCTCTCTAAATACTTAAAATCAATTTAAGGTAAAGGTTGACCAACTGGAATATCGCAACGATGACCTGGCTCACCATGAGGTGGATTTGCTTTTCCAGAGCCTATATTTGCAGGACTCGGACTCGGTGCTACAGGTTTAGGACTAGCATTAATGCTGGGTGCTGGCGATCCTGAACCATCTAAAGGTTGACCAACTGGAATATCACAACGGTGACCTGGCTCACCATGAGGTGGATTAATTTTCGCGTTTCCTTTTGCATTTGAAGAAGCAGTTTGTGGTGCAGCCTCTACTGATAAATTCCCTTGACCTTCAGGCATTTCTATTTGACCATCTTCTCCTACTTTTAATTCAATAGTGTTATTTTCTCCTTCAGCGTTCATTCCCTCTGCATCCTCCATTGAAGTTACATTATTTTCAGAGTTTCCGAAATCAAATTGAGGATCATCACTCGCATTTTCATTATTGCATGCTATAAACAAAGGTAAAACACCTAAAGCAATATAAATTCTTTTCATAATTCTGTTTTATAAGTATTCTATTCAAAGCTAAATAGATTTTATTACTCCTCCAAAATTCTCATAAATCAATATTATTATATACCAATTTTAATGAGCTAATCTGGATCCACATCTACCTGAATTTGAATATTGGAAAAACCTCTTTTGCCTTTGGTTGCATCGATAGCATCTCTTAATATTTCTTTAGTTTTCTGTATATAAACTAACTGAGCACTGGATTTTATTAATATTTCCTGTATGTAATTATTCCTAATTCTTGATACTACGCTAGCAACAGGACCTTGAAAAGTTACTTTATTAGATTCTTTCAAAAAATGTGCTAACCATTGTGCTGCTATTAAGCATTTTTTCTCATCTCTATCTTTTATTAGAACTTTTATAAGTTTAAAATAAGGAGGATAATAAAATAATTTTCGCGCATGCATTTCTTCTTGATAAAATCCAAAATAATCATGTTGTATAACTTTTTCTAAAATCCCATGTTTAGTATTAAAAGCTTGTATTAAAACTTTACCTTGTTCCTTCATCCTGCCTGCACGACCACTTACTTGAGTCAGCAATTGAAATGCACGTTCATAAACTCGAAAATTGGGAAAAGACCATAAAGCATCAGCATTTAATACTCCGACTAACCCTACATTTGGAAAATCAAAACCCTTAACTATCATTTGTGTACCAACCAATATATCAATAGAACCTCTTTCAAAGGATTCAATAATTTGCAGTTGTTTATTTTTAGATTTAGCACTGTCCCAATCCAAGCGGGCTGTTCTATGTTTAGGGAATATTCTTTGTAAATCTTCTTCAACTTTCTCTGTTCCAAAATTTTTAGAACCCATCTTATATGACCCGCAAGAAGCACACTTTTTAGGAAATGCTTCAGAATAACCACAATAATGACAATGCATCTTATCAGTTCTCTTATGATATGTAAGGCTAACATCGCAAAACTGACACTGTACAACTACTTGACACTCTCCACAAATAACAATAGGAACATATCCTCTACGATTTTGAAATAAAAT
>DATGSF010000201.1:0-4510 GCA_035302865.1 Chitinophagaceae bacterium
TTAAACCATCCTCTTTATCTATGATATTTTCAATAATTTCAGTAAATTGTGACTGTGTAAAATGCATATTTCTTGATTTTTTTGTTTAATAAATCAAAGATAATAATTATGCGTTTTACACACTTTTTGGGACAGTATCTCTAGTAAACATTATTATGGATAAAATTTTGAGTTTTTATAATTATTACACTTGGCAATTAAATGGGGGTATAAAATCAATATTATTCCGAGTTTTACTAATTTCTTGCATTTTTTTAATCTTTCTCTCTATATATTAAATAACCTGGAAAATTTCAATTCGATGCAAAATAAAAGACTGTTTTGAGGAAAGTATAAGTATTCTAATTAAATACCTGAATGTTTATTTCTTAAAGACTATAAATGAATAATAGATTAATCTCATGTAATAAATGTTCTGAGATAGTACGATTTTATTTAATTGTCTTATAAGTATTTATTTCCATCAGGATGCTCTTTAAGCTTTTTCATTAATTCTGAGGCCTCCTTTGGTTTGTTTAATTTTTCATAACTCTTTGCAGCATAGTATAGAGCATCAATATAATTTGGATGTGATTTGTTATTCATTATTTTTTTGAAATATAAAATAGCAGTACCATAATTTTCAGATTGAAAGGAAGAGAATCCATTATTATAATCAGGATCGTCGGAAATTGTTTTTTCAGATTTCTTTTTATTTTCTTCTTTTACAATTGATTCTTCCTCATTTTTGAGTTTTTCTTTATCTTTAATTTCATTTTTATTTTCTTTATCTTTTTCAATATTTGTGGAATCATCTATTATGGTAGGATTCTTTTCAATATTATCTTCCTTTTGATTTTCTTTTACTATTGTATTGTTTTTTATTTTTGAACTATCTATTTCCTCTTCATTATTTTCCTCATTTTTTATTTCTTCAATTATATTATTGTTTTTATCCTCAAAAGCATCTTTAGATGTAGGTGCAATTTTTTCTTTTTCACTATTGAAAGAGGAATTCACTACAGATTCAGGATTAATTTTCTCTTTATCTATGAAATCTTGTAGCTTTTTATTTTTTGAATCTATTGCATTATATTTTGAAGAGAATAAAATATTTGTATTTGGCTTATTATATAAATAAAGCATTCCTATAGCAAGAAGAATTAAAATAGTTAAAAAACTGAGGGAAGTGGTCCAAACAAATTTTAAAGGTTTTTTTCTAATTTTTGGAGCTTTATATTCTAAAATTGGAGATTTTGAAAAGGATTCTTTTTTAAATTCTATTTCCTTAAATTCGGGGAAAGGTGAGTTTTCAATTAAGCTTTCCACATTTTCTAATTGGTTTAAAGCTTCAAAAGCTTTAGTACAAAAATGACAGTCAATCAGATGCATTTCTACGGTTCGCAACTCTTCAGGTTGTAATTCTCCTTTAAGAAAAGACAAAAGTTGTCTTCTCCTTATGCAAGAACTTGAATTACCCAGATTATTGAGAAAATCAGCTGATTTATCCATTTTGTCCCACTGTAGTTTTTTGATGTAAACAAATTTGTATTTTTCTTTTGGCTTGTTGTATTTCTTCTAAGATATCAAAATAATTACTATTAAATTGTTTCGCCAAATATTTTATATTTTTTTCTTCTTTATAAAATGTGATTAACAAATCATATTCTCTCTTTGACAAGACATCTAAGCAATTGTTCAAAATTTTAGAAATATTTTTAGATTTCAAGCTACTTCTTAATAAAAAAATCCATTCTATATTTTCTACGGAAAAATCTTCTTTAAGTCTTTTATCTTTTGATTTTGCTGTTTCATAGATATACTTATAAATTTGTTGTTGCAATAAAGTCTTAAAATGATAAGGCGGAACGAAATTAGGCGAATTATCCCATAAGTCCTCAAAAACTATTTTAGTTCCATATTGAGCAAGATTAATATCTTCTAAATAATACATTAAGGCTCCAAGGACAATATGTTGGTATCGTCTGTATAGTATATTCATAGAAGACTTATCTTGCTGTTCAATAACTCTTATACTTAATTCGCTATCTGAAAGATTTCTTAAATCGTTATTCATCATTACTAATTTATCCTCATAGAGACTTATTCTTAATTTTATAAAGAAATAAAACTTTTTAAAAAGAATATTCTGTGTAAATTTGTATATACTTGCGTTTAGAAATTATTATGCAATATAAAGATAATAAAGAATAATAGTGATTATTTAATGATTTAATTGAGATTAACTTTTCAAAATAATGACTTTTTGCTTTTATTTATAATATTTAACCTATATTGCAAATAGCTATTCCAATTAAAGAAATTATATGGATAAAGAATTTAAAATAGAAAAATACGAAATCAAGAACTTAAAAGGAAAATTTAAGTATATTGAAGAAGGTCAAGGAGAGCCGTTAATTTTATTACACGGTTTATTTGGAGCTTTAAGTAATTTTCAAGACTTATTTGCCCATTTCTGTAAATCCTATCGAGTGATTATCCCCATGTTGCCTTTATTTGATATGGGTTTAGATACGGGTGTGGGTACTTTAGCAAAACATGTGCAACGTTTTATTGACGCTATGGAGTTGGATCAAATACATTTATTAGGAAACTCTTTAGGTGGACATGTTTCTTTATTGTATACTTTGAAAAATCAAGAAAAAGTTAAAACTCTTATTTTAACGGGTAGTTCAGGACTGTATGAAAACAGCATGGGAGAAACCTATCCAAAGCGTGGAGATTATGAGTACATTAAAAAGAAAACGGAACTCACTTTTTATGATCCTGCTATTGCAACTAAAGAATTGGTGGATGAGGTATATGGAATTGTAAATAATAGATTAAAAGCAATTAAGATTATAGGCTTAGCTAAAAGTGCAATTAGAAATAATTTAAGTGATGAATTGAGAGATATCACCATTCCAACTTGCTTGATTTGGGGAAAAAATGATACAGTTACACCACCTATGGTTGCTGAAGAATTTCAGCGCTTATTGCCTAATTCTGAATTAAACTGGATTGATAAATGTGGGCATGCTCCAATGATGGAAAGACCTCAAGAATTTAATGAAATTCTATCAAAATTCTTGGAAAAACATAAAATCTAAAAAGAAATTATGAATCTTTTAGATATTATTGAAAAGGACATTCCTAGTTTATGTGTAGAGGATACAATTAATGATGCAGAAAATGTTATGATGGACTTTAACATAGAAGCACTGCCATTAATTGATGAAAATGATAATTTTATAGCTTTGATAACTTTAGAGTTTGTTGAAAATCATTGGCCAGATGAAAAAAAACAAACTTTTAAAGATATGCGCGATTTAATGTATTTAAAGAAAGCAGTGCTTTTAAATACGCATCCTTATGATATAGCACGTTATGCTATTAATCATCAGCTAAGTTTAATTCCAGTTATTGATACTAAGGAGAAATATATTGGAATTATTGAAAAAGTAGCCTTGTTCAATTTTATTGTTAATCCCTCAGGTTTATTGCTCGAAGGTTCAATAATAGCACTTAAAGTTGCGAATATAGATTATATACTTTCTGATATTATACGAATTTGCGAAAGTAATGACACTATTGTGCTGCACGTACAGGTCAATCCTATACCGGGGAATTATTATGAAATTATTTTGAAAACTAATCGTATCGATTTAAGTGGTTTAAAATCTGCTTTTTTACGCTATAATTATCAAGTACTTTATACAACAGGTACTTCTTATGAAGATGATGATCTGGATAAAAAATATAAAAATTTAATACGTTTTATAGAAATGTAGCTATGTTAAAAGTAGAAAACCTATGCAAGAACTTTGGTGATTTCCAAGCGGTTAAAAATCTCTCTTTTTATGTTCCTAAAGGTATAGTATTTGGAATTCTAGGTCCAAATGGAGCAGGTAAAACTACAAGTTTAGAGATTATAGAAACTATTCAACCAAAAACATCTGGAAAGATTTGGGTTAATGGAATGGATTTAGATGATAATGCTTTTGCAATAAAAAAAATAATAGGTGTTCAATTACAAGCTGCTGGATTTTATCCTAATTTAAATTTGGTGGAATTATTGGATTTATTCGCTGGATTGTATAATGTGCAAATTAATCCCAAAATAGTTTTAGAAAGTGTGCAATTAGAATCTAAAGCAAAAGCAAAGTATAAGGAACTGTCTGGAGGACAGAAGCAACGTTTCTCAATAGCTACAACTTTAATTCATCAACCTAAACTTGTTTTCTTAGATGAACCTAGTACAGGCTTAGATCCACAAGCAAGAAGAAATCTATGGGATATAATTTTAAATCTAAAAAAACAAGGGATAACAGTTGTTTTAACTACTCATTATATGGAAGAGGCAGAACATTTGTGTGATTCAATTATAATTATGGATCATGGAGAAAAAATCGCTGAAGGTACACCGGATCAATTAATAGATAATTTGTTGGCAAGTGGTTATAAAACATCAAAAAATAAACAAAGATTGGCAAGCTTGGAAGATGTTTTTATTGATTTAACAGGAAAAACT
>DATGSF010000202.1:0-8010 GCA_035302865.1 Chitinophagaceae bacterium
AAATTTTCATTTTTAATATTAGTAATAGGAGGAATAACGTCATTAAGATTATCATTTAAATTACCTTCGGCATGATTAAATATTGTACTCAATAATCCATAAATAATTACGCCTTTTCTAGATTCATGATTGTTTGCAGCATAAGTTCGTTCATAATTTTTTTGTACTTCTTTTCTAAGAAAATCTAAAATTTCAGGATTTTTTAAACCGCCGAATGCATCAGCCACATCAACAGCATCTTCCAAATCTTCTGCAGGACCTTTTTCTAAATTAGCTACAAAAGCTTTCATTAATTTTGTTTGGGCCTCATTCTCCATGGTGTTTAAAAAGGGCTCAAGAGTACCATAGCCCGAACACATTCTAATAAATGTTCTGAAATAACTATTATGAATACTTTCTAAAAATAAATCTCCCGATTTTTGTTCCATTTTATGAAGCAAACGGTCAAACATCCATGTAAAACTACTCGTGTAAATTTCATCTTGGCCGCCAATAATCATAAAGTATAACTCTTCTGCACTATGATTCATTAGAGATGCAAAACGTATATTTGCAGGACGTTCATGTAATTCATTTACCACACGTACAAACTGTAAACCTCTGTAAAAAATTTCCTTATCTAAAGCTATATTATCTTTGTTTTTAGGATCTTTCTTTAAGCTAACTAAAGCATTAAAATATTCTACTGGATCATCACTTAGCTTATCTACTTCAGCAATACTTCTTTTCTTTTCATGAATATCAGTTAAAAAAGCTAATGCTCTATTGGGCTTTTCAGATTGATTAGCTATTTGTACTATAGTTTGAACTAATGGGTCTGAATTTCTTCTTACCACATTTGATAAAATACTTGTAGAAGTAGCATAAATCATTATAGTTGTAGGATCTACATAAGCAGCTTTTGCTACAATTTTATCTGCAAATGGTTCATTGTAAAACTCTCCTAAACGCTTTATCATTTCTTCAGGATAAAGCATGCCATAAGATTCAAATAGTTGTTCTTTCTCCTTTGGATGATTTATTAAAACGCTGCTATTATCTATAGAGTAACTATTTATTTCTTTTTTTACAAAGTTTTTAATAGTATTATTTTCAATAGCGATTATCATATTTCTTAAATTCTTAACGCTATTGGAAAAATAAGCTATTTCTGTTTTTTCAATATTTTTTTGATTAAATCGTTTCAACATATCTTGTACTGCCCTGTGATATGCTATTTTTTCTTGATGTTTTGCTTTAGGTAAATTTTCTATAAGGATAATAAGATTAGGAACATCGGTAAAGAATGTTTTCGTAAGTTGCTTTGATCTTTCCTCATCAGAAAAAATTAATTTTTTATCTGCTTTACCGTCTTTAAGATCTAAAACCTTTAAAGATTTTTGAATGTTTTCAGTGAAAATTTGACGATTAATAGGAATTGGTTGTAATAAAGTATCTATCTCCATCCAGTTTAGAGTTTCCTCTTTATCCTCTGTTTTATCTTTGCTTTTATTAAAAAGCTGTGCTTGTGAGAAGAAAGTACAGCTAATAAAAATACCACTTAAAAAGGCTATTTTACCAAAATGAAATCGCATTTTATATATATTAATTAATTATTCGTTACAAATTTACAATAGAAATTCAGGAAATACTTCTTTTTGATCATAATTAAGAAATATTTAAAGGATATTTTTAGATAAAAACTAATACTTGAATTAAATTTTTATCTTTGTGCCTTGCAAAATAAATATTTAAAGCATGTTTAAAAAGTATTTAAATTCTCATAATCCGATGATACGCTTATCTGTTTTCTTATTTTTATGGGCTGCTTTTTTCTTGATAACCAATGCAATTCAAATACTGATAATCAATAATATAGATGCGGATGGTTCGGATTTTGAAAAATTGAATTATTTAATTCAGCATAAACCTGTTTTAAGCAAAATATTGAATCTTTTTAATGCAATTAGTTTGTTTTTAATACCCGCTTATTTATTTGCGTATTTATCACAAGCGAAACCATGGGAGTATTTGAATTTACATAAAAGACATTCTAGTAAGGTATGGGTTTTAAGTATTGGATTTGCTTTAGTAATGATTCCCACTATAGTTGGTTTGGGTGGATTTATTAAAGAAATACAACTTTTTGGTGCTTTGGGTTCTGATTTGCAAGAACAAAGAGATGCAACTATGCAATTGTATTTTCAAAATGAAGGGATCGGTATGTTGTTAATGAATCTTTTTTTATTAGCATTTATACCTGCATTTTGTGAAGAGTTTTTATTTAGGGGTGTTTTACAAAAAGTCCTTGCTCAAAATTTTAAAAATCCTCTTTGGGCAATCAGTATTTCAGCTTTGGTATTTGCTCTTTTGCATTTTAGTGTCTATGAGTTTATCCCCATTTTATTAGCAGGTTTAATATTAGGTACTATATATCATTATACTAAATCACTGAAGCTAACAATACTTATCCATTTTGTGCATAATGGTATGCAGGTTGTATTAATGACTATCAGTAATAATAATGAAGAAGTAGAAATTAGTTTATGGATATATTTATTGGTATTTATAATTGGTTTATTAGTTCTTAGAGTAATCTTTAAGCAATTAAAAATACAACAAAACGGCATTAAAAATTTAAATTATTAATTATGGCGATGAATTGGCCAACATTTTTTAAACGTTTGCTTTCTGCAGTTTTTTTTACTGCATTTATGCTTATTGGAATGTTGATTAAACATCCCTTTGCTATAATTATTTTGACTTTAATTATTCATTATCTATGTGTTAAAGAATGGCACTCTTTATTTAATAATATTCTTATTCAGAAAGATAAGAAGGTAGTTCCTAAAGCATTTCAATGGTTGCACCATTTCTTAGGTCTTGTTTTGTTATATGTGTTGTGGTTTACAGCCTTGCCTGCAGTTATACCATTATTAGTTCTTGTAGGCTTAGGTTTAGCTTCTTTTTTTGTATTTAAAAATAATAAAGGCGCTCAATTATTTATAGGTTTATTGTATATAAGTTTTCCTTTGTCTTTCTTATTTATATTACAACAAACCTACTTTTTTCTTCCATTAATAATTATCTTGTTTATTTGGACAAATGATACTATGGCCTATATTTCCGGATCATTTATAGGAAGAACACCTTTTTCTAAAATTTCACCAAATAAAACTTGGGAAGGTATCATTGGAGGAGTTTTATTTACAATCTTTTTGGCTTTTCTAATCGCACACTTTTCTTGGTTCGCCTATAATGGAGCTAAGTTGGAGCTGTTAGTTCTGGCATTTCTAACATCTATTGTAAGTATATTAGGAGATTTGATGGAAAGTAAATTAAAACGAATTGCTAAAGTAAAGGACAGTGGTAATATTTTACCAGGACATGGAGGTGCCTTGGATAGGTTTGATTCTATGTTATTTGCCTTACCAACTATTTTTTTCTATTATTATTATTTTATAGCTTAACATCAGATACTTTCAGTATTTTTGCTTATACTTAATTTTATCAAATGAAATTACATAAGGAAGGTTATTTACACGTATTTATTGCAAGCTTATTGACAGCAGTATTATTATTTATTTCCTATAAATACTTTGGAAAAGCATATCCTATTTTATTTTGGATATTAGCAATACCATTATTATTAATATGGTTTTGGGTATTATGGTTCTTTAGAATGCCAAAACGAGTATTTGTATCAGATATTCAAAACGTTTTTAGCCCAGCAGATGGAAAAGTAGTTGTTATCGAAGAGGTAGAAGAAACAGAATATTTTAAAGATAAAAGAATACAAGTTTCTGTTTTTATGTCTCCATTGAATGTGCATGTGAATAGAAATCCAATTTCTGGTATTGTTAAATATGCAAAATACCATCCTGGTAAATTTTTAGTTGCTTGGCATCCAAAATCATCTACAGATAATGAAAGAACAAGCATAGTTGTAGAAAATGAAAATACTGTAATATTAATGCGTCAAGTTGCTGGTGCTATGGCAAGAAGAATCCGTTTTTACGTAACAGAAGGAGATAATGTGAAACAAAATGAAGAGTTTGGTTTTATAAAATTTGGATCTAGAGTGGATCTTTATTTACCTTTGGGTACTGAGATAATAGCTAAAATTGGTGATGTTGTTAAAGGGGGGCAAACAGTATTAGCAAAAATCAAATAGTATGTTATTAAAAGGATAAAAAGTTTTATTCTATTGCGATAAATCGAAAAAAAACAGTAATTTTAATTGAAAACTTTTTAAATTTTAAATATTTTTAAAAATGTCAAATGTGATTGAAGCACCAGTAATTTTAACAGAAGGTGCAAAAAAAGAGATTCGTAGGATTTTGGAACAACCTGAAGTTACTCCTGAGCAAGGGCTTAGAGTCGGCGTAAAAGGTGGGGGATGCTCTGGTATGAGTTATGTTTTGGGAATTGATAATAAAATGGACGGTGATATTGAATATGATATAGATGGTATTCGTGTTTTTATGCAAAAAGCGCATGGAATGTATTTGACAGGAATACAAATTGATTTTTCTCATGGTTTAGATGCAAGAGGATTTATTTTTGAAAATCCAAATGCATCTAGCTCTTGCGGTTGTGGTGAATCTTTTGATGTATAATGTTAAGGATAAAATACATATTTATATTTTGTGTTAGTTTTGTATTCCTTTTTTCAGAACTAAATGCGCAAAGCGTAGATATATCTAAAATTGAAGAGGAAACAAATATAAATCAAAAAAATAAATTTGGAGAACGTGAAGGCTTGTGGGTCATAAGTCAAAAAGAAAGAATGGGCGAACCTGCTCAAATTAAAATAGGACATTATGAAGATGGAGAAAAAATGGGTACTTGGTACACTTTTAATAAATATAAAGTTCTCATTGCTTCAGAACAGTATGTGAATGGACAAATCAATGGTTCAGTCAAATATTATGATGAACAAGGATTAATTTGCGAAGGACAATATTATGGAAACACATCAAAAAGAAGTGTAGATACTATTATCGTAACCCATCCCATTACTTTCATGGACACTTTAGTGCCCGTTTATCAAGATGAAGGATCTTTTAAACATGGTATTTGGAGTTTCTATAATTCAGATACCAAACAATTAATCAAAAGAGAGTATTATCAAGTTGGAGATTTACTTCGAATAGAAGAAGTTCCTTTAAAAGAAATAGTTGACTCAACATATATTCAAAAAAGAATCCAACAATTGCCTCATAATCAACCTGGAAGTAAAAGAAAGAATAAATCAAGAAAAAGCTTAATTCACTAAATATATCTAATAAAATCCCCCTAATGAGGTTAAAAATTTTTCTTTTTTTAGTCTTATTTTTGTGGAAATACTAATATAATGAAAAAAATTACCTTTAAAATAGCAGTTTTAGCTTTAGGTTTAGGAATCATTTATCATCCTAATATTGCTGAAGCTAAAAAACAAGATACAAGTCAAAATCAATCTTCTCAAATTCAAGTTAAGGTTACTTCTAAAGTATTATCTGATAAAGATATGCAACCGCTACCATTTGCAACAGTGGTATTAATCGATAAAATTACCGAAAAACAGTATGCTGAAAATGCTGATGAGAATGGGAATATTGTATGGGAACATTTAGCTCCTGGTGAATATGAAGTGAGGGGATATTATGTTGGGTTTGAAAATTATGTAAGTTCTCTTAGAGTTCCTTCAAATGAGAAAAGCTTCAATATGCCAACTATTGAGTTTGCTTCTAAAGGAAGTAAAGAGTTAAAAGAAGTTAAAATAGTAGATTATAGAGACTTAATTGAAGATAGACCTGATGGGATTGTATATAATGCAGATCAAGATAGAACAAATTTAGGGACTACTGCAGATGAGTTATTACGCAAGGTTCCTATGGTTACTGTGGATTTAGATGGAAATGTGAGTATGCGTGGTAGTCAAAATATTAAGGTGCTTATAGATAACAAGCCTTCTACCATTTTGGCTCAAAGTGTTTCGGATGCTCTAAAGCAAATTCCTTCAGATCAAGTTAAATCTGTGGAAGTTATAACAAGTCCTGGTGCAAAATATGATGGGGAAGGAACTTCAGGGGTGATTAATATTATTACTAAAAAAAGTGTAATATCTGGAATTAATGGAATGGTAAATGCAGGAGGAAATTATACTTTTGGTTATAATGATATTAATGGGCATGGGGGAGGAATGGTTAATTTTAGAAGAGATAAATATGGAATTTCTTTACGGCTTGGTGCTGGAAGATGGATGCGTCATTCAGAAGGTTTTTCTGAAAGAGTAGAAAAACCTGAATCTACTGATCCAATAAAGATGCAACAAGAAATGCAATCTAAAATGGGTGGTCCTTTTTTATGGGGAGGTTTGAATTTTGATTATCAGTTTGATAGTTTAAATACTTTCTTTGCTGGTGTTAACTTTAATCCTGGTAATCATATTAATGAAAATAGTACTCGTACTATTTTTGATGCTGCAGGAGTAGATTATACTAGAAATATCAAAGATGAAGCACCTAGAATGAATTATAGTTTTAGTGCTTCTTATAATAAAATATTTAAGAAAAATCCTAAACAGGCTTTAGATATTTTAGCTCTTTATTCTATAGGAACTTCTAATAATAAATATAATTTAGAGCAAATAAACCAAGGAGATGCTCATCCAAATTATTTTGAAAGAAGTACAAATGATGCAAATAATAATGAATTTACCATTCAAACCGATTATACGCACCCTTTTAATAATGATAAACAAAAATTAGAAGTAGGAGCAAAGTATATTCATCGTGATGTGATAAGTGATTATTATTTAGAATATAAAAGTTCTGCAGATAATGTTTGGACAGAAAATCCGAATAGAACTAATCGCTTAGATTATACACAACAAGTAGCAGCTTTATATGCACAACTAACCACCAAAATTATTGGAAATTTGGATGCTGTAATAGGTGTACGTAATGAATATACAGATATCCAAGCTATGCAAAGAGACTTTGGAGGTAAATTTGATGACAATTATAATAGTTTTCTTCCAAATGTTATTTTAACTTATGGATTAAAAGATTTTAATAAAATAAAATTAGCTTATTTTCAAAGAATAGGAAGACCTTCAATTGAGTATATAAATCCTTATATTAATTATTCAGATGAATATAATTTAAAGCAAGGAAATCCGACTTTAGATCCTGAAAAATCACATAATATTGAATTAGGATATTCTGGAATTTTTGGAGGAAGCACTATTAACTTAACAGGTTTTTATCGTTTTACTAATAATGCAATTGAAATGGTTGGTGAAATTGATAATAATGTAAGTTTAAGTACTTATGGGAATTATGCTAAGAATTCAACTACAGGTCTGAATTTATTCTTTTCCACTAGATTATTCAATAATTGGATGATTAATGTAAATGGTGATTTGTATTATAAAGACATTGAATCGGGTAGTTTAAATATGAGAAACTCTGGTTTGGAATATAGAGCGCATGCATATACTACTTATAGATTGCCAAAAGGGTGGAGTATAGAAGGTTTTGGAATGTATAATGCACGGTCTGTAATGTTACAAGGGCAAAATTCAGGTTATTATTACTATTCATTTGGTGCCAGAAAATCTCTGTTTGGAGGAAAAGCAGATGTGAATTTATCTTTAAGTAATATTTTTAATCCAAGTGTGAAATATACTATGGAGCACAATTACTTAAATGGTTATTATTATAATGAAAGTATGAATGCAGCTCGAGGAATTAGAATTGGATTTTCTTATCGATTCGGTAAAATGTCCTTTAGTCCAAGATCGAAAAAAATAGAAAATGATGATTTACTGCGTGGTGGAAGCGAACAGTCTGGTGGAGAGGAAAGAGCAATGTAAGAATTTAAGAAGAATAATTATCTAAATAATAAAATAGCCGTCTCAAAAGTTCATTTTGATGACGGCTATTTTATTATCGATTTTTACTGATAAATTGGTAGTATCCCGTAAAGTGTGTAAAAGCTATCTTGATTTATAACAAAGTTAAACAGATTTATTTATTATTT
>DATGSF010000203.1:0-3639 GCA_035302865.1 Chitinophagaceae bacterium
AAAACTAAAATATAGTAATATACATTGTTTTAAAATTTGCACTTGGCAAATTAGGTATCCTCTACTTTTATCCATCATAAATATATAATACCAAAAGTACTATATTTTATAACGATCTGGAAATAGATTATTAATTATCTCCATGGTGTTTTTATACTGCCTAATAAAATATTTTTATTTTTGAAACCTACGCTTTTAAATATCTTTGTAAAATCAATAGGATAATACGATTATGATAGAATGGACTGAAATCTTACTACGATTAGGCTTAGCTTCTTTATTTGGAGCTTTAATAGGATTAGAAAGAGAAAGAAAAAATTGGTCTGCTGGATTAAGAACCCACATGATGGTTGCTGTGGGCTCTTGCCTTATTATGCTAGTTTCCATGTTTGGTTTTTCAGATGTTTTAAAAATGGAAAATATAGGCTTAGATCCTTCGCGAATCGCTGCACAAGTTGTAAGTGGAATAGGTTTTATAGGTGCCGGAACAATATTATTTATTAAAAAGAATACGATTCGTGGATTAACCACTGCATCAGGATTATGGACAGTCGCTGCAATAGGTTTAGCAACAGGTAGTGGCATGTATTTCGCAGCTGGAGCAACCACTGTTATTGCATTGATTATTTTAGTGGTATTACAAAGAATAGAACATATCACCTCTAAAAATTTTAGAGAAATGACCATGAAAATTGTAATTGATGCTGAGGATGAAGGTCAGGTATTTTTAAAAGACATTCTTTCCAAAGAACATTTAAAAGTAAAAACCTTTACTATTGAAAAAAAACAAAATGATTTTATTCTAGAAGTAATATTTGATCAAATCAATGTAAAAAACATGGATGAAATTGTATTGGAATTAAATAATGTTCCTGCTGTAAAGGAAATTTATTGGACGAAAGCATGATGTTTTAATATTTAAAAAAATTAGTACTATTAAAACAAAACTAGTATAAAATAAAAATTAATTATTTTCCTTACTAAGCAACACCTTATGATAGTAATATAAAATGCAACTTACTAAACCTATAATTTAATAATGCAGCAATTACTTTACTGAAAGTATAAATAAAAATAAAATACAATTTAAAATCCTCATTTATTTTTTTTATTTTAAGTTCTATTAAATTAAAAACACATTTACGAATAGCTATTTAAACGTATTAGTACTTGTGATTGTCCTAGAATAAAATAATATGATTATGAGGTATTTTTTACATTAACAATTATGCTATTAATTAATTTAATAGTAGGACACGCGCAATCTTCTAAAGGAAACTTAACTATCATTTCTGAAGACAATCATGCTTTTTACTTGTATTTAAATGGAATACAATATAATCAACATCCAGCTCTTGCAGTTAGAGTAGAGCAAATAGCTAGTAAAACAGTAAATTGCCGTATTGTATATCCGCACAGCAGATTAACAGATATTATTCATCAAAATTTAGCAATTGCGGATGATAGTGGATATATGCAGGATATAACATATACAGTATCAAGCAATAAAGGAAAAAAAGGCTTTTCAGTATATCATGTTATTCCTTTAGAACCAATTCAAATAAATCAAGATGATATTCAAATGTATCGTTTTAATCAACCAAAAATCATAACAAAGATGGAATAATTCAAGAGATAGCAGATTTTACAGTCAAGATAACCGTTATAGAAGATTATCCTCTACAAAAAACAGGATAAAAAATCTATTTCAAAGGAGACAGATGCATGTCCTGTGTTAAATCCAGAGGAGTTCTCTGCACTTTTATTAACTATAGAAAATACAAGTTTGGAAAAAAACAGACTGGATTTAGCACATCTTACAACTAATCAAAATTGCTTAACTACAAGTCAGATTATTAGTATAATGAACACTTTTAGCTTTGAAGCCTCAAAATTATAGTTTGCAAAAAATGCTTATGATAACTGCTTAGATCAAAATAATTATTTTATGTTGATGAATCATTTTTCTTTTTCTAGTTCAGTGACAGATTTGACAAATCTATATTCAAACAAGGTAAATTTTTATAATACAATAGAAATTCGAATAAATAACCTCATTGAGTAGAAAACTTTTATTTTTTATAAATTAAATTATTTCCATATTTCATTGATTGGTAAGGGAAATTAATAAAATCCAAAATAAATATAGAGACTATAGTTATTTCTGTTTCTTGCAACTCAATTACTTCATAATTATTATTCTTTTTTGAAATATTTCCTAAGTCTATCCTTGATACAGAACTATCAAATAAAGACTTTACAAGATTTATCCCGCATTATTAATGAAATTTATTTTGGATAGTCTTGAGGAATTAAGCCTTGTCGCTGTACTTTGGTACAGCTAAAAAGATTAAAACGAAAAACAAATAAAAATAAATCCAGGCAAGATGAAAATATAATACCCAAAGTTTGGGCTAGGAGAATCTCAATGGTTATAGTAATAATATTCTATCGACCAATAATTTATATTTCATAACAATTTATGTGGTGAATATTTATGCTGATAGAACATATGTATTTTTTTTAAAATTCTTACATGTAAGACATATTACATTTTACAAAAAAAATACTATAAAAAACCTCTCATATACAGAACAAAGTATTTAATATATAAACATGTACTACAAAGAAAAAAATGCATTAAATAAAAACATGTATTAAATAAAAAAGCAATTCTTTGCTATTTTTCTTGGGAATCCATTTTTTTGTTTTAACTTTAAATTTACATGCATTATTAAGGGAAGCCGAAAACTTTATAGAGTAGGCATAATTAAAACAATATCTATAATGAAGTTAACAAAACATTTAAACTTTTTATTTTCTTGGAAGAAAAAATTCTAAAAAAAGCTATAAAAGCTTTTTCTTTAGCAACTTTATTTTTGGGTAGTACAGCAATTTTGCATGGTCAACAAACCATTCATTTAGGTGAAGGTGGAACTTCAAATTCTAGCTATACGCCTTTGTATTATCTTTATCATTATAATTATTCTCAGGTAATTTATGAAGTTAGTGAACTAATTGATCAAAATGCAAGTATTCCTGCAGAGATTACCAAAATCTGGTATTTACCAACATCTAGTGTTTCCACCAGTGATTGGGAGGATTGGGTTGTTTATATGGGCAACACTACTAAGGATGGCTTTGAAAGCACAACTGATTGGGTTCCATTTTCAGATTTGCAAGAGGTATTTGATGGAAAAGTAATTTCAAATACAACTGCAAATGAATGGATTGAAATTGAACTAGATACTCCATTTCAATGGGATGGTACTAGTAATATTGTAATAGCAGTTGATGAAAACACTCCTGGTTGGGGATCAAATCCTACATGGAGTGGTTATACCCTAGCTCCTGATGGAAGTGGTAATAAAGGAATTTATTATTATAGCAATGGCACTAACCCCGATCCACAAAACCCACCTACTGCATCTGGAAGAAGTAATACTGTAGCTCAGGTTCGTTTAACAGGGTTTTTCATAGAAGACTGTGCCACAGCAACATTACCGAATAACATTACAGCAATTGCTAGTACAGACACTGTTTGTCAATTAGGAGTTATCAATTTAACAATTGATGATCCTGTACTTGCTGAAGTAGATTATCTTTGGGAATGCTCAACAGATGGTGGATCTACATGGA
>DATGSF010000204.1:0-7801 GCA_035302865.1 Chitinophagaceae bacterium
CATCAACCGGACTTTCCTCTCCTTGTGCTACGCGTAAAATTTCATCTTCTTCTTTTAATTTTCCTTGTTTCCAAGAAGGACTACCAACTATTATACTTCCTACTGTAATTTTACCATCATCTCCTTGAAGTAAAGATGCTCCAATACCAATGAATGTACCAGACATCATTTCTTCAAAACGCTTTTTATCCTCTGGAGGCATATATCCTGTATGAGGATCTTCAATTGAAAGTACACTGTTTACAAATAAAGAGAAGCGATCATTGTCATTTAACTTTTGTAAGCGTTTAAAATAACGGTCTTGAATTTTTAATATGGTTTCTCTCGCTTCTTTTTCTAATTCTATATCCGTTTTTGCAACATAATCTGCAGAATCTCTCATTTTTTCTTCATTTTCTTCTTTTAAATCCATGTATTTTAAAAGAGTTCTGTATTTCATGTTCTTTCTCCAACGTTCTTTTAAAGCTTCTTTATCACTAACAAATTCTAATTTGTCTCCATCTAATTCCACTTCTTCTTTAATGGTAAAGTCAAAAGGCTTGGATAATACTTCAGGATAAATATCCTTAGCTTCATCCACTCTTTGTACAAATAATTCATTGATATCATCAAAGAAATCCAATTGATTGTTTTTTAATTCATCATCAATTTTAGTTCCATACACTTCTTTTAATCTATCATAATCGGAAGCTATAAAGAATTTTTTATCGTAATCTAAATTTTTAATAGTTTCTTCAAATACCGCTAAAGAGAATGCATCATCAATAGTTTTTGGAGAAAAATGCCCTTCTTGAATAAGCGCCATTGCAGTTTGTAAAATAATTTTGCGCTCATCCTGTATATGTGCGCCAGCAGTAATCTGATTTGCTAACTTAAAGGAAAAAAATAATCCTAAAAGAAGGATAATAATGCTGGGTAAAATAATTTTTTTCTTCATGAATTCTATCATACTTATTATATGCTATTTGAGTTTTTAAATCTTTAAATTGAAATATATAAAATTAAACGCTAAAATTTGTCTTTTCCATATGTTTTTCTATGAATTCTTTAAATTTATTTTTATCTATTTCAGGAATTGTATCATTTAATTGAAATTGTAAGTAATGTACCTTGTTTTTTCCAGCTATGTCTAATTTTTGGTAAAAAGTTTCAATTAATAACTCTTTTTTAACTTGCTTTTCATCATGTAAATTAGGGATATCTTCGATTTTATTTAGGTTTAGATATTCAATTACTCCTTTTGTAAACCAATATAAATTAGGGCTATCTGTTTTTAAATGTATGCGTGCTCCTTTTTTAAGAAAATTCTGGTATTTCCTTAAAAAATTAGGATGCGTAAGTCTTTTTCCCATTTTAGATAGTCGAAGCTGGGGATCAGGAAAAGGCAGCCATATTTCATCTATTTCATTGGTTTGAAAATATTCTTCTATTTTAGCAATTTGTGTTCTCAAAAAGCGTACATTATTTAAATTTTCTCTCTTTGTTTGATTGGCACCTACAAATATGCGTTCTCCTTTGATATCTACTCCTATAAAATTTTTATCAGGATGTAATTTTGCTAAACCTATGGAATATTCACCCCGACCACATGCTAATTCTAAAATTATCGGATTGTCGTTTTCAAATAGAACACTCCATTTACCTGCTATGTTTTCTGGGTATTCATACACTATATCCATTTCTTTTATAGCATTATATCTGAAGAGTTTTCCTTTACGCATATTGGATTTTTAAACTGGGATTATTAATTTGTTTTAAAGCTTACAAAGATAAAAAAAATATTGTTTTAATGAGAAAATGATGGGTATAGATTAATTCTATTATATAAGCCAATAGAGAATATAATGTGTATTTAATTCTTTTTTAAATACTGTTTAAATAGTTGTTTGTTGTTTTATTTATCGAAATTGATATACTATTCCTGTGGTTAAATTGTATTGGGATTTAGGTACATCATCTGCAGGGTATTGATCAAAAGTGTATTGAAAATTAGTTTGAAAATTTATATTTTTATAAATCACAAAACGCGCTGTTGTTTGACTGGATAAGCGAAAGTTATTAAAATAATCAATTTTTGGTTGGTAATAAGTGGTATGTGTTATTGCCATATTTTCAATTGGGAATAAGGAAAAGGAAAGATAGATACTTGCGCGAATATTATTTTCAATAGGGTTTTCAGGTTGATCGAGTTTTTGGTGTTCATACATGATTAATGGTCCTAAATAAACTTTGTATTTATCTGTTTTGGTTAATTTAAAACGGGGGCCTGTTCCTATTAAGGCACGCAAATCTATTTTTGAAACTTTGTTGAATTGTCCTTGTGTAAAGGCTTCGTAACTTAACCAGTCTATAATTTTATATCCATATCTAAAATGCATAACATCGTTATTGGATAAATCTCTCCCTTCTATTTTTTGTAATTGTAATACGTTTTTAAATAAAACTCGGTGTTTGTTTTTTTTATACATTAAAAAAGCATCACTGCTAATGCCAAATTGCTGTAGTCGTTCTTTTTTTAATTCGAAATTTAGTCCTATCGAACCATGAATGCCATCTTCACTGCTTTTTCTCAAGGATTCTACATTTAAAATCTGTGCTTCACTAATAAAAGATGAAGAAATCAACAATGTGAATAAAATGTATATAAAATAGCGCATGTTTTAGTAAAAAGTTTAGACAAAGTTAAGGAATTTGTTTGTTATCGATATGGAGTTTTTGATGTTCGAATCCTGCAGAGTCGGTTTTAGGAGCGTGCTTTTTTATGATTATAAAGATTTGACTCCTCTGGAGTCAGTATAAGTGAGTTCTTTGTTTGTTAACAGGATTTGATTTTTATGGATCATTTGGTTTTTGAATTTGTTATTAGTTTTTAATTTATGTGATGTGGATTGGTATTTTAATTGTTTAAAAAAATGGTGATTTTTACTGTTTCTGTTTGGCATTTTCTTGCTAATAAATTTGATTTTCACAAAAAATAAGTTTTTTTTGATTTACTTTGCACTTTGTTTTAATCGAAAGGTTTTTTATGAAGCTATTAAAAGAGATTGAAAAGAGAAATACTTTTGCAATTATTGCCCATCCAGATGCAGGGAAAACTACATTAACCGAAAAATTTCTTCTCTTCGGGGGTGCCATTCAACAAGCTGGTGCAGTAAAGAATAATAAAATTAAAAAAGGAGCTACATCCGATTTTATGGAAATTGAAAGACAAAGAGGGATTTCAGTGGCAACATCGGTACTTTCTTTTGAATATAAAGATAAAATTATTAATCTTTTAGATACTCCTGGACATAAGGATTTTGCAGAGGATACTTATAGAGTATTAAGTGCTGTCGATAGTGTAATTTTAGTAGTGGATAGCGCAAGTGGGGTAGAAGAGCAAACTAGAAAGTTAATGGAAGTGTGTAGAATGCGCGATACGCCTGTTATTGTGTTTGTAAATAAATTGGATAGAGATGGGAAATATCCTTTTGATTTGGTGGAAGAAATTGAGCAAGAATTGGATTTATCTTTACATCCTATGACATGGCCTATAAATATGGGGCAAGAATTTAAAGGGGTGTATGATTTGCATAATAAATCTTTGAATTTATTTACAGGTAGAGAGCGTTTAAAAGATGAAGAGGGTATTGTAATTGAAGATTTATCTGATCCTCTTCTGGAAGAAAAAATTGGTAAAAAAGATGCAAATCAATTAAGAGAAGATGTGGAATTAATTGAAGTGGTTTACGATGATCTAAATGTGGAGGATTATTTAAATGCTATAGTAGCTCCGGTGTTTTTTGGCTCAGCAGTAAATAATTTTGGAATTCAAGAAATGTTGGATACTTTCATTTCTATCGCGCCTTTTCCTGGAGCTAGACAGACTACAGTTGGGGAGAAAGAACCTACAGAATCTGCTTTTTCTGGCTTTATTTTTAAAATTCACGCTAATCTTGATCCAAGACATAGAGATAGAATCGCATTTCTCAGAGTGTGTACTGGAAAATTTGAAAGAAATAAAAACTTCCATCATGTTCGCCTAAATAAAAATTTAAAATTCCATAATCCTTATACTTTTATGGCGCGTTCTAAAGAAGTAATAGAGGATGCTTATCCAGGGGATGTCATTGGTTTGTATGATACAGGAAACTTTAAAATTGGTGATACTTTAACTGAAGGAGATCATTTTTATTATACGGGTATTCCAAGTTTTTCTCCGGAATTGTTTAAGGAAATTGTTAATAAAGATCCTATGAAAACTAAACAATTGGAAAAAGGATTAGCTCAATTGACGGATGAAGGGGTGGCACAGTTATTTACACAGCATAATGGTAATGTTAAGGTTATCGGTTGCGTTGGGGATTTACAATTTGAAGTTATTCAATATCGCCTAAAAGAAGAATATGGGGCTTCTGTAGATTTTAAAACATTGAATTATTTTAAAGCTGCATGGATTCAAGGTCCTAAAGATAAGATTGAAGAGTTTATTAGGTTTAAACAAGCAAATGTTATGTTGGATAAATTCGGAAATTATGTCTATTTGGCACAAAGTCAATGGTTTCTTGATACGGAAATAAATAATAATCCGGATATAAAATTTGAATTCTCTAGTGAAGTGGTAATTCAAGATTAATAAAATTAAAGAATGGATTATAGTACAGCAATTATTAGTGGAGCATTATTCGGTTTGTTTATTGCAATATCGGTAGGGCCCACATTATTTGCTGTAATTAGAAATAGTATCAGTTATAGCTATAAAGCTGGATTGGCTTTTATATTAGGTGTTTCTATTTCAGATATATTATATGTTTTGGTTGCAAATTTGGCAACTAGTGCATTGCGTTTCCTTGAAGAGCATCAAAAGGTTATTGGTATTTCAGGTTCTATCCTTTTTATAATAATAGGGATGACAGGTTTTTTTATGAAATACAAACCTAAAAAAAATAATAAAAAGAGGAAGGAAATATCTTTATCGAAAAAAACATATTTTGCAATTCTGCTTTCCGGATTTTTTATGAATACTTTTAATCCAGCTGTTACTATATTATGGTTAGGTGCGGTTTTGCAAATTTCAAAAGCACAATATAATCAAACAGAAAGTTTTTTATTCTTCGCTGTTTGTCTGGGTATCGTTTTATCAGCTGATATTTCTAAAGTGTTTTTAGCAGAAAAAATTCGAAATTGGTTGACAGTGCGTAAAATATTCTATGTAAATAAAATATCTGCTTTAATTATCTTCCTATTTGGAGTTTTTTTATTGATTTATCAATTTTATTAAGATAAAGTAAAATTGAAAATTATCTTTTTGTTAGTATGGAACTAATAGGAATTAAGTAAATAAAATACTTTTTTACGCATTCTGTGCTGTAATTGTCTTTCTTTTTTCTACTTTAAATCTAAATTAATTATTCTTGCTTATCACTGCGTAAAGCTTTAATCAATTCTGCTTTGCTCATTTTACTTCTTCCAGAAATACCTACTTTTTTAGCTTGCTCGTATAATTCTTCTTTTGTACGTTCTTCATACTTTGTAGCTTTTCCTCTTTTTTTCCTGAATTTGGGGTATTTGCAATTCTTGCTGCTTTTGTTTTTCCCATTCCCTCTTTTCTTAATGCTTCATATTTAGCATCATCCTTTATTTGCTTTCCATGATCTTTAGCCATAATTATCTTATTTATTATTTCTATTACATTTTAAACACTTAAAAGTTTATTGAAAAAGTTGGAATCCTATCCTGGTTTTTATCAAATCTATCTTTCTTCAATTGGATTATATTTAAAAATTCCACTCTCAAATCAAGAAAATAGCATTTTTTATTAAAAAAATTATGTTACTGACAATATTTGGCAGGAGTCGAACTTAGCTTTGCCCTATAACAAATTATTTATTAACAATTTAAACAAATTAAAAGATGAAAAAGAAAAGTATTAATGGATTTTTAATTGCATTATTTAGCATTTTAAGTGTGAGCACTTTTGCACAAGAAAGTCAGGACTATGAGGTAATAAGAAAAGTGGAGGAAAAGAATACACATACTTTTATAATGGATTATTATATAAACTCTTATGGTGATATTTTACTAATAGACACTTTATATAATTCTCGCGAGCCTTCTCCAGAAAAAGCAAGTGCTGCTTCCTTGACTGAAGCTTTAAAAAGAAATAATTTGGAAATGCCAAGTCCTAGAATAATATCTGATGAAGTTATAGCTAAAACGATAATTCATTCTGGTGATTTATTAGCTTCTGGTGCAAAAATGAAAAATACCGGTTTGTATATTGGAATTACTGGAGCAGTTGTAGGAAGTGGTTTAATCCTTGCTGCAGGTGTTGATAATAAAGACTTGCGTACTGTTGGTACTATTACTACTGCAACAGGTGGTTTATTAGCAATTATATTACAAATTGCTGGGAATGTTAAGATAAAACAAGCGGGTATTAATCTTTCTGATACTGGATTGGGTATTAAATATACTATTCCTAATAAGAGAAGATAAGATATAAGTTATCTTTCTAATAAATACGCAAATGATTTTTATCAAAAATGCTTTTTAAAGCTATGAATTCATTTGTGTATTTTGCTATTTTTTCCTCCTGTTTCAAATGCTTATATTCATTTTTTCAAATTTTTTCCTTGTTGTGATTTATAAATTGTGTCTTTGTTAATAAATTAACCTGTAATTTATAAAAAGTTTATTTAATGAGGAATAATGTTGTAAATTTAGCGCGAAAGTGGGAGGGGGATGGAAAATAGTACTAATTTATTTAAATTTCAAGAATTTGATTTAATATCGAATCTTTTAAAGTAAAGATTTATAAAAAAATGTTGATTAATTAATTTTAATAATAATTGATTTAATTAGAATAAATGAATAAAAGAGAATTAATCCAAAAGATTAAAAGTTTAAACGATATAACAGCAGACGAAAAAGCCTATCTGATTGAACTGGTAAATACCAAAAAAAAATACGGGCTGGTGTGGGAAGACAAACCGGAAGATGTGGAAGAGCAATTACGTCAGTCTGTCTAAAAACCACCTTTATTTCATAAATTCCACTCTAAATTACATTTTATATTCAATTCAAGCCACTTTCAATCCCCTTTTTTCAAAAACGATATTCTCCACTTCTAAAAATACAATGCGGTAAATCAGCTTAAAATGCTTTCTAAAGACGGAAAAATAAAAGTCAAGTACACTTAGGTACTTGTTTTTCTAGTTCTTGGTATTTTTCTTGATGTTTGAGGTGTTGATTTATCTTCTCTTGTGCCTTTTGTTTTTCTACTGCATCGCCATCTTCACTCGATAGAATCTGATTGTATTCATCAAGCTTTGCCTCAATATAAGCCAAATGTCGGTCTATTTTCTTTTGATTATAATTATTCTTTTTTGAGTTTTGAGCACGGAAAACACTTCCATCTCCTGCTAACAGTTTTCCACCAATGAGTTCAAAGTTTTTAGAGAGCTCAACGGTTGCCCTAAACACTTTTTTTATCGCATCGGGATTGTCTCTTCTAAAATTGGAAATGGTGTTGTGGTCAGGTGCAAGTTCTCGCATCAACCACATTACTTCTAAATTACGATAACACTCCTTTTCTAGTTGGCGAGAGGAACGAATACGGTTCATATATCCGTAGATAAATAATTTCAATAAAGCACTTGGATGATAAGCGGGTCTTCCACCTTGAGGATTGGCTTTTTGTTCTACAAAGCCATAATCTGCCAAAGTGAGACTATCTACAAAAAGCTCAATCATCCGAACTTCATTGTCTTTTTCAATGCGTTCTTCTAGACAAAACATCTCGAACTGATTTCTGTCTTTT
>DATGSF010000205.1:0-12726 GCA_035302865.1 Chitinophagaceae bacterium
AATAAAAATGAAGAAATGAAAATTGATTTTTCCTCCTATAAGCTTAAAGAAGGTTTTTATTATATAAAACTGATAAATGAAACAGGTATAATTAGTAATGAAAAGTTATATTTAAAGTAATTTTAGCATTGTAATATAAATAAGATGGGGATTTTAATTGGATCTTCATCTTATTTTTTTAACTATATTCTTTTATTTCTTTCCCAATTTACTAGCTATAAATGCAGTAGTCCATGCAGCCTGAAAGTTAAAACCTCCAGTAATTCCATCAATATTTAAGCATTCACCTGCAAAATAGAGATTTTTAATTGTATTACTTTCCAAACTATGTGGGTTAACTTCAGATGTGATTATACCTCCTGCGGTTACAAACTCCTCTTTAAACGTCGTTTTACCATTTGCAGAGAAAACATTTTTCGTTAATAAACGAGCCAAATGAAATAATTGTTTTTTATTTGCATCCGCCCAGTTTTTTTCAAGCAAATTTGCTTCTTGTAAAAAGTAATTCCACAATCTTTGCGGTATTTCTTTAAACATTTTACTTTGCATTGATTTTTTGGACCAATTCTCCTTTTCTTGCATAAAATAATTACCTAGTTTATCAGGATGAAAATCTGGAAGAAAATTTATAATATAATCAAATTTATAATTACATTCTTTCAACTTCTTAGCTCCCCAAGCACTAGATTTTATAATAGCGGGACCACTCATTCCCCAATGTGTAATAAGAAGAGGTCCTCCTTGTTTTAATTTTGCTATTGGAATTTCCACAATGACATTTTCGACACTTAGGCCCATTAATTTTGTTATTGGATGTTTTGGAAGATTAAAAGTAAACAAAGACGGATAAGGCTCTTCAATTTCCTTACCTATATTTTTAATCCAAGAATAATTACTCTGGTTAGGATACCCCCCAGAACAAAGGATAAGAAATTCAGAATTAAACACTTCATTTTCTTTTGTATTTATTTCAAATATTCCTGATTTCTTATTAATTATATGGATATCTTTTTGAAGTAAAATAGGAATTGCAAGTTTTTCACATTCTTGTAGAAAACAATCAATTATAGTCTGTGAAGAGTCTGTGACTGGAAACATACGCCCGTCATTTTCTGTTTTTAAGCGTATATTTCGCAAAGCAAACCATTCTATAAGATCATGAGTAAAAAACTGATGAAATGATTTTTTAAGAAAATTCTTACCTCTTGGATAGGCTTTTATCATTTCTGAAATATTACTACAAGCATGCGTAACATTACATCTTCCTCCACCACTAATCTTCACTTTGCTTAGAACCTTATTAGTCTTTTCTAATATTGCCACAGTTTTTTCTGGATAATGTAATTTAGTATTTATAGCTGCAAAAAATCCAGCAGCACCTCCTCCAATAATTAATACATCATAAAAACTATTCTTAGTCTTTTTCATAACTGATTCGAAATAAAGTACAAAGCTAAGGTTTTATTTTATATCCTATAAAAAAAGAGGCCATCTCCTATATGGAGACAGCCATCTTTTTGTCAGTACAAATTATTATAATCTTATTTTTTCAAAAAATAGAAAGTTGCATCAATATCTAAAGGCATTCCTTGGAATTGGATTTGATCTTCAAAATGCATTGTTGCATTTTTATTCTCGCCTTCTTGTACTGTGAAAGTAGCTTCACCTGCAACATCTACACCTTCAACTCCTGCATTAAATGGAAAGGATATAGTATGATCATTAATAACGGCATATTCAATAATTTCTGGAGCGTCAGCTTCATTTTCACTATTATTTTCCATGGTTAAAGTACCGTCTTCTCTAATATTTAATACATATTCGCCACTTTCAAAGGTTGGTTCTTCTCTTTGAAATTCATTACCTTGAAGAGAGATGATAATTTCTGCCTTTTCTGCATCCCAAACACCAACATATGCAGGTGGTTCTGGTTCAGGTTCAGGGCTTTTGTCTTTTTTACAAGAATACATAAAAAGCATGGAGGAAGCAGCTAATAAGCTTGCAGCAAATCTAATTTGTTTCATAATTTAATTTTTAAACATCTAAAAGTAATACATTTTTTAAAAAAACAAAATGTTTATTTTATAACCTTAGATTCATAGACGATGCAAACCATGAAAAAATTGGCATAAATTTATATTTTAAAAAGATAATTTTACAATACCAATAAAATTTTTAGAGTAGACTACAGGTAACAATACTGCTCTATCATGGATTTTTAAGCTCTTTGAAGGAATAAAAATATAGTTATCTCTCACTTTTGATTGTGGAACTTTACCATAAATCAATTCTCCTGACTTCCTAAACACAGCCAATTGGATAGTATTCTTATTTGGATTTAAATCATTAAAAAACAATAAGTTTTGCTCGCCAGTATTTAAAGAATAAAAGGAGGAAAATACTCCATAATCATTTTCCGAAATTTGGCTTTTATTCAGTATTTTTTGCCAACTATAATACGCATCATCTGAGTTTTGGATTGCTATATATTCTCCATAAATGTATTGTTGGCTTCTTCTTGTCTGAAAAGTATTGACAGCAAAACCAATCATGCTAGGTGAAGTATAAGTTTTTTGAACTATAGTTTCCAATTCTAATCCAATATAAAACCCCTTGTTTTTAGTTTTATATACATCTTTAATTATGAAGTCATATAAATCATACTTTTTGTACTTATAGGAAATACTCTCCAATATATGATTTTGAATTTGAATAGTATTATCCAAGGTTGCATTTTCTTCCTTAAAATACTCAATGCTAATATATTCTGGTAAATTATTTTCTTTGCTGGATTTAATTTTAATTAAAACAAAGTCATTCAGCTCTTCATCATAATAAACAGTTTGAGCACCTAAATAATCTCTAGAATCAATTTTTTTAAATATTTCAATATCCGAAGCTTTATTTTCCCACTGAATAAAGTGATGCTCTTTGGGAACTGGATTCCATTTATTAGTTTTTGTCAAGCCATACCATAAAAGACCTTTATTATTAACAATAATATTCTCTTCCATATTTCTTAATTCTCCATCCTCTAAAGGTATTTTAAATTGATCTAAATAGTGCTTCTCTAAATGTACTCTATGTAGAAATAAAGTATTTGTTCTTTGATTTGAAAGACTGAAATAAAAAAACTCTTTATTTTGATTAATATTTTTAAAGACTATACTATTTCTCCAATCGGTATTTTCCAAATGATTTAAACGATACTCTTGCGTTGATTCTAATTTGCCTTCTTTAGTCAATATAGCTACTTTAAGATTAAAATTCTGTTTATTTTTCAAAATCCAAATGCTATAAATATGCTCTTGTTTAGGGATAAAATAATAATCCAAAATTGTTCCTTCTAAAAAATCCAAATCCACATCCTTTTTCCATTTTAGTTTAGAATCATAAATTCTAATGCTTGGTTTACGATCTTGAAAAGAAAATAAGTAATTATACTCTTCAAGCGCAAATAATTCAAAATCATTTCTATTTAAATCTATTTTAATAGAATCAGAATAAAACACATCTTGTGCAAATAAGCCATTAGAATAAACAAGGAATAGAAGAATGAATATATAACGCAGCATAAAAAAATATTTCTTCAACAAATATAAGAAGAATCTACCTTTTTATTATTAATTAAGCTAAATTAAATGTGATAATAATAAATCAATATACCCTTATAATAAAAATGATTTTACCTATTGCAATATCTTCATTAATTTTAAATAAAACATTTTTATAAAATCCATGTTAATACCGTAAAAGAATTCTATGAAAGAAGTACTAATAGTTGGAGCAGGATTTGCCGGTCTTCAATTTGCAAAACAATTAAGTAAGAACAATGATAAAATCCATATTACGCTAATTGATAAATTTAATTTCCATCAATTTCAACCTTTATTTTATCAAGTAGCAACTGGTCGCATAGAGCCTAGTAGTATTTCCTTTCCATTAAGAAAAGTTTTTCAAAAGCAGAAAAATGTATCTATTCGTTTAGCCGAGGTTAAATCTATAGATACTCAAAATCAAGAAGTTGTTACAGAAGCTGGAATATATCAATACGATTTTCTAGTTTTAGCAACAGGATGCACGACCAATTTTTTTGGCAATGAGGAAATTGCATCTAAAGCATTTCCTATGAAAAGTACTGCAGAGGCTTTAACATTAAGAAATAGATTATTATTGAATTTTGAAGATGCCTTAGTTGCTACACCAGAAGAATTAGAAAGTTTAATGAATATGGTTATTGTTGGTGGAGGTCCAACTGGGGTTGAATTAGCAGGAGCTCTGGCAGAGTTAAAAAAGAATATTTTGCCTAAAGATTATCCCGATATGGATTTTGAAAAACTCAATATATATTTAATTGAAGGTAGTCCTAATGTTTTGAATGCTATGCGACCGAAATCAAAAGAAATAGCTCAAAAATACTTGGAACAATTAGGAGTGCACGTAAAAACAAATGTTACGGTAGATGCTTATGATGGAAAATGTATAACATTGAGTACAGGAGAAACAATACTTTCTGATAATTTAATTTGGTCAGCAGGTGTAAAAGGAAACTTACCAGAAGGTTTTGACACTTCTTTAATACAAAGAGGGAATCGTTTGAAGGTTAATCGATACAATCAGGTAGATAGCTATTCTAATATTTTCGCCATAGGAGATATTGCTTATATGGAAACTCCTTTATTTCCACATGGTCATCCTCAAGTTGCAAATGTAGCTATTAATCAAGCTAAAAATTTAGCAAAAAACATTAATAAATACGGTGATAATTTAGAAAAATGGAAACAATTTGAATATAAAGATCCAGGATCAATGGCAACTGTTGGAAAAAGAAAAGCAGTTGTAGATTTACCTAAATGGAGTTTTAAAGGAGCATTTGCATGGTTAACATGGATGTTCTTACATTTAATGTTAATTTTAAGTGTTAAAAATAAATTAGTTATCTTTATAAATTGGGCAATAAGTTATTTTACTAATGATACTACATTACGTTTAATTTTATGGCCAGCAGATAAAAATAAATTAAAAAGATTACATCAAAAGAAAAAGAATATAAATTAAATTATGTTATTAAAAATTCACCCTGAGAATCCTCAAAAAAGACATTTAGATACAGTAATTGAATGTTTAAAAAATGGAGGTATAATTATTTATCCAACAGATACTATTTATGGTATCGGTTGCGACATTTACAATAAAAAAGCTGTAGAACGAATCTGTAGAATTAAAGGATTAGATCCTAAAAAGGCTAATCTTTCTTTTATTTGTGAAGATTTAAGTCATTTAAGTACATTTGCAAGAAATTTATCTAATCCTACATTTAGGATTTTAAAAGCAGCTCTTCCTGGGCCCTATACTTTTATATTACCCGCTTCAAAAGAAACTCCTAAAATAATACAATCCAAAAAAGACACTGTTGGTTTGAGAGTTCCAGATCATATTATATCACAAGAAATTGTAAGAAAATTAGGGAATCCTCTTATGAGTACTTCTTTACCTATGCAAGATGAAGAACATGTATCTTATTACACTGATCCCGAAATAATTTACGATTTATTTCATAAACAAGTTGATATTATCATTGATAGTGGTATTGGTAATATGACTCCTTCTACTGTTGTAGATTGTACACAAGATGAACCGCAATTAATTCGTCAAGGACAAGGAGAGTGGCCAATCTTATAATTTTTAATTAAATACTTTCTAAAATTTGCTTACAGAATGTATCTTTGTTTTTGTGAGCAATTTAAATTTAGATATTTTATACCAATTCGATTTTTTACCTATTAATGAAAGGCAGAAAAAACAAGAAGACCTTTTATTTCAACAGGTAAAATATACTATACAATCCAGTTCTTTTTATAAAAAATACTGGAAAGAATTTGATTTACATGCTTCTAATTGGCTAGAAGTATTTAAATCCATGCCCATTACATATAAGCAAGACATACAAAAGGAAAATAATGCATTTATAGCAGTACCAATTTCTGAAATTAGAGAAATCACCTCTACTTCAGGAACAGAAGGTACGCCAATATATATTTATCAAAGTAAAAATGATCTAAACCGTTTAGCTAAAAATGAAGCTTTGAGTTTCAAAAAAATGGAATTAGGAAGAAATCCAAAAATACAATTGATGCTCACTTTAGATAAATTATTTATGGCAGGAATGGCTTACTATCAAGGAGGCCAGAATATAGAAGCTTGTATGCTTCGATCTGGTCCTGGACAAAGCTTCAAACAAGTAAATTTATTGAAGCAATTTCGTCCTGAAGCTATAGTTGCTGTTCCTTCTTTTTTATTATATTTACTTGAAAACCACAATATTGCTGACTACTATCAAGAATTTCCATTAAAAGTATTAGCAATTGGAGAAAATTTAAAAGATGGCTTTGGTAATAATCTTCCTTTATTAAATTACTTAAAAAAGCATGATTTTATAGAACTTTTTTCAACCTATGCTTCCACAGAAATGCAAACAGCATTTACAGATTGTAAAATGCATAATGGTTCACATCAACATGCAGCTCTTATTTATATAGAGTGTTTGGATGAAAATGGAGAAGAGGTAAACGATGGTGAAATTGGCGAATTAGTTATCACACCTTTAGGAATAGAAGGTTTTCCTTTATTACGCTATGCAACTGGAGATATGGTAAAACTGGATAAAGAAATCTGCTCTTGCGGGCGTACAAGTCCAAGGATTCGATCAGTAGTTTATAGAAAAAATCAACGATTAAAAATAAAAGGAACGACTTTATTTCCTCAAGATATTGACCCTATTTTTCAATCTTTTAATGCTGCTCAATACTACTATATTAAAATATTTACAAACAATTACGGCTTAGATGATTTTAAAATATATTTAGATGCAAAATATTTTAATGAAAAACTGCAAAAACAAATTACAGAAAGATTGCAACATATTTTAAAATTAAAACCAGAAGTTATTATTCAAAATACAGTTGATTTTCATAAGAATTTATATAAAAATGATTCTAGAAAACCTTTAAAAATACAAGATTATAGAAAATAAAATTACCCCATGACAAAAAACTTTCCTATTATATTAATACTATTATTTTTAATAATAAGTATAACAACTGCAAATAATCCCATTTTGCATGCTCAAGAAAAATCCATTCAAGATTCCATAAAAAACATGGATGAAAACATACTTTCTGATAGTATTCATTCCTATATAATAATGGATGAACGAATAGAGAAGTTAATGCAAAAACCCAAAGTTCTCTCAACAAGAATGCGAGGATACAGAGTCCAAATTTACAATGGAAATAATCGTCAGGAAGCAGAAAGCATAAGGAATCAATTTCTACGAAACCATCCCACTACCCCAGCTTATTTAATTTATTCTAAACCTAATTTTAGAGTGCGTGTAGGTAATTTTAAAAACAGACAAGAAGCACAAGAAATGATTAAAAAAATAAATAATCAATTCCCTAGCATGATTGTTCCAGAAGTTATATTCAGAAATTAAAAATCGGTTCCTATAGAAATATGAAATCCCCATTCTTTGCGTATATTATAAGCCACATCAACTCTTAGGAAATATCCTAATAATTTCGTGCGTAAACCTCCACCAAATGCCATTGCCAAACCTTGATCGTCAGAGTTTGGTATTTTAACATCTACTGAGGGGAGTCTTTGTCCTGAAGGCCATGTAAAATGATAATCTCGCGACAAATTCTCTGCATTAGGGATTAGACCTTCCCAAGCATTACCAGCATCAAAAAATAATACTGTCTGTAAGTTCTTAAAGAATCCCGATTCTGTTTGCCAATTAGTAAAAGTAGTTATTATTGGGATTCTTAATTCTGCATTCAAAACAATATAGCTATTACCATTTCTACTATTGATTGAATATCCTCTCATATTAGTAGCTAAACTCTGGAAAGCATAATAATTTTTCCCGGAAGGAGGCAAACTTAAATTTGGACTTCCATTTATTTGATTTTCAACTCCACCCATTTGATACATAATTTTTTGTTTACCAAATGCGTGTGCGCTTGCAACTCTAAATGCCGCAATTGAATTTCTATAAATACCTTGATAATATCTAAAATCTAAACCTAAATTATAAAAACCTCCCTTGGCTCCGTTCTTATCACCTTGATTAGGCAAAGTATAAATTTCATCATTTGTGTATAAGGGAAGGAAATAATCTCCAAATAATTTAAAACGCATTCCTTTCCAAATATTTATTGCGGGATTAATGGTATTATCTTGTATAAACTCCAATCGACTTAAAAAATAATAACTCTCTGCATTAGGTAACAATAATCCCAAAGGACGATCTGCCTTAATCAACATTTCATCATGTCTCAAGCCTGCTTCAAATTGTAAAGCCTGTACAGCATTAAATGGATAACGTCCTTTAGCTTGCAAAAAAGTGCTATTTATCTTCCCTGGCAAACTTATAGCTGGTGAACTAGGATCAATTAAAAAATTATATTGCTCCTTATTTTCTTGTCGCATTAATTGAACAGACCAATCTATTCTTCTCTTATAGTTTTCATATTCTAAAAAAGCGGTATAATCACTCAGATTTGCTCCCAATTGCAAGCCTGCATTTATTCGATAATCTTCTAATGCATCAAACAATTCCGCAATTATTATCCCTGATAAAATAGGAGGTCGATATTGACCAGCTTGAAAGTTATAAGATTGATATCTAGTGAAAAGATTAGCATAATCGAAACGAACTCCTACTTGAAAAGTTTTAAAATTGGGTAAATAAGTAAAAGGTCTAATTTTAATATAGGTGCTGTCAACAAAGATTATTTCTTTATTCTCAGCCAAGGCTTTTTCCTCGCGCTTTTTCCATGAATTCAGTTCTTTATCTTCATGAAATTGTCTGTTCTCACTCTTATTAATGTGATAATAATCTCCTGTTTCAACAATATGCTTAAGGTTGCGTACATTCTCGAATGTTCCTTTTAAAAAAGGAAAAGGTCGCTCTTTGTTTAAATCTCTTTGATTTTTAATATAAACATAATCTTCAGTAGCATTATCTTTCCAATTTCTTTCTCTATCTTTTTCAGGATAGTCGATTTTTTGAAAATAAAAATGAAAAGAATCTTTACTTGCAATTACCTCAGCAATGCCTTTACTAGCTGCATTATAGTTATGGCTTAAAATATCGGAACTATAAAAAGTATGTGGAATTGTGAAGGCAGTATCTCTATTCTCGGCATTTCTTGAGAAATAAACTAAATATCTATTTTTAATTCCTGCTTTATCTGATAGAAAAGCAAAATGGTCAGGACCATAAGGTATTACTTCTTCAACAAGCCCATACTCTTCTTTAGTTAATTGCAATAATTCATTGCTCTTTGTTGTAGTATTATAAAAGAAAGCTTGTGTTCTACCTTTTGTCAATTCATTTGGTAGAGGTTGAATATTCATAAAAGGTTCTGTTCTATTACTTAAAAAAACAATTCCTTTTCTAGATCCTCCAGAAACATAAACAGGACTATGATCGTCCCATGCATCATCTGTAAGTTGCTCAATTCTAAAACCTCTTAATGTCATACCAAATAAATCACTTTGTCCATTTTTAATAGCTGAAAAAAGTAGTTGCCTATCGTCTTCCATAAAGGTAAAACCTGTTACTCTATCAAAACGTGATTTGGGAATAATATAATTTTGGATTTGTGCTTTTATAGCATCATAAATTCGTAAATGCACTCTTCCATTTTTTTCATAAACCATTCCCAATTTAAATCCATTATTACTCCAAGCAATTAAAGGATAATCAGGATCTCCCTGTTCAGTTAAATTCTTTCTACCTCCTTTTAAAATAGAAGAACGAGCTTCTTTTGGGTTTTTAGCATCTACTTTTTGAATTACTACTTCGTACTCCCCTTCTCTCCAAACGGTATATGCAATATCGGAACCTCTAGGAGAAACTTTTAAAGAACGTATTTCTTCATTGGAATGATTTTTTGCTATACTTATTAATAAGGATCTATCATTTTCATATAAATTTCCATTCTCTATTCGTTGAATATTTTTAAAAACTATTTCAGAAAATAACTTTTTTAATTTTATTTCTAAAACTTCTTTACTTGCTTTATAAAGATTTCCTTTAGTATTTGCAACTTCTAAGAAACTATGAATTTTTTCTATTTTTTGCTCTTCAAACATATATTTCCAGAACATTTTCCCAACAAATTCAGGATTATCCCAGATTAATGCATCAAAGACTTGATAATATTTTGAAGAATCTATAGCAAAACCATTTAAATAATTACGTAAAAATGATTCATCTTTAGATGTCCATTCATCCACAATAAAATGAATAAATCCTTCACTTAACCAATAAGGCAAATCATTTTCGTTCAAATCACTTTTATTTGTCAAAGGATTTCCCCTAAATATTATATCATTAAAATATAATTTTGCAAACCCCTTTCTTAATTGCGTTTTAAACGATTCATAATTTCCATTATAAAAAACTGATAATTTGTTTGCTTCTAAACGTATTTCCTCTTCAGAATTAAACTGTGCAACCTGATGTTCTACTTTATATCCTAAATTAGATTGATGATAGTCTCTAAAATGATTATAAATAAAAATATGCAAAGGTTCCTGCAAGAGAACACCTAATTCTCTTTGAATTTTCAACAAATCATTTTCTGCCTGTTCTGATACGTAACGTGCTAATTCTCTACCTGATCTATCATAATAATAGACAATAAAATCTTCTGATTCTATAATCTTCCAGTCAAAATCTCTATACTGGATTTTATTTTTTCCAAAAGTTTCTAATCTAGCCTGTGCATGCGATTCAAAATGTACCCCTTTAAAGCAATACAAAAAAAGTATTAAACAGAAATATGATTGTATTTTCTTCATCTACACAGAGCTTAAATTTTACAAATTATTTGGTATTAAAAAAGTTCATTGTTCTTTCCAATCCAATATGTACAAATGACTCAATTGCTTCTACAGATTTAATAATAGTATTTTGCACCATAGGAAGCTCATTTTTATCCCATTTTCCTAAAACAAAGTCTACTTGTCTTCCTTTTGGAAAATCGTTACCTATACCAAAACGTAATCTAGGGTATTGATTTGTATTAAGCACTTCCTCAATATTCCTCAACCCATTATGTCCAGCAGATCCTCCTTTATTTCTTAATCTTATGCTGCCAACAGGCAATGCCAGATCATCAACTAAAACCAAACAACGATTTAAGGGAACTTTTTCTGCATCCATCCAGTACTTCATCGATCGTCCACTTAAATTCATATAAGTAGTTGGTTTTATTACAATTACTTGTTTTCCTCTTATTTTTAATTGAGAGCGAAAAGCCAAACGTTCATTTGTGAATTTCCCCTCATATTTAATAGTTAAAACATCGGCAATATCAAAACCAATATTATGACGAGTCATATCATATTCAGCACCAATATTGCCAAGTCCTATAATTAAAAACTTCATCTCTTATTTTCTAGTAGTTACTTGTTCAATTCTTTTTTCATAATTTTCACCCTGAAAAATCCTATGAACGTAAATTCCTGGAACATGAATAAAATTAGGATCTAACTCACCAGGTTGCACTAATTCCTCAACTTCTACAATATTAATTTTTCCAGCCATTGCCATTACACTATTAAAATTACGTGCAGTTTTATTAAAAATAATATTACCCATAGTATCTCCTTTCCATGCCTTAACTATAGAAAAATCAGCCTCAAAGGCTTCTTCCATTAAGTAGTCTTTTCCATTATAATTTCTAATTTCCTTTCCTTCAGCCACCTCTGTTCCAACGCCAGCAGGAGTAGGTATAACTGGAAAACCATAAGCTGCAGCTAAACAACGAGAAGCTAATGTTCCTTGTGGCACTAATTCCACTTCTAATTCACCACTTAACAATTGACGTTCAAATTCTGCATTTTCACCCACATAGGAGGCAATCATTTTTTTAACTTGCTTTGTTTGTAACATTAAACCAATTCCAAAATCATCCACTCCTGCATTATTGGAGATACAAGTAAGATTTTTCACCCCTTTTTTTATTAAAGCTTGAATGGAATTTTCGGGAATTCCGCATAATCCAAAACCTCCTAACATTATGGTTGCTTCATCAAAAACATCTTTAACTGCCTCATCAGCATTCGCTACCACTTTATTAAAACCTGATTTGTTCATATTTTAAATTTTATAGTATTTTTTAGCTAAGATAAGAAATTGCAAGTAAAATAGGGAAAATACTTATATTTTTTAACTGATTTTAATAATTTAAAATCTACTCATTATAATTTTAAAAATAGCAAAGCATTTAGGTTTATATAAAATGACATATAATGGAGTTAAATCAAAATTAAAAAGAAAAAATAAGAACAAATTATATTTTTATCCATATATTTTCTTGAACCATGAAATAGAAGTATCAAAAGATAATTCTAAGAAATTTCTATAGCTCGAAGATGAAATATATCCTATATTTTATTCTTTTAGAAATGGAAGAGTACCTTTTATTATTATACGACAGAAATTATAATGGTAGTTTTACAATATATAATTTTAAACATTCCTAACCTTTATCAAGTAAAATGCTTATTGCTTAAAGAAAGGAATTTCATCTTAAATTATGATATACTGTTTCTTAATAAAATATGCTGTTTCCTATTTGGAATTCATAATTACTTAAAAATAAAAGTTCCATTTAAATTCAAAAATCGTATTAATGCAACTCTATA
>DATGSF010000206.1:0-4653 GCA_035302865.1 Chitinophagaceae bacterium
AGGATTTTCAAAATCAAAGGAATGTAATCTTTCTCTTTTTGCTTCTAAATCATCTAATATCGCATAATCCTCTATTTCATCTTTGAAATTTTCAATTGCTGAAAAATGGAAACTATTTACGCGGATGGTATCAGGTTTTTGGATAGTACCTAATTTAAACATCATGCTATATTTCTCTAACCATTCTTCAGGTAATAAGCCTAAGCTTCCATCTTTTAGTTTTATATAGTTTTCCTGTTTTAATAAAGCTTTTCTTACATCTTCCAAACGTACTTTTTCTTCTCCAAAATGCAATTCTACATTAGTGTCAAACCAATCAATACCGGAACTAACATGAATTTTAGTCATAGGTTTGTGTTGGCTAATACGAATGTCTTTTAATTGATCTTGTCCAATTAAAACAACATTCATATTTTTTAAATTATCCATAAATTGAAAGTACCAACTGCCTTTTAATGCTTCTTTGGCGTTTAGCATAAATGATGCAGTTTTTCTACTTTCACGCATTTGCTCATGCGCATGTCTTAAAAAAGTTAAGAAGGTTTGCTCTGCAGCTTCATCTCTTTTTTGAATATGGATTTTCCCATCCTTAGCTGAAGTGATCTGACTATAATCTAGCCATTCTTTTTCTATGCTACCATTTTTATATGCAAATATTGGCTTGAAAACCAACATTTTATTAGTTTCTTTAAGATAAAGACGTAATTCAGGCTCTTCCTCTTCTTCGTAATGTACTAAACTGTCTGAAAATTCAATTTGAGTTTTAATACTTAAAGGAAGTACTTCTTTATTTAAATACTCATCCCAATCTTCTGCTTTTATGTGTAAAGTCTCCTTACCATCAAATAGAGCTAAAGCCTTTAATTCATCTAAATTTTCTGCAGTTAATATTTCATTCTTATGTATAATTAAAGCAGGATTGATAATTTTAATATCTTTAAAATTGATATCCTGATCTAAAATATTAAATGAAATTGATAATAGAATATCTTTTGATTTGGAATCAGTGTTAATAGTGATTTTTGTATAGAAAGAGTCAGTTGATAATGTAACCTTTTTTAAATTCTTTCTTTTGATATCTTCGTCTTTTTCTACAAAATAAATATAAGCGTAATCTTCAAACTGTTTTGCTATATTTTTATATCTAGGTAAAAGAAAATCCCAAACTTGATTTTGAACATCTTGATTTGGTCCCTCTTCTAATTCTCTAGGTAAAGACATCCAAAGCTCTCCAAAAGGAGAATTTCTCTTTAAAGTTTTTATTAAATTATCAGTACTTTGACGACGTAAAGCTGTGATGAGTACCTTTTCTCTATCGTTTAGTGTATTAGATGCAATATATTGATTAGGGTTTAGCAAGTCAACTTTACTATTATGCACTTGCTTTTCCTCATCAACATTCCCAGATATTAAATTGTACTCTGTATAAGGAAAGTGTTGTCCCATTGCTTGGATGGCAATTCCCATTACTTTGTTTTCCTCTTCTTTCTTCTGTTCTTCTTTTTTCTCTAAATCAAAATCAATTTTTTTAATTTTAGGGTCGATAACACGTAAGAAGGGTTTTCCTTCATGATAAGCAAATTCAAATTTACCTGTCAAATCATCTTCTAAACTATAACCATATAATGCTAAGAGTCGATTTTTTTCTGCATCCCAGTCGCGAATAGTTGCAAAATAATTTTCACCATGAGAATAAAACAATTGTAAGAATACAGCTGTTTTATGTACACATAAAGGGTATTGTTTCTCATCGCAAGTGCAGGAAGTGTCAAAAAAGCGTTCTTCGTTTTGCTTTAAAATTACATCAAAGGAATTATCATCCTTATCTTTAACTATAGCTTTTACTGTATCGTTTTTTCCCTCTAAAATTTGAATTTTTTCTTGAGAAATCAAATCAGCTGCGCGATTAAAAATACCTTGACTTGAAAATAATTTTAGGAAATGTGTAGTAATTTGACGCATACGTACTAAAGTATGCTTTTGATCATATTCTATTTTTTCCTCATCAAAATAACCAGATTGCAATAGTTCATTCAATTGGAATAAAGCAGCAGCTTCGTGACGGCAGACTGCTCCCATATTATATGGGCATTGACAACGGGTTCTGATCGTTCTAAATTCACTATATTTTTCTATTACTACTCTATAGTGATTATAATAAACATCATTTCTAACTCTAAAAACTACTTCTTCAACTAAAGGGTCATTTTCTATTAATTGCACACCGCTCGTATGAAAAATTTTCTTCCCTCTTTTAATAACCTCATCGGTGGCATTATGATAAATGTGCTTTAAAACTTCTGGTAATGACATAAATAATTATCTACGTTCTGAAAAAACAAAGTACAAAGATACGAAAAATGTAGGTCATCTTTGTAGCTTTAGCTTTTGAATTTTATTGTATGTGTTATTTTTTACTTTTATGATATAAGGTTGTGGATTGTATTAATCTTTAACTAATTGACGCTTATACAGTTGCACGGTATTTTGTAAGCCAAATGTTAATGCGTCAGAAATTAATGCATGACCAATAGATACTTCTAAAAGATTAGGAATATTTTTAGCAAAGTAAGATAGATTATTTAAATCTAAATCATGGCCCGCATTTAATCCTAAACCTACAGAGGCGGCAACTTCCGCACAAGATATATAATCTTCTATAGCTTTTTCGGGATTTTCCAAATAGTCTACTGCATATGCTTCTGTATATAATTCAATTCGATCTGTACCGCAATCAGCCGCAGCCTTAACCAAATCGACTTCTGGATTTAGAAAAATACTTACGCGAATGCCTTCTTTTTTAAATTGAGCTACAATCTCCTTTAAATAAGATTGTTCTTTTATCGTATCCCAACCTGCATTAGAAGTTAACTGTCCACGTACATCAGGAACTAATGTTACTTGATCCGGCTTGTTTTCTAATACTAAATTTACAAATGAGGATTCCTTAGGATTACCTTCTATATTAAATTCAGTACTTAAAAGAGGTCGTAAATCTCTAACATCTTGATAGCGGATATGTCGCTCGTCTGGACGTGGATGAACTGTAATGCCATCAGCCCCAAAACGCTCTATATTCAATGTGCTTTGAATCAAATCAGGGTTATTCCCTCCTCTACTATTTCTTAATGTCGCTATTTTATTGACGTTTACAGATAAACGAGTATTCATGTTCATATTTTAGGCAAAATTACGATTTTTTTAAATTATGATGAAATATTCAATTAATCCATATGGCTTTAAAGAGAATTATTATGATTAATTCATGATAAATCGTGAAATTGCATAAAAGAAATAGTTTTATATTTTATTGTCAGGTTATTTTAGGAAATTTTACTAACTTTTCCTAACAGAAAAAGAATTAGCTTTGCACTATGAATGGATTTATACAAAGTAATATTTCTAATTGGTTAGAAGGTTTAGAAATTAAGGATTTAAACCCTATGCAAGAAGCGGTGTTGAAAATAGCTGAAGGTGAAAAAGATATTCAATTACTAGCAGCAACTGGTTCAGGAAAAACATTAGCCTTTTTATTAGGTGTTCTTTCTAAATTAGATATTAATAAATATAGGGAAACACAAGCGTTAATTGTGGTTCCAACAAGAGAGCTAGCATTGCAAATAGAGGAAGTGTGGAGAAAAATGGGGGTGGGCTTAAAAATAACGGCTTGCTATGGAGGACATAAAAGAGAGATAGAAGAAAATAATTTGATCGAAGCTCCTGTATTAATAGTAGGTACGCCTGGAAGATTAGCAGATCATTTGCGAAGAGGAAATATTCAAACTAATACTATAAATACTTTAGTGCTAGATGAATACGATAAATCCGTGGAGTGGGGGTTTCAAGAAGAGATTGAAGAAATTGTGAGCAAAATTGAATATATAAATTTCGTCTTTTTAGCCTCAGCAACAAAAGCGGAAGAAATTCCGAGTTTTATTCCAATTAAATCTTTGGAAACTTTAGATTTTCGTGTAGAAAAAGAAGAGTCTGATAAAATAATACAAATCTTAGTAGAAGCAGAAAAGAAAGATAAATTGGAGGAATTGGTAAAACTCTTAAGTGCTCTAGGAGAACGAAGAAGTATTGTTTTTTGTAATCATAAGGATGTGGTTGAAAGAGTGAGTCAAAACTTAAAAGAATTAAAAATCCCTGTAGCTTCTTATCATGGGAGTATGCAACAGTTTGAAAGAGAATTGGCTTTATTTCAATTTAAAAGTGGTACTGTTAATTTTTTGATTACCACAGACCTGGCTGCAAGGGGATTGGATATTGATTATATAAGAAATATAATCCACTTGAATTTACCTGCTGATGCTGCCACATATACGCATAGAAATGGTAGGACGGCTAGGCAAGAGCGGACAGGAAGTATTTATATTATGCAATATAAAGAAGAGCAGTTACCTGATTTTATAGAAGTAGATAAGATTTGGGAATGGAAAGAGTCAGAGAAGCTGAAATTGCCGGAACGTTCAAAATGGTCTACAGTATATGTGCCTTTAGGAAGAAAAAATAAATTGAGTAAAGGAGACTTTGTAGGTTATTTTATTAATAGAGGGGGGGTGAAATTTGAAGATATAGGTTTGATAGAAGTGAAAGATTTTATATCTTATATTGCAATTAGACGTTCGAAAGTGGGTTATGTTCTTGAAT
>DATGSF010000207.1:0-10804 GCA_035302865.1 Chitinophagaceae bacterium
CTGTATGGTTTCAAAAGAAATTGGCTCCTCGCTATTCTATAGTTCGACAAAAAGCCGGAAATATTAGTGCGCAATTGGTGAACAATCTTGGTGGAATGGCAACAATAAAAAGCTTTGGAACGGAAAAATATGAAGAAAAAAGAATCGCCTTATTATCTGAGGAGTACAAACAAGCAAATCAAAAAGTAATTCGCTTGAGTGCAGCTTTTGTTCCGATGATTAGAATGTTAATCCTTGCAGGGTTTATAGGTATTTTACTTTTTGCAGGTTTCAAAACATTAAATGGAACAATGGAAGTTGGTCTTTACAGTATTTTAATATTTGTTACTCAAAGATTATTATGGCCTTTAACTAGATTGGGAGAAACTTTTGATTTGTACCAAAGAGCAATGGCTAGTACTAAAAGAATAATGTCTTTATTAAAAATAAACCAACAATTAGAAGATGGAAATATCACTATAAATAAAGAACAGGTTAATGGAACATATATTTTCGACAATGTATCATTTAAATATAAAACAGGCAGACAAGTATTAAACAATCTTTCTTTTGAAATTGAATCGGGACAAACTATTGGTATTGTAGGTCCAACTGGAGCAGGGAAAAGTAGTATGATTAAACTTTTAATGCGCATGTATGATGTGCATTCTGGAGCTATATTATTAGATGTGATTAATATTAAGGATTATAAAATTAATGATTTGACAAAAGCAATAGGTTTTGTAAGTCAAGATATATTTTTATTCGAAGGAAGTATAAAAGAAAATATACAATATGGTAGTTTTGAGGCCAAAAATGAAGAAATTAAACAGGCAGCAATATTGGCAGAAGCTGATGAATTTATTATGAATTTACCGCAAACTTATAATACCGTTGTTGGTGAAAGAGGACAAAAACTCTCGGGAGGTCAAAGACAGAGAATTGCACTTGCACGAGCGATATTAAAGAATCCTCCAATCCTAATTTTAGATGAAGCAACTTCCGCAGTAGATAATGAAACAGAAGCTGCTATTCAACGTTCTTTAACTAAGATTGCTAAAAATAGAACTACAATTATTATTGCTCATAGATTATCGACAATTAGAAACGCTGATCAAATTCTAGTTTTAGATCAAGGTAATTTAATAGAAAAAGGAAAACATGAAGAATTGCTGGAACTAAATGGAGTTTATCACCATTTATGGATGGTACAATCAGGAGAATTAAAAAAAGATACAACTAATCTAAGATTGTAAATATATCTTATCACTAAGAAGGATTTAAGAAGACAAATAGCATTTCTTATTGAAAAGTATTTATATTTTTTTAAAACCCTTCCTATTAAAGAGCAAAGAGATTATAATATGAACAAACAATAATTATTGAAATTAATATTTTCTTCTTAATTATCTATAAAAAACAACTTATGGTATTTTATTCCTTATTTTCGGATTGTGACATTGTCTCTTCCTGATTATTACTTTCTTTCCAGCGCTCTTTTTCTAACACTTCCCAGTAAAATAATTTGGGCTGAATAGGTTTTCTGTAATTCCTAAAAAAGGCATCCCAGTTTTCCATTTTTTCTTCCGCTCTCCAAATAAAGCGTTCTAATTTTTTCTCTTCCGTATTAGCCATATGTAAGGGGTCCATAGTTTGATCTGTAGGACCTAAATATTTAATAATATCAATTTCATTATCTTTTAGAAATACAATTATATCATCAGATGTAGCCTGACTTACGCCAAGGTAGCTATCGTCTTCTTCTTGTAAATAATAAATAGAAGCTGCACTTCCTTTAGCCTCTACGCGTACTAAATCATTTTCTTCGAAAAAACCTTTAATATCTTTAGCTTGCATTTGATTATAAAATGCAGCTTCTTCTGGAATAGTATTACTTATTAAAATACCTAATTCTGGAACATGGAAATACTCAATAGCATCTTGACTCATTTTAATATAAATAACTTTCCCTGTAATTTGTTGGTTATTAGACCATAAAACAGGATTATAATACATAGTAAACATAGAATCTTTTTGAGCATAAACCATAGAATCTGCCTTGGCTTGTAAAGAATCCGAAAATATAAATGGATGCGGGTAAGCTATAAACTTTCGCACTTTTTCTGTAGAATCCACCATCTTTACTGTAACTATTTCCCATTCTTCTTCATTTTCTATAGTAGAATGGACAGTCTCTTCTTTATCCGTAACATCTCCCGTCGAATCCAGAGCATTCCTAGTCAATTCTTCTTTATAATTTTCTGCCAAAGATTCTCCTATTTGTAATGCTTCCATATTTTCATTCAAATGTTGCATTTCAACCATAGGCATTTCTTTTTTTTCTTTTTGTTGTGGTATTAATGAAGAAGGAAACTTCCCAATTCCCATCCAAATTCCCTCTTCTTTATTTTCTCCCACAAACTTTTGTTGCACCGTTTCCAAATTTTCCAACTCCTGATCTAGTTTTTCTTGTTCTGTAAGATCTTTAGCATATCGAGCTTCTGAAAAAACATAGAAAGTATCACTTTTAAGAAACAATGAATTTCCTTCCTCCTGAAGAATTTCTAATAAAGGCTGCTCACTTGCTTTAATTTCATCTAATTTTCCTAAGTAAGAAGTATAGCCTGCATATAATATAGTCTTTTCTAGAGTATCTATTGCAATGACATTTCCTTTTGCCCAACTATTACTATCAGTTTCATTATGATATAAAGTATCTGCTTCAAGATATTGATTTTCATTAATTATAGAAGATCGAGAAGGAAAAAATCCTTGCTTAGTTTCACTGTAATATTCTCCTTTTTCTGTCTGAAATATACTTCCATCTGAATAAACAATAGATTTTTTTAAGAATTCAACTTTTTTTGTTTCAGTATTGTATTTTAAATCTTCCGAGACCACCTCATATTCTGGATCATTGACTACAACATTTTTTTGAAAACGAGCTTCTTTACTTTTCAAATTGTAAGTACCAATGCTACTTTTTATCAAAGTGAAAGCACTTTGCAAGGTTCCTCCATTTCTATAAGTCCCTAATTTTAAATCTAAATTATAAAAAACTTCTTTTGCCCATAAACTGTTTCCTTCAGCATCAGTTAATTGTGCTGTCCCTTTATTAGCTTTCATCACTACAGTTTTATCCTTTCCAGTATAGCGCATATAATCGGCATAAGCAGCACTTCCATCAGCTTGAAAAATCGCTACATTTCCAAAGGCTTCTACACTATTTTTACTCTGAAAATATAAAGCAGTATCGCAATAGAGCGTATCTGAGTCATGCAAAATTTTAACATTATTCAATAATTGATGCACAGTTCCTGAATCTGTTTGATAAAATTCACTAAACTCATTATCTAATATAATAATCTTCGAATTATTTTCTTTTGTAGTAGTTTGACTATTTAAGAGAGGAATTTGAAGAAAGAAAATAAAAGAAACTATCAATATTTTCAAATGCAAAGACATATATCCATTTTAGGACAAAGATAATATCATTTTTTAATCCTTATGAATCTATTGGTTAATTAAATATTATTAATTTACGTTTAAAAATAAATCTTTAATAAATTAGTACTTTTGTGGAAAAATGCAGAAAGTGAATCAAGATGATATTCATGAAGAGGAAAATAACACATCGTCGTTAAAAAATGATGTGGATGTTGAGGAGGAAAAGGATTTAAGTTTTCAAGAGGAGTTATGGCAAATTTTTGTAAACCAATGGAAGGCTTTGATGCAATGGATGAAACCTAATCCTAAAGAGCATTTTATTTTACAAATAATTCGATATATTTATAAAATTCCAGTTTTGTTTTTTGTTATCTGCATTTCACCAATAGCTTTATTTTTTTTATTCTTAACTTTTGTTGTTTTACTATAGCTTGAAGATGATAAAGATAGGATGGAATTTTAAAGATTGGCTACATATTAGTATTATCTTTATTTTATTTTTATTACATCAAATTATAGAAAAAATATTTTCTATTCATAATGTTTGGATAGATTCTTACCTTGACCCTCTTCTGTGTATGCCTCTATTTTTATCTGCACTTTTATTACAACGTAGAGTCTTATTTTATAAAAACGAATCCTACATTCTTCCAAAATTTCATATTTTTGTTGCATTTATTTTTGTTAGCATATGGGCTGAATTAATATTTCCCTATTTCAATAAAGGTTTTACAGCAGACTTTTGGGATATAGTACTCTATTTAATTGGTAGTATTTATTTCTATATTTTTCTTAACAAATCAAGAATTTAATTATTTCCTTATCTTTCTTTTAATTAATTTTTTAAATGAATACTATTTCCTTTTTGAGGTAATTTAGGAAATAATTAATAATCAAAAATTTCCCATGTATCCTTTCTATCTTTTGAAATTGCTTTATATGTTATTCAGTATTATATTTAGTGTATAAAGTACCAATTACAAAACTACCATAAGATGGATATATGTTTAGTTCTACCAACTTTATACAATTCTGATATTCATCACAGCTTGAAAATATTAAAATAAAAAACAAACTAAAAATGATTCCAAATTTAATTTTTTCATTTTCTTTCAACCAGCCTAATAAACCCAAGCCTATTTTCATCATTTAATACAAAATTGCTCCACATTTTTTATAAAACAATGATAAAGTAGATTGTATTTACCTCAATTTGCCCCTACAGTAAAGATTTTAAATAAAAGCCTACTTTCTTAAATAGAAAAGCTCTTTGTTTAAATATAAATACTTTTAAAAAACAACATTTTATTTATTGCACCTATTTAGTTTTCTATTATTTCCAATAGTTCAGAATTTAGGTATTATCTCTATAAATCCATAGAGTATCAAAAATTAAAAATATTATTCCAAGGAAAACTAGATATTGCCATATTTTTATATTTTTTGATTGCGAAGAAATAAAATCTGCATTTTTAATTTTACCAGATTCTAAAAATTGATAATCAATACCTAAATCTTTCAATAAACTCCAATCCTTTTCTTGAAGTGATTCTAATTTAGAAAAATCACTACTTAAATTATATGCAATAAAATAGGAAGCTTTCTCATTTTTTTCTTTTTTTAATTCATACCAAGATTTTTGTAGGTCAAAGGGCTCTAAAATTATTTTTTTACCATTTAACCATTCTTCTTGCTTAGGGATTCTATCTGTATTTTCTGAAACAATATGCCAAGGCTCTTTAGTATTTCCTACCTCAGGAATCAACCATTCATTTTTATTTGTATTAACAAAGTATAGAGGCCATTCCAAATTATCTTTTGAAGCAATTGCATAAATTAAAGGAGCAAATAAATAACTTTGAACAAAATCGGAACTTCTCGGATCTAATGCAACACTTGATATAAAAACACTTCCTTTTTTTATGCGAAGTTCAGATAGAAATTCATCACCATTCTTTAATTGAAATAAAGATCGCTTATTTAGATTATTTTCAAATTCATAGGAAAAATAAGTATTTACACTTGGAAAATATTTTTGACTCTTAGATAAGTCAAAAATTTCTTTTACAATAGGATGTTGTATTTCCATCCGACTAATTTCCATACTTTCTTCTTCTTTTTTCCTTACTTCTAAAGAAAACCAATATCCTAACAATTGTTTAATATTATCTGCAGATTGATTATAATTAGGAAACCACATTAACTTACCCCCATTTTCCACATAGGATAATAATTCTTTTTGAATTTCCATTGACTCAAATTCATGTGACTCATAGATAATAAAAGGAAATTCCTTCCAATTTATTCCCGATTGCAAGGATAAATTTTTTATATATGCATTTGGTAATGCTTCTTCTAATACCTTCAAATAAGCATTGGTATTTTGGGTATTTAAATATGCTATAGGAATTTTGGAAGAATTTCTATAAACCATAAAAAGAGTATCATCAAAAGAAATTGCATCATCTTGAATAATTAATTGCAGATGTGAATTTTCTGCAAGATTATTTAATTCAATAGAACCTTCATAAGAGTTATCTTTTTCAACTTGTACACTTTGATTAAGTTTATTATTTATTAAGAATTGTACTTTTACATATTCTTTTTCTTCTTTTTGCGCGGCAAGTTTAAAATTTAACATTTTTTTGTCCTCTTCGGAACTTATATAAGCGGTATCTATCCAATAATTATCATAGTTTTCTAAAGTGTAATTTATGAAATTAAAAGAATTTTTATTTACAACATCTATTTCATTTAACTCTTTTTCCCAAAGAGTTTTTTGAAAATTTGAATAAATAAAGATGGGATTATTACTTTGATTTAATTCTTTTTCTAAGTTTTCAATATTATGCAATAAATCAGAAAATGGTAAATATCTATTTTCCAATTCCATTGCTTTTACTTGACGAATAGCCTCTTCTTTAAGAACACTCTGATAGACTTTATTATCTGCAGAGGATAATATTGCAACTTTTTCATCTTCTTCCAGTTGATTAAGATGCAATAACACATCCGACTTAGCTTGTTCCCATAAGCTTTTACCATCTTTCACTATAGCCATACTTGGATTTTGATCCAAAAAAATTATAGAAGTTCGGTGATTATTATTAGATTTATCTTTATTAAATAATGGTTGTGCAAAGGCTAAAATTAATGCAGCAAGTAGTAGCAAACGCGCAATTAATAAAATCTTCTTTTGAAGTCTAGATGGTTTTTCACTTTGAATTTTTAATTTTTCTAAAAAGAAGCTATGACTAAAAACTATTTTTTTATGTTTAGTAAAATTATATAAGTGTAAGATTATTGGAATCAATAAACTTATAAAAGCGAATAAAAATATAGGAAATAGAAAGCTCATAAGCACGAAAATACTTAATTTCACTATTTTAGCAACAAATTATTAGCTTAGTGTATTAAATACCTTCAAATATATGCGCAAATACTTGCATTGGAAAACCTATTCAGTATTAATTGGATTATTAATAGTAATAATTGCATTATTTCAATTCCAAAATTTAGCAAAAAAAATGGCTAATAAGGAAAGGAAAAATGCTTTAATTCTTGTTGAAGCTTTAGAAACAATAGCTAATTCAGAAATCAATGAAGGAAAGCAGGACTTAAATTTAGCTAGTTATATCATTACTCAGAACAAAGAAATCCCATTAATCATTTGCGAAGAAGATGACAAAATAATTGATTATATTAATATTGATGAAGAGAAAATAAAAAAGAAAAAAGATTATTTAGAGAAACAATTAGAATTTTATAAGAAAACAAATCCTCCTATTCATATCTCGTATCCTTATGGAACTTATTTAGTGTATTATGGCAATTCTTATTTATTAAATAGAATTGAACAATATCCTATATTTTTAATAATTGTTTTAAGTGTATTTTTAATAATAGTATTAATTTCTTTTTCACTAGCGCAAAAGAGCATACAAAATCAAGTATGGGTTGGAATGTCAAAAGAAACTGCTCATCAAATGGGCACTCCTCTATCTTCAATAGTTGGCTGGATAGAAATTCTAAAGGACTATCCAGAAATAAATCCATATATAATAGAAATGAGCAAGGATGTTAATAGATTACAATTAGTAGCAGATAGATTTTCAAAAATTGGAAGTGATACACCTTTGGAAGAAACATTAATTTATCCTCGATTGGAAAACATGAAAGATTATATGGAAAAGAGAGCTCCTAAAAAAGTAAAATTTTATTTAGAAGCAACAGAACTTTCTAAGGAATCTAAAGTATTAATGAATGCACCACTATTTGAATGGGTAATAGAAAACATTTTAAATAATGCTTTAGATGCATTAGCTGGAAGTGGTTGGATAAAAATGCGATTAGAAGATAATGGAATTGAAGTAATTATTGATATAGAAAATAATGGTAAAATTATACCCAAAAAGAATTTTAAAAAGATTTTTCAACCTGGAGAAACTACAAAAACAAGGGGTTGGGGTTTAGGTTTATCATTAGTAAAGAGAATAATAGAAAAATACCATTACGCAAGAATTTTTGTAAAAAAATCGGATGAAGAATCTACTGTATTTAGGATTGTTTTTAGAAGATAAAAAACAAAAAATGTTATATAAAATAAAATTCCTTAGACAAGAAAACAAAAGCATAATAAAATATCAGAAATTATTTTTTTTCCAAGCGAATTAGACTATCTTTGCACAAAATTTCGAATCGTGTGCAATAAATTAAAGTATTTCTTATTGGTTTTTGCTGTATTTTTCACCAGCTTTTCATTATTTGCTAATAAACAAGAAGTTGATGCTATTGTAAATACAGAAGAAGAATTAAATATTTCCGAAATAATTTTTGGTCATATTTATGATTCTTATGAATGGCATGTATTCAAAGTAGGAAATTTTGAATTAAACATACATCTTCCTATTCTAATCTATGATACTGAAACAGGATTTCATAGTTTTTCTTCTAAAACATTGAAAGAAAACAACAACCATTATAGTGGTTATACTTTTAATGAAGATGGAAAAATAATATCTGAACAAGGGAATAAGATTTATGATATTTCATTAACTAAGAACACAGTAGCTTTAATCATAGCTTCTTTAATTATTTTAATCATATTTATACGATTAAAAGGAACCTATATGAAAAGAGGAAGTGATCAAGCACCAAGAGGTTGGCAAAACGCTGTAGAATCTGCAATTTTATTTATAAGAGATGATGTAGCAAAGCCAAATATTGGAAAAAATTATAAGAAATTCACACCATTTTTATTAAGTTTATTTTTCTTCATCTGGATAATTAATATGTTAGGATTAATTCCAGGAGGTGCAAACTTAAGTGGAAATATTGCCTTTACTGCTGCATTAGCTTTTGTAACATTTATGATAATGTTATTTAGCAGTAAAAAAAGTTTTTGGAGCCATCTATTTAATCCACCGGGATTACCAATTTATGTAGTTGTAATATTAGTTCCTATTGAGTTAATATCATTAATTATTAAACCCGTAGCATTAACCGTACGTTTATTTGCTAATATGCTAGCCGGTCACTTAGTAATTTTGAGTTTTGTATTATTAATATTTATCTTTGCACAAATGAATCAAGCAGTTGGTGCAGGATTTACAGTAATATCTGTAGCTTTACAAATATTCATGTTATTAATTAAGGTTATGGTAGCAGCGATTCAAGCATTTATATTTGCAAATTTATCTGCTGTATTCATTGGTTCAATGATGGAAGAGGAAGAGGTTGTAGAGGAAGTAGCATTAGCTTCGGAAGGAGCACAATAAAATAGTTTTTTTGTTTAATTAATAAATACATAGTAAAATGTCAATTTTAAACACAATTATGCTTGCTGGCGGAATCGCTGCAGGTTTAGGTGCGATTGGAGCTGGGATAGCTGCAATGGCTGCTGGATTAGGAATCGGTCAAATTGGTAAGGCGACTGTAGAATCTATCGCTCGTCAACCAGAAGCGGCTGGTGACATTCGTTCCAGTATGATTTTAACTGCTGCTTTCGTTGAGGGTGTAGCATTATTAGGTGTAATTGCAGGTATTCTTGCGATTGTTCTTTAATAATCTTATCACAATTAAGAAAGAAGCAAAAAAGAACACTGTTTGCAATATGCAAAGGGCTGCGTAAGCAGTGTTCTAATTTTAAAAAGAGAATTTTATATCACTTAAATAATAAATGGAATCATGGGATTATTAACTCCTGAATTTGGATTATTCTTTTGGTCATTAGTAGCTTTTGTATTAGTAGCAGTTTTATTGAAAAAATTCGCGTGGAAACCTATATTAGGAATGCTAGATGAACGTGAAAATAAGATTGCTGATAGTATTGCCTCTGCAGAAAGAGTGCAGCAAGAAATGGCTAATCTAAAAGCAGATAATGAACGTTTGTTAAATGAAGCTCGTGAAGAACGCTCAGCTTTATTAAAAGAAGCAAATGATATGAAAAACAAAATCATAGAAGATGCAAGACAAGAAGCTAAAAACCAAGCATCCAAAATGATTGAAGACGCTAAATTGCAAATCAATAATGAAAAAAATGCTGCATTAACAGAAGTTAAAAATGAAATTGGTAACTTAGCAGTTGAAGTAGCCGAAAAAATATTAAAACAAGAATTATCTAATGAAGATGTTCAAAAGAACTATGTTAATGAATTAACCAATAGTATTAAATTGAACTAATTATACGAATAATTCTAAAACATTAATTCCATGCAAGAAGCAAGACTAGCTAAAGTATATGCAAAATCAATTTTGGATTTAGCAATTGAAAAAAACAAATTAGAAGAAGTGCGTAAAGATATGCACCTAGTCTATGATTTATGTAAAGAGAATAGAGAGTTTTATTTAATGCTCAAAAGTCCGATCATTAAAGGCGATAAGAAAAGCAAAATATTGGAAGAAATATTTAAAAATAAAACGGATAACTTAAGTCAATCTTTTATTCAATTGTTAGCTAAAAAAGGTAGAGCAAATTATTTGTTAGAAATAACAAATGCTTTTGAACAAGCATACAAAAACCATAAAAATATAAAAGAAGTAACAATAACTTCCGCTATTCAATTATCTGAGGAAACAATCCAAAATATTAAAACAAAAATAAATCAAGAAATAAAGGATACTACTATTGAAATTAAAACCAAAGTAAAACCTGAAATTATTGGTGGGATTGTAATTGAATTAGATGATAAACTTTTTGATGCAAGTGTTCGCAATCGTTTAAATAAAATTAAACAAAATTTTCTACATAACGAATATGTAGCTAAAATATAAAACATATAATTTTAAATCTTTTAAATCTATATAAAAATGGTTGGTATTAAACCGGATGAGATTTCAGCAATTTTACGTCAACAATTAGGAAATGTTGATGAGAACG
>DATGSF010000208.1:0-3251 GCA_035302865.1 Chitinophagaceae bacterium
ATTATTTTTTAATGCAGATAACACTCTTTCAATACTCTCTCGCACAGCATTGTCGGGTAAGCCCACTATATAATAACCAGGTTTGCCTGGTCCTAAATCACTTTCAATGGAAATTGTTATTGCATCTACTCCAATGAGAGCGCTTCCAAAAACTTTTACTAGCATAAAATAAAATTATTTCTAATACGACTGTTTTCCTTCCCAATTGTCCCATGACTCAAAAACCTCCCAAGCTTCTTTTTCTTGAATACGAATCATGTGAATTTCTCTTTCTTCTTTAGATTTCGCAATTTCTTCATAAATAAAAGAATCATCAAAAGAAATTTTCTTTGCTTCTTCTTGAGAATTAGCAAAATATACCGTATCAATTCGTGCCCAATAAATAGCAGCTAAACACATAGGGCAAGGTTCACATGAGGTATAGAGTATAGAACCTTTTAAAGAAAAGGTATTTAATTTTTTCCCTGCTTTTCTAATTGCTTCCATTTCAGCATGTGCAGTAGGATCATTATTTTTTAAAACACTATTCCAACCTTCAGCTATTATTTCTCCATCTTTTACTATAACACATCCAAAAGGGCCTCCCTCAGATTGAAAAGAGTACTTTTCACTAAGCTCAATTGCTCGATTCATATTTTTTTTATGTTCTTCCATTTATTAACGCTTTTATCTTGCGTAAATATACTTAAGTTTCGGCAATTTCTTTAAATTGCACTTTATTAAGTTTTCAAGATTGAAAAACCACATGTTAAAAATAGGAATTATAGGTCTAGGGCATTTAGGAAAAATACATTTAGAACAATGGAAAAGCATTCCTGGCATTGAGATAATAGGTGTTTATGATATCAATCAAGATTTAGCTAGAAATATAGCCAAGGAATTCAATGTAAGTTATTTCGATGATGCTGATGATTTAATAAATTCTGTGGATGCTATTGATATAGTAAGCCCTACTATTTCGCATTTTTACTGGGCACAGAAAGCAGCATTGAAAGGAAAGCATCTGTTTATAGAAAAACCGATGACGCAAAATATAAGGGAAGCAGAGGAATTAATAGAAATTGTTACTAAAACAGGAATTAAATGCCAAATAGGGCATGTTGAAAGATACAATCCAGCTATATTAGCACTTAAAGACATGCAAATTAGTCCACTTTTTATCGAAAGTCATCGTTTATCTCCTTTTAATCCTAGAGGAACAGATGTTTCTGTGATAATGGATTTAATGATTCACGATATTGATATATTGTTACATTTGGTAAAATCTCCAATTCAAAATATTGCAGCAAACGGCGTTGCAGTTTTAAGCAACTCTCCTGATATAGCTAATGCTAGAATTACTTTTGAAAATGGTTGCGTTGCAAATTTAACTAGCAGTAGAATCTCATTAAAGAAAATGCGAAAAATGCGTATTTTCCAAAAAGATGCTTATATAGGTATTGATTTTCTAAAAAAAGAAAGCGAGATTATACAATTAAAAGTAGGTAAACACTCTTCCAATCCTAATGATTTCCAGATTGATTTAACTGACGGAACATCAAGAACAATCGCCGTAAAACAAGCTAAAGTTGAGTACACAAATGCAATCCAACAGGAATTAGCAGATTTCACTTTAGCAATCTTAGCTAATAAAAAGGTGAGTGTAGACGTTTATGATGGATATCATGCAGTAAAAACCGCTTATAAAGTGCTAAGAGAAATTGAAAATAATTTAAAAGAAATTCATGAAAACGAATCAATAGAAGATACTTTTAAATAAGGAAAATAAATTATGGCGCAATCAAGAAAAAAATCAAATGCTTTAAGACGAAATATGATTTATCTCTATGCAATAGGAGATTATATTAGCGCTATTGTAGCTTGGTTGATTTTTTGGTTTTATAGACAATCTGTATTGCATGATATAAATCCTGAAATTTACGATGCTAATAGAGCTTTCTATTATAGAGATTATCTTTTAGCATTTATAGCTGTACCCTGTATTTGGTTCGTTTTGTATTTACTTTCAGGAAGTTACTTTGATTTATATAAGAAATCGAGACTGCATGAAAGTTATAGAACAATTTTTATAACAATCCTAGGATGTTTATTTATTGGTATGATTGCTTTCGCAAATGACACCGACAGTTTTCTATATTTTTTTAAAATTACTTCTTGGTACTTTCTAGCGCATATTAGTTTTACTTTATTTACTCGGCTAATTTTACTGCAAATAAGCAAAAAACATATTGCATCTGGTAGAATTAAGTATCCCACACTCATAGTTGGTACAAATGGTCAAATTGTTAAATTATATAATGATATAAAAAAACATATTTCAAAAGATGGCACTGATTTAATAGGATATATTAATATAGAAAATAAAGCTCTAGAAGAAAGAGAATTACCTATAAATTTCCTTGGAAATATCGCTCATTTAGAAACGCTTATTGACAAGTATGAAATTGATACTGTCTTATTAGCTATACCTTCTAATGCGCATAATCTCTTAGAGGAAATAATGATTCGATTGAGTTATTCAGGAGTTGCAGTAAAAGCCATGCCCGATTTGTATGATTTAATTTCAGGTTCCGTACGAATGAATAATATTTTAGCTCCTTTATTAATTACAATCAATCCCGAATTACTCCCTGATTGGCAAAAAGTTTGTAAAAGAGCTTTAGATATTATAGCAAGTTCTATCGCTATAATTATTCTTAGCCCATTATATGCTTTTGCTGCTATAAAAGTAAAATTATCCTCTCCAGGTCCCATATTATATAAACAAGAACGAATAGGATTGCATGGAAAACCATTCCATATATATAAATTCAGATCTATGTTTATAGATGCAGAGAAAAATGGACCTTTATTGAGTTCTGACTTCGATCCAAGGATTACAAAATGGGGAAAGATAATGCGAAAATGGCGTATCGATGAAATTCCTCAATTTTTTAATATACTTTGGGGTGATATGTCCTTAGTAGGCCCTCGACCAGAAAGAAAGTACTTTATAGACGCAATTATAAAAACACATCCTCATTATAAACTATTACATCAGGTTAAACCAGGATTAAGCTCTTGGGGAATGGTACAATATGGCTATGCTGAAAATGTAGAACAAATGACAGAAAGAATGCGTTATGATTTGCTTTATATTGAGAATTGCTCTTTACTAATGGATGTAAAAATTATGATTTATACCATTAAGGTTATTCTGCAAGGGAGAGGAAAATAATTTCAATAATTACATGCAACAAGAAAAAAAGCAT
>DATGSF010000209.1:0-2504 GCA_035302865.1 Chitinophagaceae bacterium
GTTTCTATTATATTAAATATTGCCGATGATCAAACGGAAACTTTATAATTTTAAAATAAAGATGAAACTGGTATTATTTAATTTACCATGTTTCATCTTATTTAATCTTTATTTAAAATTAATTTAATGAATTTATATAGAAAGTGTGATCTGCTTTATGTTCCTGGCAATTGCAAGTAGTGTTGTAGCCATGTTGATGGCGGTAACAATGATCTTTTATCGATTAAAGGCCTCTGAAAAGCCCGCATCTGTTAAAAAGATTATTTTACCGCCAATATTTATGAGTACAGGAGCTTTGATGTTCTTTTTACCAACATTTCAAGTAAGTTGGGTACAAGTGATTGAAGCGTTATTGGTTGGAGTGATATTTTCATTGTTTTTAATAAAAACGTCTAATTTTGAAGTTCGGGATCAACAAATTTACCTTATACCCTCTAAGGCATTTGCTTTTATTTTATTTGGTTTACTTGGCGTTAGAGTAATTGCTAAACTTATATTAAATAGTCAAATTTCATTGGGAGAAACAAGTGGTATGTTTTTTCTATTAGCATTTGGGATGATTGGATCTTGGCGCGTTGCTATGTTATACAAATTTAAAAAAATAGAAAAAGATATAAATCGTAAACTAAACCCTCATTCTAACTAATTGACCTTAGCATTGAATGAGAGTTAGAAAATCACACAGAAAAAAACGTATATTATTTTTGTTCATAACGTGATTTCCAGTTCGTGGAATAGTCTTTTCGCGATAGTTCAAATAAATGTTCATAAGGAGTTATATCGATATTTTCTTGCTTTAATTTTTTTCGTAAAAAGTTGTGGTCTCTTTTTGGTGTAGCAAGTATATAACCCTCTATTAAAGATTCTCTAGTGATTTTTTCATGGTTTTTGCTCAAAGCTACTTCACCAATTTTACTAGCTATTTTATGTCTTGCCACATCCCTGAATAATTCTGGTACAGGGGAAACTAATTCTTCCAGTAATTCCTTTTCCGAGGGCTCCCACATATGTATTGTTTTATCCATGTAATAGTTTTCCCAATCCATCATAGATTTTCCGTCTTCCTTGGGAAGTTGCTTTAAAAATTTACGAAACATAAAAAATCCACCAATTCCCATCAGCCCAATTAAGAGAAATCCCCAAAATACAACAAACCATTCCATAATACTACCCAAAACTATCACCTTTTCTTTAATTAACAATAAAAACATGTCTAAATAAGCAAAACTTTGACAAAAAATGCCTAATAATATAAGTTTGTCCACTATTTTACTTCTTCGTATGATACTATAATTATAAATGGAATGAATTACATAAACAAGTTTCATATTATGTCGGGTTCAGCATATAAATTAAGAAACGGGATAAATATTGTTGTATTTTGGTAAAAGGGGCGAATGTGATGGTCTCGGACAATAAAAATAAAAAAAACACATCTGATAAAATGATGGTTAATGAATACACACATTTAACTTCTACTCAATCTTTTCATAAATTATTTAATTGGATTGAAGAAACGGCTTATGATGTTTACTTAATTTTAAATGAGTCCGGTGAGTTAATTTATGCTACAAAATCCATAGAGTCTTTACTAGGCTATAATCAATATGAAATTAAAGGGGTCTACTGGAAAAACTTACTTAATGAGGAGGAAGCAAATCTATTAGAAAGAAAGCTCCATAAACAAACGAATAAAAAGCAGTCATTTAAAATAAATATTCGTCATAAAAATGAGAGATATATCTGGTGTGAAGGAATAATTGGCAGAGAATTTGATTATAGAAGTAATGATTCATATTTTCTTTGTACACTAAAGGATATTTCAGAAAAAAAAGAAGTTGAAGAAATGATGATACGTTCTGAAAAAATGTCTATTGCTGGGCAATTAGCAGCGGGTGTAGCCCATGAAATTCGTAATCCTTTAACTGCAATTAAGGGATTTTTACAATTGCTGCAAGCCGGGATCAGTAAAAAAGAAGAATATTACAAAATAATGATTGATGAAATTGAAAAAATGGAGTCAATCACATCGGAAATGTTGTTTATTTCAAAGCCTTTAACAGATCACCAACAAAAAGAAAGCGTTACCCAAATGGTTGATGATATTCTAATCTTACTCCGAGCACAAGCCAAATTGAAAGATGTCGAGCTTTTGTTTCAAGAGTCTAAGGATTCTTTTATCTATTGCGATAAATCACAAGTAAAACAAGTTTTATTAAATATTATTAAAAATGCCATAGAAGCAATGGATGCCCCGGGAAAAATTCAAATTGATCACACAACAACAGAGAACTATGTAAAAATAAATATTATGGACGAGGGTCAGGGGATACCAGAAGAAATTATCCATAAATTAGATGAACCCTTTTTTACAACAAAAGAAAATGGAACTGGTTTGGGATTAATGATTACTAAACAAATTTTAAAACAACATAATGCTGTTATGGAAATAAGTCAAAATAACCACAAAGGTAGCACATTTCAACTAAGATTTTTTAAGTGAA
>DATGSF010000210.1:0-6041 GCA_035302865.1 Chitinophagaceae bacterium
AGGTGTTTGATTAATAGGTTGAAAAACTATACTTCCTACAAATCCACGTGGGTGATTTGCAGTAGTTGTCGTAAAACTAGTATAACCATAACTTATATTGGGACCAGTAATTATCTCTACACCATTTGTTTCAAATGTATCTGGTTGAGTTGTCGTAGTTGGCACTGTAAAATAGCGCATAAATCCAGAGGTTGGACTCGCCACGGTTCCATTTTGAAAACCTCCAATAGCCATACCTATTGTTGTATTTGCAGGAATTATCAAACCTATTCCTGTCATCATTGCTTGTTGCGTATTTGTAGTCTGATAAATCGTTTCCTGAGAATACTTCAAAGTCCAATCAGGATTGCTAGGTATAGCACCCACAGGTTGACCATTCACTGGATTATCATTAGTCCATAAATAGGCAAACTTACCACCCGTTCCACTTCCTTCCATATAAATAGTATCAATCATAATTGGATAACTATTCGTATTACTAAAATTAAAAGTAACCAATCCAGATCCATTATTAGCAGTATAAGTAGGAAGTGTAGAAACAGTAGCATACTGTGCTTGGGCTTGTTTTCCTATAAATAAGGCACTTAAAAACAAGCTAAACATTAATAAATATTTTTTTGAAAGTAAATTTTCCATCATAATTTTGATTTGTTGGTTTTATGATTATCCTTATGTAAAGTTTAAAGATAAAATATATTTTCCAATTATGCAAGTCTTTTTACAAGGAGAACAATAAAAGTATTTTCAAGAAAAAATGTATGATTTAATATAAAAAAATCTAAGCGACTTCATTTTATTTTTAACTTTAGTTAGATTAATAGAGCCAATCCAAAAATAAACAAACCCACTAAAAACAATAAAAAAGTATAAGGCAATAATTCTTGAGGCTTTAGCTCAGTGATTCCTAATAAAGGTAAAGCCCAAAAAGGTTGTATCATATTCGTCAATTGATCTCCATAAGCCATAGCTAAAATTGATTTTGCATAATCTCCTCCTAATTCACTTGTTGTCTCTAAGATTATTGGTCCTTGCACTGCCCATTGTCCCCCTCCGCTAGGAACAAAGAAATTCACTAATCCAGCACTTAAAAAAGTAAATATAGGTAGCGTTTTTTCTGTAGCAACAGCTGTAATTGCATCCGAAAAAACAATAATTAATCCGCTATTTTTCATAATTGCTAAAATCCCAAAATAAAAAGGAAATTGAATTAAAATTCCTGACACATCGCCTATTGCTTCTTGAAGAGCAACAGAAAAATTAAAAATACTTTTATGCAAACAAATCCCTAAGCCTAAAAACATCAAATTGATAAAATTCAAATTAATAAACCCTAAACTGCTTGCACCTTGATAGGTATAGGCCTGATAAAGTCCTATAAATAAAATAAAAACTCCTAAGGTGATACCAAAAAACGCACTATAATCTAAACGTTCTGCACCTTTCTTAATAAATTTTTTATTTTCTTCTTTATACTGAAGTTTTTCTTTAAATGCAGGTATTTTTTCTGCATTTTTAGTTTTGTTAGCAAGGAAAAATAAAAATAAGGGAATACATAATAGACATAATAATATTACTATAATATTCATATTCGAACCAATAGTCGCCTCAAAAGGAATACTTTCTGGGAAAGCTTCCACACTACCTACATTCTGCATCATTTCCTGAATAGAGCCTATTTCCATAGATTTAGTAGTTGCACTTCCCGACAATCCTCCATGCCATACCATCATAGTAACATAAGCAGCAGCTCCTACTAATCCATAGTTTATTTTCTTTTGTTCTTTAGCAAATTTTTCTCCAATTTTTCTCGCTATTATAGCTCCAAATATTAAACCCATACCCCAATTAATTAAACCTACAATGATAGCAGTGAATGATACAATTACTACGCTACTTTTAGTGTCTTTACAATAATTAATTAAAGCTTGAATAATTTTATTTACAAAAGGAGTTAATGCTAAAATATGTCCTAATACTAAAATAAGCATCATCTGAAAGGCAAAGTATAATCCTCCTCCAGAGCTATCCCACAAACCTGCCTCCCAAGAACTAACTAAATACACAAAATATTTACCGGTAGTAGTATCATCTGGCTTGGTAATTATCATTGCTAACAATAGGGTAAAAAAACTTAATAGTATAGCAATGGTAAAAGGACTTGGTAGTATTTTTTTAAATATTTCTATTGCTTTATTAGAGTTAGACGTATTTGCAGACATTTTAAGTTTTTTGGCTAAAATAATACAATTTGCACTTCACTAAAAATGATTTAGCATTTTAAATTACTTAACTTTTCTTTGAAAAACTTTACCTTTGTAATAAAAATAATATTCGTGACTGATACAATATACGATATTGCAATAATAGGTGGTGGCATAGTAGGTGCTGCAACTTTTTATAAATTGCAGAAAAGAAATCCCAATCTTAAGATTATCATCATTGAAAAAGAGGAAAATTGGGCAGATCATCAAACAGGAAATAATTCTGGTGTAATTCATTCTGGCTTGTATTATAAACCTGGATCTTTAAAAGCTAAAAATTGTGTAAAAGGTCGGCATGAATTGGTAGCATTTGCTAAGGAAAATAAAGTTCCACATGATGTTTGTGGAAAAGTAGTTGTAGCTACAAAAGAAAATGAGCTTCCTTATTTAGAAAAAATATTTAACACAGGTTCACAAAATCAAATTGAGGGTATAGAAAAAATAACAAGTGATGAGGTAAAAGAAATAGAGCCTTATGTTGAAGGAGTTGGAGGAATATGGGTTCCTTGTACGGGAATTATAGATTTCAGAAAGGCTACTGAAAAAATGGTAGAAAATGCAATAGCTTTGCAAGCAAATTCTAAGACCGTTTTAGGTGAAGAAGTAATAGCTATTGAAAAAGGAACAGACTATTCTAATATTATTGGCAAAAAACAACAATTTAAAGCTAAGCATCTGGTATTTTGCGCTGGTCTTCAAGCTGATCGCTTAGCAAGAAAAGATGGAATACAATTAAAAGAAAAAGTAGTAGGATTCCGAGGAGATTATTATGAATTAACAGACCAAGGTAAGCATAAAGTGAAAAATTTAATTTATCCAGTTCCAAATCCCGACTTTCCTTTCCTAGGAGTACATTTTACTCGAATGACAAATGGAGAAATAGAATGCGGGCCCAATGCTGTATTTACCTTTAAACGAGAAGGGTATGGCAAAACGGATTTTAGTTTAAAAGATACCGCTGATGCTTTAAGCTATAAAGGTACATGGAAATTATTTTTCAATAATATGCGTTTTGGAATCAATGAATATCGTCGTGCTTTTTCTAAGACTTTATTTTTAAAAACCTTACAAGCTCTAATTCCCAGTTTGACTATGGATGATATTCGTCCTGGTCGCTCTGGTGTTCGTGCTATGTTATTAAATCAAGAAGGAGATACGCGAGATGATTTTCGCATTGAATATGCAGGGAATTCTATTCATGTATTAAATGCTCCCTCTCCAGCAGCAACTGCTTCCTTAGCAATAGGCGAACAAGTGGCAGAGATGGCTGAAAAACATTTTATTTTAAAATAATACTTATGAGTACTATAGAAAAATATGCTTTAGTTACTGGAGCAGCAGACAGAATAGGAAAGGCAGTGGCATTGCGTTTAGCAAAAATGGGTTATAATATTATCATACATTATAATCGTTCCAAAGAAAAAGCTTTACAAACAAAAAAAGAAATTGAAGCATTAGGTAAAAAGGCGAAGTTAGTGCAATTGGATTTTAGTAATACTGATACCTATTATACTATTTTTGAAAAATTATACCAAGAAGGTTTTTCTATTGAAATTTTAGTTAATTCTGCTTCTGATTTTAAGCCATCTTCTATATTTGATGAAGGAAATAAAAGTTTAAGACACTTTTTCACTATTAATTTTGAAAGTGCTTATTTACTTACCAAAGTTTTTGCTAAATATTATATAAAAGGCCAAATAATTAATTTTTTAGATACCAAAGTTGAAAAGAATGAAACAGAACATTTAGATTATTTATTAAGTAAAAAGTTATTAAAAGAATTCACCTATTTATCCGCTATGCAATTAGGTCCAGATATTCGAGTAAATGCTATTGCTCCTGGTTTAATTTTACCTCCTCCAGGAAAAGACAAAAATTATTTAAACTCTTTAAGAAAAAACAATCCTTTACAGACAATTGGCTCTTTGGAGCAAATACAAAACACAATGCAGTTTTTAGTAGAAAATCCTTTTCTAAGTGGTCAAATAATTTATGTAGATGGTGGAGAGAATTTGTAAAATTTAATTGTATATTAAATAGAAAAAAATGAGAGAGTTTTCAGATTTCAAACCTGCTCATATAGCAGTGAAGAACTTAAGATTACGAACATATATAGGTTTTAATGATTGGGAAAGAAAGAAAATGCAAGATATAGTAATTTCTTATTCTTTTAGTTATGATAGTTCTAATTCTACAAAAAAAGATGATATTGATTACGGAATTAACTATAAAACAATAACAAAAAAAATAATTGGACTAATTGATCAAGAGAAATTTGATTTAATAGAAACCATAGCTGAAATTGTATTAAATACCATTCAAGATTTCAGTTTAGAAATTTATAATATTGAAGTACAAGTAGAAAAACCGCATGCTTTGCGTTTTACAGACAATGTAATGGTGATTGCAAAAAGCAGTGAGCGCTATAAAAAAGCCATGATTGCATTAGGTTCCAATATACAGCCTGAACAAAATTTTGCTAAAGCAATAGATTTATTATGTGCTTCTGTTTCCATAGTTAAAAAGACGGACTTTATTCATACCAAAGCGCAAAAAGATACCAATCAGACGGATTTCTTAAATGGTGCTTTATTGGTTTATACACGCTTATCTTTACCGGAATTACAAAGAGAATTAAAGAAAATCGAATCCCGTTGTGGTCGTATTCGTACTGAAAATAAAAATGCAGCTAGGGAAATCGATATGGATGTAATCAGTTATAATGATATTATTATTGATCAAGAAGATTTAGATACTTTTGATTTTTTACGGGATTTTTGGAAGGAATTACAGTAAAAACTAAAAAATTATATGTTTCTCCCTTTTTGAAAAAATTATTTTTAGAGAAGTTATTAAAAAAACAGCAAGAAAATGCATAAATATTCTTGCTGTTTATATTTTTTCTAAACTAGGAAAAAGCCCAGTTGTTTTTATAGCTTAGGCATATAAATTATATTTTTCTTGCTTTGAAATAGGAAAGGTATTTCCTTTATCATGAAGGATTACAAATTTATCTTTAGCTATGAATCTAAAGTAAAGCAATACTATAAGCAGTGGGATATTTGGTAAAAGAAACCAGTAATAATAATCATGGTAAAAGGAAGACTTAAGTATCGAAAAAGCAAACCCAATAATCCAATCTGAAATAAAGACTACTTCCCATACAGCATTACCTTTATATAAAGATATCTCGATTTCTTTGATTTCATTTTCTTCTATATCCACTTCTATCAATTCGCTTCCAGCTCCAAATTTTGTACCTACTTGTAAAAAATGTTTTCCTGAAGGAATTTCCACTTCAATTTTCTTGTTATTTTTCACTTCGGCAAGCACTTCTCCATTAGAATAAACCGTATATACTCCTATTTTATTCCATAAGGATTTTTTTGGATTAAAAATTATTTTGCCCATAAAATAAAATTAATTAAACTAAATAATTATTTTTTCTTATTAATCAAATCTTTTCCTATTTGATATAACAAATTACCAGTGGATTCTACCGCTCCACCCAATACACCTCCTGCCATAGCACCACCTACTCCCCTAAAAGCTCCTTTAATTGCACCTTTGGCATCTGCTCTTACTAGTTTTTTCAGATCAACATCAACTTTCCTTTCATTGTTATTACTTGAAGAGTAAATTTCAAAAGGATAATTATTTTCCATTATCTCATCTGTCCAATAATCAACCTCTTCATTCCAATATAATAAAGAAGATTTTAATGTACTTACAAAACTTGCTACAACAACAAACTCTGATTCTACACTTAAAGAATAAACC
>DATGSF010000211.1:0-14956 GCA_035302865.1 Chitinophagaceae bacterium
ATTGAAATTCTTTTTGTATTTCAGTAAATAGTTGTACTTTCATAATAGATTTTTATAAACAAACCCCGATTTTGAGCGATATTGCCTTATTTCGGGGTTTATTCTATATAAAATTACAACTTATTATGCTAATAATCAAGTGTTTATACTAATTATGAAAGTGCCTAAAGTAAAAAATCCGGTCTAAAACCTGTTCTATAATAACCTTCTGCTCCTTCTTCTAATGCAAAATATTCTGTTCGGGAGTCAAAATCCAATCCTCCTAAAAAAGCTTCTAAACTAGTACCAAAAACTAAAGAAATAGGAATGCAAGCTAGCCATGATTAAATATATGATGGGATTTGGAAATTCAAAATATATTATTATCAAATTAAAAGTAAAAACAAAACTGATATTTAGGTAGTTATTTTTCTAAAAATTGTATCATAATTATTTTTTTTAAAAATATGTTGCTTGTTTCCTATAGGTAGTTTTAAAAACAAGCAACATGAATTTAAATTTTTTCAAATTATTCGGATTTTATATGTTTTAGGGCAAATGAGTTTTTTATGTATCTATTCACTAAGTATAATGTTTATTGTAGCTCCAATATTAATAGTTTCTCCTATTTTGGGTTGTGTATCAATAACCTTACTAGCTAAATTTATTTCCGTTAACTTTTTGCTTCCTTTTTCAGTTTGTAAGATATAATTAAGACCCAATGATTTTACAATTTCAATGACTTCTAGTACGTTTTTTCCAATAATATTTGGAATACTAATTGCTAAATTTTGAACTTCTATTGGCGGTACAGGTACAATTTTGAATTTAATTGTTGCAGTAGCATTTCCACTTATATTGTACTTGTTTGCATTTTCAGCATTAACTGGTGTAGCTCTTAAAACAGGAAATGAGGTGGCTTTTAATCTACCATCTACTATAGATCTTAAACTGGGAGCAAATGCATTTTTATCTGCTTGGTTTGTGTTTGTTTTATTTAACGAAATTGAAATTTTTGCTTCTACTTCTGTTTCGGGTATGGTATAAAAAGTGGGTTTATAACCTATTTGTCTGAAAATTTCAACTATTTCCGAGGGATTATTTTCTCCGTATAAGCTCAATGTTTGTCTCATGGAGTTTTCATCTAATGCAGCCTGTGCTTCTCCTACACCTTTCCCTACCGATGCTATAAGTTCACCAAGTGGTGCTGAAAATAATTCAGTTACTTCTTTTACTATATTTTTACTCATTATATGCTTTTTTTATAAAAATTAAGGTAATTACATCTCCTTGCTCTACGTAAGTATTTGCAATTGGAGATTGTTTAATACATTGTCCAAAAGAATATGTAGTTTTTGGATTATCTTCAAATTGATTGATTTTTTTCATTTGCAATCCTAAGCTTTTCAAAATAGATGTAGCAGCATATTCGGTGAATCCTCTTAAATCAGGAACAAGAATCATATTTTCTTTTGCTATTATTTCTTGGTCATTTAAGCTAACTTCCAATGTGCTAATATTTTCCGCCATGTAATTTTCTAATAATTCTTTATTTAGCATTTTCATTCTTAATCCATGCTCATCATGTTCAAAAACTCCTTTTAACTCAAGTTTGATATTTTTTAATTGATATTTTTGACCTTTTGACTCTTGGCTGTATTTGGAAAATTCTTCTGCAATTGAACGATAAACGCTGCTAATCGGGAGTGCTTTAGCTTTATAACCATCTGATTTTTCTCTATCAATATCAGATAGTCTTTCTTTTAAACTTAATATTTCTTTTTCTTTTTTATTATTTTCACCTTTTATTTGTTCTAGGCTTTTTTTAAGAGTATTTATTTCGAGTTGGGAGTTAGAGAGTAATTTTTCTTTTTCTTCTAGTAATAGTTGTAAATCTTTTTGTTCTTTTTGCGATTTTACATCCTGAAGTTTCTTTCGGTAATTTTCTTCAACTTCTTTAATTTTGTTTTTATTAAAATCATTGAAAAATGTTAATAGTGCTTCTGTATGCATAAATTTTTGCTCATAATTGTCTTTACTACCATATATAATATTTTCGAATACTGTAAGTAATTCGATGAGTTCATTTTTTGTTAAATCATTTATTGTTTTTTTATTTTTTTTAATTATAAATTTTGTAGATTCTAATGTTAATTGTTTGCTTAAATTTTTCGTAAAACTTTTAATTAAAAGTTGCAAATCTTTTTTATCTAAATCTTTATATAAATTGGTAAATTGTGGCATAATATTTTATTTTATACTGATTGATATAAATTCGACAAATGATTTTGAATTAACAATAAAACAAAAGCTTGTGATTTTTGTGTTTTTCCTTTCAATCTTTACCTCTGTTGATGTAATTCCATTTTGATCTGTACTATTCTCTCCATATGAAAGATGGATTTTATCTTTAATTTCACTTTGTCCATTTAAGTTTGCTGTTTCATATGCGTCAAAATTAAATTCTACTGTTGCGTTTGGAACTGGTTCGTTAGCAGCATTGAGTACTTGCGTTATTATATTAAAAGTATAGGTTTCATTTTTATCTTTATCTTTTACTGGTGTGGAATTTGTGCATATTAATTTTAAAGTTGCACTATCATCAGGCATTACTGCAATAAATTTGCCTGAAATTGAACTTTCTATTTCACCTGATTCCTCTTTTTTTTTATTAGTACTAATGGATCGACTTGGGATTACTTTAAGTAATCTAGCTCTTTTTATAGGTCCTTGATTTAATAATCTCACATTCCTATTTACTTTACTTTCGGTGTTCGATGTATCTGTAAATTCTGTATTTATTTTCAAGTTAAAATCTAAATACGGTAAATGATACATTGTATTTTGGCGTCCATATTCATCATAAGGAGGAATATTATTCAATTCTCCTTGTGCTATATTTAAACTTTCTGCCATGCTGAGTAATAGTTCATGTAATGCTAAACCATGAAGTTGTGTAATATCATTTGCCATTTTCTTATTTAATTTTATTAAAAATGATTAAATCTTTTTTCTTCAATTTTTCTATTAAGTCTCTTTTCTTCAAGAATTTTCTTTATTCTTTCTTCTTTTTGCTCTTTCTTTCTTAGTATTTCTCTTTTCTCTTCAATTGTTCTCTTTATTCTCTCTTCTTTTTGCTCTTTTTTTCTTTGTATTTCCTTCTTTTCTTTGATTATATTCTTAATTCTTTCTTTTTTATGCTCTTCCTTTTTCTGTGCTTTTTTTTCTTCTTCGAGTATTTTTTTAATTCTCTTTAATTTGTTTGTATTTTTTTCTAATAGTTGTTCGTTTTCATTCCTTTTATTATCTATCCTTTTTTGTAGAATTGTTTTATTTTTTAATTCTTCTTGTTCCTTTTTTGTTTTATTTCTTCTAGTTAAATGTAATTTTTGATGAATTTTTTTGTGCTTCTTTTGTTCTTGCTTTTTTCTTTTATTGTTTTTATAAATATTTGTTTTTATTCGTTCATTTTTCTTTTTTATGCCTTCTTTAAGTCTTTTCTCTTCTTTTATTTTTTCTACCTGATTAGGGATTAAATTGAAGTAGAATTCTTCTCTAGGGTCTTTTCTAGTTGGATCTATTAGTATATTGAGATTCTCTTCTATTTCATTCCGCTCTTTTAATAATTCTTGAATAGTATTGTTTTTTTCGATTAAATTTTTAAAATTTATTACCGAAGTTGTTTCTTTAGTACTATCCGTTTTGTTTATACCTAAGTTTTTATTGTTCTTCGATTTCGGTAGAAATTTCTTCCAACTTATAGCCATAATCAAAAATATTCTTATTATTTAATCCTTTCCTAGTTTATGCATATCCTTGAGTTTTTGTTCAAAAACTGCAGGAGCTGGCACGGTAACTAACTTTGTTCTCATCATGGAGCTTCCTTCTACTGAATAATCATATTTTTGTGAATAACTTGCAGTTACAGAAGCAGCAAAACATAAAAATCCACCCCCAGCTTTAACTTCTCCTCCCATTTCTGTTTGTTCTTGCATACTAATAGCCATTTTTAATTCTATATATGTATCAACGAATTGGTAAAATGTGGGTGTGAATCCAAGTTCAATTAAATTATAGCTTTTACCATCAAGAATAATATCTAAATTTTTATCTCGGATTAATTCTCCTTTTTCATTCTCTTCATACCCTGCTAATAAATACGCTATTTTAATAGAAGCTTTATCCAGTTCGTATTGCGCATTAGCAATCCCTTCCCCTAAGCCTTTTATCATGTCAGGGAAAGGAACATTTGCTAATTCTCTTCCTATTGATTTACTATTTGCCATTTTTTCTTTATTTAAATTCTTAAATTAATAGAATTTTTTAATCATTTAAATTCTTTTCCATCATTCTTCGAATTCTTTCTTCTAGAACTGCAGGAGGTGGAACGGGCACAAGTTTTGTTCTTAGAAGACTAGAGCCTTCTACTGAGAAATTGTATTTTTGTGAATGTCTTGCATTTACTTGATTAGTGGTAACATTAATTTTGCTATTGCTATTTCCACCAAATATTAATCCAAATAAACCTTTACTTTTTCCTGCACTAGATTTTCTATAATCATAAGAGGAGTCGCTATGAGAATCTTCCACTGATTCAGTGAGCGTAATGTCGATTTTTACCTCAATAATAGTATCAACAAATTGATAAAAAGTAGGTGTAAATCCTAACTCTAACAAAGAAACTTTTTGAGGGTCTCCATTTTCATCCACACCAAAATAAACAGTTGTATCTTCAAACTCTACTTCTGCTTGTTTATTTTCATTAGAACTACCTCCTTTCTCTGTATATTTAGGAACCTTCCCTCCCATCATTTGGGCAGAATCTGCTGATCCTAAGTCTAAGGCTAATTGTGCATCTGCTATTGCAAATGCCATTTGTCTTATCATATCCCCCATTGGGACATTTAATAATTCTTGACCAACATTAGGTCGATTTGTACTGTTTGGCATATTGTTTTATTTTTAAGTGTTATTTATTTAAAGTCGATTTTACTATATTCATAAGATTTTCTGGTGGAGGTAAAGAAACCATTTTAGCATAAATAGAAGAGGAGCCCTCTGCTGACTGTTCATATTTTCGTGCATAATGTGCATTTACAGACACAGCTACCATTGCTTTTTCTACTTTTATTTCACCTCCTACTCCAAACTCTGAAGATTCAGTCATGGAAAATTCTAATTTTGCCTCAAATGTAGCCTCCGTAAAAGCGAAAAAAGATGGTGCAAAGCCTAAAGCAATTAAACTGTATTCATTTCCTCCAATAGTTATTAAATCCTCTTTTTCTTCAGAAGCCATTTTTAAAAGTAGATCAATGGAGTTTTTATCTAATTCTTTTTGGGCTCGTGCAATAGATTTTCCCATTTCCTCTATCATAGAGGTTAAGGATGGGTTATTTATAATATTTGCAATATTTGTATCAGCCATAGTTATTGTGTTTTGTCATCAATATATATATTATGTATATGCTATTAATTATTAGTGGGCAAGCTCACTTCTTTTTTCATTTTATTTAAATCTTTAATGAAATCTATAGCACCAGGATTTTCATTAATAATTTCTTCTAACTCTGCAGGCATTCCTACATGTATCAATTTGGCGGTAACTGAGGCATTGCCATCAATTGCCATACCATAACTTTTATTGTAACGCAAATCTAGTGAAGCTTCAAAATTCCAATTTTTGCCCGACTTTGTTTCATTTTCATTTTGATCATCTTTACCTTTTAAAATATTAATTAATGCTTCTTCTTCTTTCTTTAAATAGTCTATAGGTAAATTACTATCTTTCAATTTGTCATTAGAAAGTAGTTTTTCTCTTGACTCCATAAAGGAATCTTTGTTATCATATTTTAATTCTTCACTTAGTTCTTTATCTATATTGTTAAAAGCCTGTTGAAGTAATTCTTTAGCTTTATTTTCAAAATCTTCTTTCTCTTCCTTTTTTAATTGTTGGTATAAATAATCAAAATATGTTTCTGAATCATCTTTTTCTTTGCTTGAAGTATCTTTATCTTTAATAACTTTGATTAATAAGCTTTCCTCATCTTTTATATAATCCCTAACTTCTTTTGTGTCTTTAAAATTCTCCTTTGATAGTAACTCCTCTCTTAATTCCATAAAAGATTTGTTATTATCATATACTATTTCATTGTCTTTGCCTTCTTTATTATTTTCTTCCTCTCCTTCCTCATCCTCTTTTTGTTCATTTATATTATCATATGTTTTCTTTAATATTACTTTAGCCTCATTCTCAAATTCCTCTTTTTTATCCTTATTTAACTGTGAGAATAAGTAATCAAAATACGATTCTACACTTGATGTTATATTTTTTTCATCTTCTCCTTCATTTTTGTTTTTTGATTCAGTATTTTGATTTCCTATACTTCCACTAGGATTAAAATCAAATCCCCAATCTCTTACTATAACCATTTTCAAGTTTAGAGATACTGACATAGTGATATCAGTAAATCGATAAAATGCTGGTGTGAAACCAAGATCCAATAGGGACTTATTGTCTGGATCTGGCTTTTCTACATATTTTTCAAATAAAGCAATAGAGTTTTCATCCAACTTCCTTTGCGCTTCTGCTATTTCTGAAGCCAATTCGCCAAAAATGGCTCCAATATTAATACCTTCCTTTAGTACTTTAGCTCCTTCTTTTAATTTTTCTGTATCTGCCATAATATCTTGTTTTTTATGTAATGATTAAATCCATAGGAAGTTCTGTATATAATTCGGGTTGTAAATTGTTTTTATTTACAATGTAGAACTTTTCTTTTTTTAATATATTTTCAATATTCTCTGTTGTGATATGATATCCTTTAAGAATCCATTCTAATAAAGTATTCGTTATGGTAAAGGGGTTTTTTTTGCGATTGTTTTTTATTATTTGGAATATTTCTCTAGCTCTTTCTCTATCACCTAAGAATAAATACTGTAAAGCTTTTCTTTGTCTGATATCATCTTTGTATTTTAAGATATAGTCATCTGTTTTGTTTGTTTCTCTCAATTCTATTAATTCCAATAATTTATTACAAAATATTATTACTTCTTCATATGCTTTCATTGCTTGCAAAGATTCCATTATACATTGACTATAATGCTGTAAAAATATACTTCCTTGGCTTTGCTTTTGGGTCATTTTAATTGCTTCCCTATAATATTTTAATGCAGTATTGTGATCTCCTGAAAGGGCATAATACTTTCCTTTTTCAGCAATTGACAGATGGATGAAATATTTATTTTTTTTCATTTGCATAATTATTCAATAAAGTTTAATTCTACTCTATAATTTAATTTTTCTAAGATTGCCTCCATATATCTAGATAGAGTATAATTTATAGGAGTAGGGCTTTTCCATTCATTATTTTTTACTTTCAACTTTTCTTTTGGATAAAAATCTTTTAAGAAAGCTCGAAACTCATTAGCATCTTCAATATCTTTGACCTTTAAAAAAGTTAATTCTTTTAATACTGGTAATATTGTACTCTGCATTCCAGATTCAAATAATTGTTCCTTTAAAACCTGCGCTTCTTCAAGTAAAATATTATCTTTTAGTTGTATGGGTAAATTTTTATATAAATCTTCAAGTATTTCTTCCGGTATCCCAATAGACTCATAAAGTAATGTTTTGTGCATAGAATTATTTAAATCAAACTCTTCCAATATGAGTTCATATCTCAAAAAAGCTTTATTAAGTAGGCTGATACCCTTTTGATTTCCAAATTGCCTCCAAAAGCTTTGTGCATTTTCAAAGGTTAATTCAGTGCTTACTTGATTATTTTCATTAAAGGGAATTCTTGAATTTTGAAAATGAGTCTTAATTTGCTGTATTAAACTATAATTACTTTTATCTTTTAGAAATAAAAGATAAGTGTCCTTTTCAGGGTTTACATACATTACCTGCGCATCTATACGACTTTTTATAGCTTTAACAGTGGCTAATGAAACACCTCCTATTATTTTTGAGGGACTTTTTAATAAAAGGTTCATCGCCTCCTCTACTGAACAACCAATAAAGGCAGCAAGTTGTTGGGAAACCTTAGGTAACAATAAAGGGTCTTCTATGTAAATAGCTACATCGAAAAGTTCTAAACTTTCATTATAATTTTTTAAAGAATCCCAAATGCTTATTTCTAAGCCAAAGGATTCTAAAAACTTTTTAGTTTTTAAGGCTAGATCCTCTTCAATATCTTTAAACAAAACTTTCGGTGCGTTATACAATAACTGAAGAATTAAGTTTTCAGAAATTCCTAAAGTGTCAGAAAGCCATTTCCCAACTAAAGGAGAGGCCTTACCTATTGATTCTATAACCACAAATTTGTTCTTGTTTGTTCTACTTTTCATGATAAAAACTAAAGATAATATCTATATATTTAAAATCAAAATAAATTATAAAGAATTTTTATGAATGTGCTTAAAAATGCTTTCGTTTACAAACTGAGTTCCAATGTTATATAAATGATTGTTTGCTTATAGTAGTTATTATTCCCAATAGTAAGCAAAGAGCTATAAGTAAATAGTTTGAAAAGTACCTTTATTTAATTTAATGTTTTTTTATTTTTTTTTAAATATTTGTTATTTAAATTATTTATACTGCTGTTCGAATTGCTTTTTTGCTCTTTGCTATATAAAAAATCACAAAAATATCATAGCTTCTATTTTATAATAAAAAAGAAACTATGATATTTTATTATTGAGTTGTTTTATTTATTCTTTAAACTAATAATGCAAAGTTGTTTTTCTTAATTAAAATCTACGTATAGAAAAAGCGAATTTGACTTCATAGAAGTTTCATTCTTAATTATTTCCAGTCATGACACTATCTTAACTAATAGATTAGACTTATTGTTTTTGCAACTTTTATAAGGAAAATCTTAAAAAAGAAGAGAAAGAGAATTTAGAATCAGTGAAAAAATTTGATGCTTTAGTAGGAGATTAAATCAAAATAGAATATTTAAAAATAAACTCCTACAAAAACATAATAAAAGTAAATAAATAAGTTCCTGCAATCAATAAAGCCATAGCTTGATTTTTATTTTTTATATGTGGACTAAAAATTAAGGGATATAGGGTAACTATTGCCATCATAAACCAAGAAAGATAAGCAAAGCGATTGGAAAAATTAGCGCGCATAACTAATATCCAAAAGGCATTAGCAGTAATATAAATATGCATGAGTTGCATATAGGTTTTATTATACCATTTATTACGAATAATAAAGAAGTATGCCATGATAATAGGTACAGCACCATAAAGTAAAAAATCTGGCCTAAAACCTGTTCTATAATAACCTTCTGCTCCTTCTTCTAATGCAAAATATTCTGCTCGATCATCAAAATCTAATCCTCCTAAAAAACCCTCTAAACTATTACCAAAAGCTAAAGAAATAGGAATGCATGCTAGCCATACCCACATATAAGTTTTAGTGTTTTTATAAAATAAGGAAATTACATAAGCTGCTATAGGAATCATTGCGGAACCATGAAAAGCATAAGCAATAAAAAATAAAGCTAATCTAGGAGTCCATTTTTTTTGAGTAAATGCCCATAAAAGCATGGAAGTAGAAATACCATTTCGAATTCCATTCGTACCATATCCCCAAAAAGAAAAAGAAATAATTAAAAGTAAAAAAGCATAATATTTATAAGCTCCAAACCATTTTTTACTTACTATATACATAGGAAATATATAAAGCAAGGCACAAAGGAAAAAATAGCTATGATTCGACATTATTTGTGCTGCCAAATATGTTCCAAAATGAAAGAAAAAATCCTTTTGACCTGGAATAGGAACTAATCCTGATTGATAAGCTAGAAAAATTCTATTATAGACTCCCATATCTGCGAATACTCTTCCAGATATAGGGCGCAAACCTACATATAAGAGAATAGCCGCAAAAAGTAAAAAAGTCCAAAAACCCATAGGGCTATCTCTAACGGTATAATCTACTCTTTTAAAAACTAAGGATAATAAAGTGAATACCACTATGATTCCCATAGCATATACATAATAAGGAGTATAATTAGATAAAGAAACCCAGGTGTTCATAATGAGAATAAATTTAGAGAAAATTCAAAATTAATACATTCCTTTGAATAGAATAAATATTTATATTTAGTTTAGTCTTTTTTGACGAATAATACGCATAATAAAAGGTGGAATAAAAGCTTTTATTAAATTAGGAAGTGCATAAAAAAAGCATTAGATATAACTAAATCTTTCATTACTTCTTTTTTAATTATAAATCCATTATATCTTGCTTGGAAAGTTCTTCTATGCATTGCTTCTTTGTCATCCCGCATTTTATATAAAGGTTCCTGTAAATTATATCCCCTATATCCTGCTTTATAAATTTTATGCCATAAATCAAAATCTTCATTTCTTAATGTCCATTTATTATTTGTATATTCCTTTACTTCTTTCATAACCTTTGTACGAACCATTGCTGGAGCATGTGTATGAGGTGCTTGGGTTTTAAACACATCAATACCTGGTTTTTCTATTGCTGTTCCTTCTCCCCAATCTCCATTTTCATCAAAATAAATCATTGGACTGCTTACAACTGCATATTCTGGATGCGCATCCAAAAAATTAAATTGCTTTTCAAATCGAGTAGGAAGAGAAATATCGTCGCCGTCCATTCTTGCTATATATTCCGTGTCTGCATATTTCAAACAATGATTAAGGGAATAAGCTAGTTTTCTATTTTTATCATTTTTTAATAATACGATATTATCCTATTTCGAAGCATAAGATTGGGCTATTTCATAAGTGGAATCTGTAGAACCGTCATCACATAATATTAGCTTGAAATTATCATATGTTTGTGCATATAAAGAATCAATTGCCTCTGATAAAGTTTCTGCGCAATTGTAAATCGCCATTAAAACTGATATTCTGTTTCCATGTTTAATAGTAAATAAACAATTGCAAAGGTAAGTATTAAATTGTGTTTTTTTAACCTTTAATTTCCTCTTGCTAGATCCTGGAATAATGCATGCCAATCTGCTACTATACTTTCCGCCTGAAAACGTTGTACATTTTTCTTTGCTTTTATTCCCATTTCTTTACGTTTTTCTGGATTTTCTATTAAATAAATCATTTTTTCTGCTAATGCCTCCGTATCCTCTGGAGCAACTAAAAAGCCGTCCTCGCCCTCTTTAATTATATCCCTAGGGCCCGAAGGGCAGTCAAAGCTTACACAAGGTAAACCACATTCCATAGCCTCAATTAATACCATGCCAAAACCCTCTGATCGTGAAGGTAATACTAAAAATGCAGACTCTAAATACTTCTCTTGAATATTCGATACAGGTGGATGAAAATGCATATTTTGTAATTTTTCCTTTTTTGCCATATGAATAAAAGTTTCTTCCTTATCTATTTTACCATAAATAGTAAGAGACCAGTTTGTATAGGATTTTTCAATTTCTTTCCATGCTTTTATTAATAAATCATAACCTTTATTCCATGAATGCGAACCTACTACAATAATATTTTTACTCTCTAAATCATTTGTTTTATTACTTTGAAAACTTAAAAGATTAGGAATTGCGATTACATTCTCTTTTTTCCATTCCGCAATATTAGAAGCTGTCAATACTACAAATTTGTCGAAATTATGGATTTGGGAAAACATGCCTTTTCTTTTTAATTTACTTTTCCAATCATTTCCTGTATTTAAATGTATAGAGGCATGCCTTTCATAAATCCATTTAGCATTTGTTTTAATCCATTTTGGAAGAAAAAAACCTTTTAATCCATCATCACAAACAGAGATTATATCCGCATTAAAAGTATCTACTACTTTTTGTATTCCTTTTTTATACGCTTTTAAATAGGAGAGGGGATTCCCCTGTGCTGGCACAGAAAAAAATGAAATTGCAGGACTAAAATCATAAAATGGATTTTTATGTGCATCATTTAAAACTAAAATTCCTATCGTATAATTATATTTTTCCGCTAAAAGAGAAGCTTTTATGGATAATACCCGCTCTAGACCTCCAGAACCATTGATCCCATTTGTAATATATAGTAATCGCATGCCACAAAGATAGTTAATTTCAAAAGATTGTTCCCGTTTTTTCTCAATGAGCAAATCCGTATTTTATAGAAATGTAAGATAGAAATCTTCCTTTTTTCTAAAAATTTATCGTTCTCCACAAATAAAGTATAAATAAATAAGCAAAAATCTGTGTAGTAATTAAAAAGAAAGCCGCAAGAGCGAAATTTCTATATGTGGGAAGACTTTTTAAAGGTAATGCCAATAACATTGGGATAAATAACCAAGCAATGCTCCCAAAGCGATTGGCAAATACTACAAAGTAAAATAAAGGAACGATAGCATGTAAAATAACATAGGTCTTTGCATAACGCTCAAATTCTCTATTTTTCCACTGCTTTTTATAAATTACCCATACTATCCATAGAATATACACAAAACCATAGAGCCAAAAATCCCAACGGAAGCCACCAAAATTCTGAATGACGTTTTTACTTAAACCTTCTAAATAAAAATGTAATCTAAAAAAATATTCTTTAGGAAATATTTGCAAGAAAAATGCATACCAAGAGGATTTGAAAATTAAAGCAAAAGCATTTAAAAATAAGGAGAAAAATAAATACACCCATAAAGGTATTTTTCTATAAGAAGCGATTATCCAAACGATTATAGGTAAAAATAAAGTAACGTGCAATAAGCCAGCTAATAGGAATAAAAAGTATTTAAAAATTTTTTTTGATTGGCTTAATGCTAGGATGAATAGAGAACTTGCAAGTCCAAAACGAATGCCATTACTTGCATAGGCTAGAAAAAAAGGATGTGCTAAAAAAAGTAATACTATCCAATGATATCGCCTCTTAAAATGCTTTTTCGACCAGACTATATAAGGAATGATAATTCCAAGACTTACTAAAATAAAATGCAAGCTGACTGATTTGAAAATTGCACTAAATCGAACAAAATATTCATATAAAATATCCCTGCTTCGCCAATGCGAATAAGTGCCTTCGACCATAGATAAATAATGAACCCTATAAGTGGGAGTATCTCCAATAGTGAAAAATATATCCCTGAGTCCAATATAAACAGCAAGAACGCCAATCCAAATAATAAAGAAAGTATTCTTTGTTTTTTTGGAATAATTCGCTTGTTCTAAATGTATTAGTAACAATAATGCTGTAAATATCCACACTAAATACCAGGTATTGAAATTTATCAAATATTCCATAGAGGTTTTGGTGAATGCATTATGCAAATGTAAAATACATTTTGCTCATAATGAAATTGTTTTGAAATTAAAGGTTAAAATTTAGGAGGAGTGCTGGTAAATGGTTAATATTTTGTATGGAAGAGGCATTCAAATCTATAGAACATAAGCTTTTATAATAATAAAAATAAAAAGAGTATTTTGAAATTATATATATTTTATTAACTGAATTAATTTAAGATATACTTTTTAAATAGCTAGTTTTGCAAGGAACTAATTTAATTACTATACGAATATGATTACTGTATTTAATAATAAAAGTGGAAGAGTAACTACTTTTATTTTCTTATTGAGTGTTTTTTCCTTCATAGGCTTATCGGCACAAAATTTTACTCCTTTAGAAATTAGTGCTGGATTGAATGTGGATATAATTGCTGAGGATTCGCCAAGAAATCAACATACTACAAATGATGTAGATAATGCGAATTATTATTTTATGTCTGAAGATTATCCTGGTGCGAATGTAGGATTACCTTCTAGTGGAACTTTTATTTCTGCAACAACCTCTAATATGCCTTTTGAATTGGCTACTTATGATGCAAATAACTCATTACGTATAACAAATACAGGAAGTGGAACTTTGGAATTTGCTACTCCCAGCGCAGCGGAGCGCATTTATATTTTAGCTACTTCAGGTAGTGGTTCAACATCTTTTTCTGGAACCATAACTTTTGATGATAATACAACACAAAGTATTAGTACGCAATCTGTTTCTGATTGGTTTGGAGGAACAACCAATGTTGCAATTTCAGGTATTGGGAGAATAAATACTAATACGGTAGATAATAATACAAATGATCCTAGATTATACCAAATACCAATTGATATAGATGCAGCGAATCAAAGCAAAAATATTGTTAGTATAACTATTGAAAAAAACAGTAAATAGTGGAGTGTTAAATGTAATGGCAGTAACTGCTGTTGATGGTGGTGTGCCTGTAGATTATTGCTTGCCAAGTTCGAGTTTTACACTTTATTATTTAAGTAGTGTGGAAATTGAGACCGATATAGATAATCTTTCTGATAGCTGGTCAAATACACCTAATAATCCAACTTTGGGTTATGATAATCAATCCAGTCAAGTATTACAAACATTTAATGGTGATCTTATTGAAGTACAAACAAATTTTTATTCTGGTGCTAATGGAATTAGAATTTGGGTGGATTGGGATAATGATGGAGTGTTTGACGAAGTGAATAAATTAATGGATGAAGGTTATGTTCCTTCCGCAACTACAGTTAATGATTTAAGCTTTATAGTTCCTAATGGTGTTGCTGCAGGTGACTATAGAATGCGTATTAGAGGAAAATGGAGTACATCGAATTTTACTCCTTGTTCTACAGAAACTTACGGTTCTGCAGTGGACTTTACTTTAAGAGTAATTACTTTATCTGATTGTGCCGATGCTGATGCTGGTACTATTTCTAGTACTTCTACTTATGTATGTGAAGATGACGACTTTACTTTGTCTGTAACTGGAATGACAGGTGCTGGTAATGGTTTAACTTACCAATGGCAAGAATCTCCAGCAGGTGCTAATACTTGGACGGATATTGCTGGTGCAAATTCGAAATCCAGGATTAGACTATGAATGGAGTACCAATGAAACGACACAAACAATAACGGTTAATAGTGCAGGAACTTATACAGTAACTGTTACTGATGGTGATTGTTCAACTACAGAATCAATAACTGTTACAGTTCA
>DATGSF010000212.1:0-2758 GCA_035302865.1 Chitinophagaceae bacterium
AACGCTCTAAATCTTGTTCAGGAAAAAATTGAAATTCTTTTTGTATTTCAGTAAATAGTTGTACTTTCATAATAGAATTTTTATAAACAAACCCCGATTTTGAGCGATTTTGCCTTATTTCGGGGTTTATTCTATATAAAATACAAATATTATGCTAATAATCAAGTGTTTATACTAATTATGAAAGTGCCTACTTAACGGCATACACTTTAAAATTTATATTTTGTTAAAAAGCCCTGAATTTAAATCAAAAATATAACATGTAAATACTCAAAGTTATTTATCCTTATCTATTTTCTTTATTTTTTTCTCTATTCGTTCTTTTTCAGAATTATTTGCTATATTTTTCTCTAATGCAATAGTATAATAATTTGTAGCTGATTTCAAATCGTTTATACTTAATGCCATATCTCCTGCAAGCTCCCAAGTATAAAAGTAATCAGGATTTAACTTTATAAAAGCTACAACTTCTTCTATATTTTTAATAGGCCATTTTTTATGTTGCCATAAATTTTGTTTTTCCTTAAAAAGAATAAAATTTTTAAAGCTTTCCCATTCTATTTTATCAGATGCTGCTATGCTTTTATTAAAGCTTATATCCGAGAAATCCATCCAACTTTTGCTTAATAATTCGATTAAGTTATAATGCATAAACTTCCCCATTTGCCAAGGATATGTACTTAACCAAAAAGAAGTTTCCTTATTATCAAAGATAATCGAGTGATGGGCAATGAATTGATTAATAGCTTTTTCATTGCCTAATCCCAATTTTTCAGAGTTTAAACCTGAAAAATCTCTTAAAATCTCTGCTATATCATAGATACTTATCTTTGCATTTTCTTGTATTAAATAATTTGTTTTTTTAGACCTATAAAAGCTAGCATCTTCTAGAACGGTAGCAGGATTCTTTATGGATAATTCCTCCGTTTGATAGTGATTCGTGCATGTAATATAATCACTATTATTACTCCTATACAGTTTGGTTTCTGTTGGTGTTTTTTCTATAGTAACTGCAAATCCATCTTCAGCACTTGCTATTAAAAACGATTCACTTACAAACATTTTTCTTTTTTCAATAATGGCATATGCTTCTTCAATATTAGTAGCAAACTGCAATACTTCCCTAGCAACAAGCGATACCGGTGTTGCTGCAGCTTTTGGAATCTCTGAAGGTGCTGCATTAATAGTTACCGACAATCCTTTTTCATTAATTCCTGAAACTACACCAATAAACCCACCCCAAGTTATGGAACTATAGGCATATCCTGAATCAGGTTCAGCAATTAAAACAATTTTATTTTCAGCAAAAGCATCTCCAACATAAAAATCAAAATTTCTACCCACTAAGAGGTGTCCATTTTCACTTTTTTCGTCCCAAGTAGCAAAAGAAGTACATCCAACTAACATTAAATTTTGTAAAGCATGCCCTATATCATGTGCAGAATGGTAATTTAACAATCTGGCATAATTAGAACCTATCCAATTAAACTGTGGATCAGCATATTCTGAAATAGCCTTTATTTCTTTCTGATATATAGGAAGAACATTTTTCTCTAAATCTTTATTGATAATCTTTACAATGTATTTAAGAAAAGAAAGATAAGAAGTAGAAGGAATCATTCTTTGAATTTCCTCTGTAAAAGCAATTTCTTGTTCTTTGATAAGATCTTGTGATAAGATACCCTGCGCTTGTCCCATTTCTTCTGGACTTCCCTTAACATATAATATATGGTGTCCTGAAGCAGATTTTATATACCAATTATCTTTCCATTTTCTTAATGAATCGTTTATTTGGGTATAATTTTCTTTTTTAGGAAACTCCAAATCGGGACCTTTAGGTTCAGGATATAACCAAACCCAAATTAAAAATAGCAATAATAAAGCTAGCAATAATAAAATAGGGGAGAGTAGTATTAAAAGCCATTTTTTTAATTTCCTATTTTTTTTATTTTTTTGCATAACTATTTTTTAAACCATTGGTTGTATAAAATCTTTAAATAATGATTTTCATTTCTACTAATAATATTGTCTGCTTTGATTAGTTGTAAAGCAAAATTAAAGAAATCCAAGAGCTCTTCTTTATTTGCATCTTCAAGAAAGTCTTGGCAATATAATCTATAATGCTCTTCCCATTCTTCTGGCTTTAATGCAGAAATTATTTCCATTTCTCTATCTAAATTTACATAAAAGGGAAATTCTTGCACTAAATATTCTCTGATTATTTTATCTTTTTCAGAATTAAATCGAAAATCAATTGCTGATAGAATCATCAATAAGTGATAGCCAGCAATTGTTTTATTAGTTTTATGTCTTTTCATTAGTGTGGGTTATCTAATAATAATTCTAAATTAGTAAATTTAATATCAAAGCGTCTAGCAATAGCCAAGCTAGTAACACAACCTTTATATAAATAAACTCCACTTCTAATCCCTGACTTTTTATTTATCATCATTTCTATTCCACCTGATTCTCCTGCTTCAATTAGCATTGGCATTAAGATATTACTTATTGCTTGTGAGGCTGTTTTAGCAACTCCAGACGGTATATTAGGAACACAATAATGAATAACATCATGTTTTTTATAAATAGGATTTTCATGTGTTGTTGCTCTACTTGTTTCGAAAACACCACCACGATCTATGCTAACATCTACTATAACAGAGCCTGCTTTCATTTGGCTTACCATATCCTCTGTAACAACCACAGGAGTTAATCCATCTACAGGTTTTAATGCACCAACTGCAACATTTGCTGTTTT
>DATGSF010000213.1:0-7193 GCA_035302865.1 Chitinophagaceae bacterium
ATTGGGAAAATGCACATTCTGAAGAAATGAATGAAGAGGCTTCTCCCCTAGTTGTTCATTATATGAATCATAAATTAGGAGAAGAAAGTATGGGCTCTGAAATGCGCTTAGGTGCATATACTGCCAAACTAAAAAAAGGCTCAAAAATTCAAGAAATATATAATGCTGATACAATTTCGGAAAGACATAGACATCGTTATGAAATTAATTTAAACGATTGGGAAGCATTTGAAGAAAAAGGATTTAAAGCCACTGGTATTCATGAAGATGGCGAAATTATAGAAGTTGTAGAATTGCAAGATCATCCATTTTATATTGGAGTCCAATACCATGCAGAATATAAGAGTACCATTAAAAACCCACACCCTTTATTCAAAGCTTTTGTGGCTGCAGTGATGGAATTTAAAGAAAATCCTAAAGAAGTATAATTTCGCTCTATGTTCTCACCATTTTTTCGCTTACTTTTACTATTGGCTTGTATAGCAATCTCCATTTTGGGAGCAATGAACAATAATTGGATATTATTAAGTATTTCAACAATTACATCTGCCTTATTACTTTGGGATTATTTGAGAGCAAGCACAATCACATTAGCTCTAAGAAGATATTATCAAAGTAGGTATGAAGAAATGAGCAAGCTATTAGAGCATGTACGTAATCCTAAAAGGCTTTCGAAGAAAAATGAAGCACGTTTCTACTTTCTCAAAGCTGTCGAAGCATGGGAAAAAGATGATTTTAAATCTGCTAAATTTGCACTTTTGGAAGCTTTACATGGAAATCTGTCGAAAGAAACCTTGGAGACTAGAGCGTATTTATTATTAATAGATATCAGCATACTTTTAAAAGATAATAAACAAGCGAAAGACTATTTTGAACAATTAAAGGGAAGAAAAATTGAAAAAAAGCTATTACCTACTTTAGAAAAACTGCAAATGTATTTCTCCAATAAATAACTTATGATTAAAACGGATTCCTTTACATTAAAAAATGGATTAAAGGTATTATTACATGAGGACATTAATACTCCTTTTTTAGCACTCAATCTAATGTATAAAATAGGCTCTGCAAATGAAAGTAGTTCTTTAACTGGAATTGCACATTTTTTAGAACATATGTTTTTTACAGGAACAGAAAATTTTCCGAATTTTGATGCAAGCTTACAAATTGCTGGAGGAGACGCTAATGCATATACCTCTTCAGATGTTACTTCCTATTATAGTCAAATTCCAGCTAAAAATGCGGAAGTTCTATTAGCATTAGAAGCAGATAGAATGCAACATTTAAATTTTAAGGAAAATGCTTTTAATCGAGAAAAGAAAGTAATAATTGAAGAATTTAAAGAGCAGTACCTAATGCAGCCTTTTGGGAATATGTGGCATATAGCACGGAAAGAATATTATGGAGATGATCATCCCTATTCTTGGTTACCCATAGGAAAAAGTTTAGAGCATATTCAAAATATTCAGTTAGATAATCTAATCGATTTTTATCATCGTTTTTATCATCCTCAAAATGCCTGTTTAGCATTAGCAGGAAATCTACCTTTGCAAACAATGAAGGAATGGGTAAAAAGATATTTTAATTTTAAAACAGATGGTAAAATGTCACGCTTTCCTAAAATAGCATTTACTCCTCAAAAACTTGATCGAAAAAGTGAACTATTTAAAGAAGACAATGTTTCTGAAATGCGCATTCTCTGGAATATCGCCATGCCTCCTTTATTTACAAAAGATTATTATATAGCTGAGTTTTGGTTGCATTATTTTAATAGTGAAGAGGGCTCTCCATTATATGATTTTCTTGTAAATGAAATGGAATGGGCAACAGAGGTTTTTGCGTATCATTCCGAAAGCATAGCAGAAGGTATTTTCACTTTGGAAATTCGAGGAGCTGAGCTAGAAAACTTGGAAAATATTAGAAATGTATTGACGAAAAAAATACGTTCCATATTAGAAAATGGCATTTCAAAAAAAATTTTGTTATCAATCTTAAACAAAATACAAACTGCATTGTTATTTGAGGAGTTATCCATTGAAAACAAAGCACATAATATGGCATTTTATGGTTTATTAAATAAATCTGAAAACTTAATAAGCGAACTTAATAATTATAAAAATATCCATTTTTCAGAGATTAATGCCTGGGGTCAAACGATAAGCAAAAACGCCCAACATCAAGTTTTATACTATATACCAAAATATGATTAAGATTAAATTTTTACAGCTTATTGCTATTTGCATAATCTGTTTTACAGCATGTAATAATAATACAGAAAACTCTAATGACTTACCGAAACAAGAAGATATCCTAGAAAAGCAGGATACAGCAGAGGAAGAAAATGAAACTACTGTAGAAAATTTTAATAAAGAGCCATTAAAACATGAATTTGAAGCTTGGCCAAACAAAGTAGATTCCTTCAAAAAAGCATTTAATGATAAATTTTCCAAAGAGGAACAAGAAACTATTTGGGCATTAAATAGAGTTGATGAAAAAAACAGTTGGCGACCGGATACATTAATAGTTCCTAAAGATCTTGATAAGGATTGGATGGACTTTTCTCCATTCCCTAGTCAGTTAGAAATCTTAAAACCAGTGGATAAATTTGTCTTTTTTTCCTACCCAATTCAAGCTTTTGCTGTATATGAAAACGGGATATTATTACGTTGGGGACCTACAAGTATGGGCAGTAAAGCACATCCCACACCTACTGGTTTACATTTTAGTAATTGGAAATCTAAAAAATCAATTAGCACAGTAAGCGATGAATGGATTTTACCATGGAATTTTAATATTGCAAATTTTGATGGTGTTGGTTGGCATGAATATTCTATGCCGGGATATCCTGCATCGCATTCTTGCTTACGATTATGGAAAAAAGATGCTGTATGGCTTTATGATTTTGCAGAACAATGGATTTTAGATAAAACAGGAAATAATAAACTTGCAGAGGGAACACCGGTTATTGTATACGGCACTTTCCCATTTGATGAACGTAAACCCTGGTTGAATATGTTGGATGATCCAGAAGCTTTAAACCAATCCGTTGCAGCAATGGAAGAGGCAATACAAGTACATATGGATAAGATCATGGAAAAACAAAAAGAAAGAAAAGAATTATTAAAAAATAGAAATAAAAGCAAAGAAGACAATGATGAAGTATAAAAAAATTATAATATAGACCAATCTAACAATTAAAATTGCTCATAAAAGTCGCCAAAAAACTTCAAAAGTTAAAGGAGGAAAGAAGTTCTTATTTATTTTAATGAATTTATAATTTAATAGAAAAGATTAGATGAGGTAGAAAATATTTCTTCTAATCTTTTTTATTCTCTTATCTCGTAATCTTTCTTCTTTTCCTTTGGCCTTAAGGCATCAAATAATCCATTTATCTGCAACAAATTACCTCCTCTTATTAGGCCATCCCAAGCTTGATTATCCATAAGTTGTTTTTGATAACTTCTTTGTGATTCTTGAGCAGTCATTGGAAGAGTGCGAGCAGCATCCTGCAGAGACTGTGGATTTAAATTTCTTCTATAGGTATGTGCTGGAGACGAAAAATCTATTTGGGTAAAAGCATAATCAAAAGCCTTTCCAGAGGGTAAAGGAGATATATAAACTGGATTTAAATAAACAGTATCTTGCTCCATAATTATATCTCTATATTCAAAATTATGTATATTATTAGAAAGGTCCTCAAGAACAATTTCCTTTTTACTTAATCCTAAAGAAGATACAATTAGCGTATCATCTTCTTGAATAGCTATTGAATATACACCTTGATAATTACTATAGGTTCCTATATCTTTATTTTTTACGCGAATAACAACATTAGGAATAGGAGTTACATTATCTGTATGCTTAATTTGACCAGAAAGTTGAATTATTTTTTTATTTTGCTTTTTCTCATTTTGAGCAAAAACAAAACTTGGGATTAATACTAAACCCATAATCAAACTTTTATTTATTCCTTTAAGCATAACAATTACAAATGTAAATGAAACTTTGCAATTAAAAAAGTGATTTTTTGCATTAAACAGCTATTAACCATTCTGTTTTTTTCGCAAAAAATAAGACTAAGAAAAGAATATAGGAAGTAAAAAAACAATACCTTATATCAAGAATGATGCAAGGTATTGTTTTTGTTTTGTTTCTCAAATTTAATTGTACTTCAAAATTAAAATGATACTTTGTTTACAATACAAATCTAACATGCAATTTTCTTATAAAAAAGAACAATTTAGAATTTGACCGTTTTGAGTGAGTAAAAGTGCGGTATGATTTAGAATTTGAAATTTAATAGCTTTAAAATTTGGATATTCCTATAAATAAATAATGGTATTAGTTTTATTGATAGTGTTATTATTAAGTAATTTCTCCTTTTAAAAGAACAAATCGTAACTTTGAAATTAAAGTAAATCACACATAATATATTATGGCAAATATAACTGAAGAAGCAGTATTAAAGGCACTTAGTCATGTTGATGATCCAGACTTAAAAAAAGACTTGGTAACGCTAAACATGATTAAAGATGTTAAAATAGAAGGAAATAAAATATCTTTTACGGTGGAATTAACCACCCCAGCATGTCCTATGAAGGATATGATTCATAAAGCTTGCGTTAACGCTATTCGTGTTTTTGTATCTAAAGATGCTGAAGTTGATGTAACTATGGGAGCAAGAGTTAATACCAACAGACAAGATGCAGGAGAAGTATTAAAAGGAGTTAAAAACATTATAGCTGTTGCCTCTGGTAAAGGGGGAGTAGGTAAATCTACAGTGGCTAGTAACTTGGCATTAGCATTAGCACAAGAAGGAGCAAAGGTTGGAATATTAGATGCAGATATTTACGGACCTTCCTTACCTATTATGTTTGGAATCCAAGGAGAGCGCCCTATGATGGTAGATGTGGATGGAAAAGGAAAAATCCAACCAATTGAGGCCTATGGTTTAAAAGTTATGTCTATAGGTTTATTAATTGATGAAAAAGAAGCCGTTGTTTGGCGAGGTCCAATGGCAACATCTGCATTGCGTCAATTTATAACAGATGTTCATTGGGGTGATTTAGACTATTTAATTTTAGATTTACCTCCTGGAACTGGTGATATACATTTAACTATGGTTCAAACTATTCCGGTAACGGGTGCAGTAGTAGTAACAACTCCGCAAACAGTTTCTGTAGCAGATGCTAAAAAAGGCTTGACTATGTTTAACCAAGGCCAAATTAAAATTCCAATTCTTGGGGTTATTGAAAACATGGCATACTTTACTCCAGAAGAGTTACCTGATAACAAGTATTATATTTTTGGAAAAGGTGGTGGTAAATTATTAGCAGATCAATTTGAAGTACCATTCTTAGGGGAAATCCCTTTGATACAAAGTATTAGAGAAGGCGGTGATAGAGGTTTACCTGTTGTTTTAGGAGAATCAGGACAGGTTAGTGAAATCATGCGCGAATTAGCACAAAAATTAGCACAAAATGTTTCTATTAGAAACGCTAATTTAGATCCTACTAAAATAGTAGAAGTACAATAATTATTATTATCAAATAATACAGTAACAAAAAAACAGCTACATAAATTAATTGTAGCTGTTTTTTTATATTAAATTTCATATTAAGTAATAAGGTCTATAAATCCTTTTTATTAAATTTACGCATAGAAATAAAAAATGGAATAATAATCCATAATAGTAAGATACCGTAGGTTACTAGAGATCCAATATTTCCTGAAAAACTCTTTTTAAAGACTGCAGTAGTTGCACCCATTAAGGCAGAAATATCCATTTGCAATAAAGATACAATACGCACTAAATCGACCGGATTTAAAATACTTAATACTACAATGAGTTTTTCTAAAGGATAATCTAATAATTGAAATAATAAGAAGAGAACTAGACCATCAAATAAAATCGTAAAAAACAACCATATCAATAAAGAAGCACCTATACCTTTTGTTTTATCTTTAATATAAACCGATGAAAATAAGGAAATAGATACAAATATAATAGATAAAATTATCCCTGTAATAAGCATACTAATACCAATCCCATTAGCAGAAAAAATCAATATAGGAATTCCACATCCAATAAAAAATGCTATACTTAAAGCAAAAGACAATCCTAAAAATAAACTTAGCCACAATTGATTTCTTTTAATAGGTTGTGCTGCAAGTAATTCTATAAATTCAGAGGAGTTATATATATAAATAGTTGAAAACATCACACTCACTAAGGGAACTAATGTTAAATTCAATGTAAGTAAGCTCATTAAGCTCTTTTCTGGAATTTCTTCAACTAAGAATAAGCCAAATGAAAATAAAAGTAAAAATATAGTATAAGCTATTACAATTTTATTTCTTAGAATATCAGAAATAACATATTTAATCAGTTTCTTCATCTTAATAATTTAAATTTTCTTCTTTCATTATATGTGCAATCGCTTCTTGTAAATTCAATTTACCAGTATCAGCTTTTAGTTGCTCTAAAGATTTTTCGAAAATAATAGTACCTTCTTCCATATATACGACCTCATTGACAATATCATTTAATTCACTTAAAACGTGCGAAGTGATTACAACTAATTTGCCATTTTCTTTTTCTTTTTTAATTTTTTCTTTTAAAATCAAAGCAGATAATGGATCCAAACCTGCTGTAGGTTCATCTAAGACTAGAACCTGAGGAGAAAATAAAAAAGCCAAATAAGCACTAACTTTTTGTCTTGTTCCGCCCGAGAGAGTGCCCATTCTTTTGTGTAAAATATTTTTTAACTCGTAACTTTCATAAAGCTCTTTATCTAAATGCTGTTTGGTATTACTACGCAAATCTTCAATCATTTCAATAACTTGTCCCACTGTCATATTTTCTGGATATCTTCCTATTTGTGGCATATATCCAATATAATTTCTATATTCCCAATTTTTCGCAATAGACTTGTTATTAAATAATATCTCGCCAGAATTCGCCACCACCATACCTAAAAGATGCTTAATTAAGGTAGTTTTTCCACAAGCATTGGGTCCTATAAGCGCAACAATATTATTTTCTGTAAAATTTAAATTAATATTCTTTAACACATGGAACTTATCGAAATACTTATTGATATTTTTAAATTGAATCATTAACTTCTAATTTATTTTTTTTCATTTTTGGAGCATTATCTTTAATATTTTCTGGAGTTAAGCTAGGAATTATGCTT
>DATGSF010000214.1:0-6239 GCA_035302865.1 Chitinophagaceae bacterium
TTCTTTAATATCATCTATCAAATCATCGACATTTTCCACACCTACTGACATTCTAATTAATTTATCAGTAATGCCAATTTCTTTTTTATGTTCATTATCTACTGCAATATGTGTCATGCTAGCAGGATGTTGTACTAGAGATTCCGTACTGCCCAAACTAACAGCTAAGTGCATTAATTTTAAATTATTTAAAAAAGCAAAAGCTTCTTTTTTACCCCCTTTTATATCAAAAGAAATCATAGCACCAGGAGCAGTGTATTGACGCTTATAAAGGTTATACTCTTCAGTTCCTTCTGGAATTAAACCAAGATAATATACTTTTTCAACTTTTGGATGATCATTTAAGAAATGAGCAATCTTTTCAGCACTAGCAGCTTGTGCCTCCATGCGGATTTTTAAAGTTTCCAAGGAACGGGACATCAACCATGATGTATGTGGTGTTGCCATGTTCCCAAAGAATGTTCTTAAGGTTTTAATGCGTTGCATTATTTCTGCATTACCAGCTACAGAACCAGCAACTATATCACTATGTCCGCCCAAGTATTTTGTAGCAGAATATACTGATATGTCTGCACCATGATCTAAAGGCTGACACCAAACTGGGCCCATATAGGTATTATCTATAGCTACAATTACTTCTTTATTATTTTTGGATTGAAACTTATTAGCAATGTCTCTACACATTTTAATATCAATCATTGCATTATTAGGATTTGCAGGTGTTTCTGCATAAATCATCGCTAATTTATCCGCTTTTCCTGACTTTTCAATTAAAGCTTCAATTTCATCTTGGCTTTGGCCTGCTTTAAAAGCAATAGAAGTCACTCCCATTTCCTTTAAATAATCATGGATAAAATGGTCCGTTCCTCCATATAAAGGAGAGCTGAATAAAAGTAAATCACCAGCTTTCAAAAAAGTCAACATGCTTGTAGTAATAGCTGCCATTCCACTAGCGAAAACAGCAGCACCATCAGCATTATCCCATATTGCTAGCCTTTGCTCTAGAATCTCTAAGTTTGGATTATTTATTCTTGTATAAATATAACCTAAATCCTCGTTTTCTTCTTTTTCTCTTACGCCATAGGCTAATTCAAAAAAGGCATTTCCTTCTTCAGCGTTATTAAAAACAAAGGTTGATGTTTGAAATAAAGGAGGTTTAACAGAACCCATTGCATCTTTGGGATCAAAACCGTGTGACATCATTAAGCTTTCTGCTTTTAATTTCTTTTTTTGTGACATATATTGTTAATTTTACTATTTAAATTTAAGACTTCGCATATATCATTATATGTATAGTGCGAGGTTCTTCTTTTTTCTTTCTTTTCTTTTCTTTATACGTGCTTTGTAATTCTAAAGTATAATACCTAAAGTTTTCTTTATTAACTTCTTCAGTGAAGTTGTCTATAATTATTTTATATTTTAAGTATTCAATATTCTGATTTTTATAAGATTCCGTCTTTTCTATTTTTAACTGCTCATCCCAATTATTGTCATTGGTTTTTATTGCAGCTTTAACAGTATGAAAATCTACATCATATCTCTTAGGGTCAATTGGTAAAGAGAGTTCTAATTCTAATTTATCTATGCTATTCTCTTCAATATGATCTTTAAGAATAAAACCTATGCTACGATTTGTTTGTTTTTCTTCAATTTCTAAAGGTTTATCTTTATCATCTAAAGTGAAAAGTGTATTATTTACCTTAAAACTATCAATAATAAAGGGAACTTGAAGATAATTGATCTCCTGATAAGGATCTTTTTCACAAGAAACTAAAAAAAATAAAATTAATATTGGGAATAATAAAACTAAATTACGCTTAAGATTAAAAGTTAATTTCTTCATCAATAAATTTTTGTAAATGATTTAATAATATTTTACTTCCTTCGACTGCTTTTGCTTCAATAGGAGTAATTTGTTTGGTACTTTCTAAATATGGGATTTTAGGATCTATAATATATATTGGACATTCGCTGTGTGCAAACTGTATTAAACCTGCCGCAGGATATACGCTTAAAGATGTCCCTATTACAACTAATATTTCAGCTTCCTGCACTATGTTAGCTGCATTTTCCATTTCAGGAACGCTCTCTCCAAACCAGACTATATGAGGGCGTAACTGACCACCATCTGGAGCAAGGTCTCCAATTTTAAGATTTTTATTATAGTCAAATAAATTCTCGGAGTTTTTAACAGAGCGCATTTTATTTAATTGTCCGTGTAAATGTAATACCTTACTACTTCCAGCTCTTTCATGTAAATCATCTACATTTTGGGTGATGATATGCACATCAAAGTATTTTTCTAAATTAGCTATGGTTTTATGCGCATTATTTGGCATTGTGTTTGCAGCGTCTTTTCTTCGCATATTATAAAAATCCAAAACTAATTTAGGATTTTCATACCAGGCATTTATACTTGCAACTTCTTCAATTTTATAATTCTCCCATAACCCATCAGAATCTCTAAATGTTTTAATGCCGCTTTCTGCACTAACGCCCGAACCAGTCAAAAATACTATTTTTTTCTTAGACATTATATTTCTCTTTTTTAAAATTTGGTATTTCTTTTTGTAAACTCTTTAATAATTTATCTATCAATACTTTGGGTGCTTCCATAATTTGATCTTGTAAGAAAGAAATTTCTTCAAAGTATTCTTTTTCTAAATTCATTTCAGTGTATTTGGATAAATCAATTAAAGTAAAAGAAATAGGATTGTTTGCATTTAATTTATGTAAAGTTTTTTCCATAAGCATTCTTGTATACTAATTTTAATAAAAGCAACATTAAATAAAAATCTTTTAGCTTCCGATTAATTATTTTAACGTCAATAAATACTTTTTAGTATTGATTATTTAAGTTCCTTTTTTTCATTAATAATAAGAAAAACATCCTCATCCTCCTTTTTTTGATGGTATTTTTCTCTCACTGTTTTTTCAATCACAAAAGGATTGTTTTCTAAATCAGATAAGAATTCCCCTATTCGATTAATATCTTCTTCCAGAAATTCAATATTTTTTTTATTATTTTTTATTTTCTTCTTTCTTTGATTTTGAGCAATGATGCTATTGGAACCAAAGAATGAGATTAAGATTAGGAACCCGGCGAGAGGAAGCCCTAGTTTTAATATAAAACTCTTCCAATAAGGTTGCAAAAGTGAAAAAAAATTTTTCATAAAAAATAATTGTTTAGAGTATTTATTCAAAAATACTGATTTGCAATAATAAAACTTTACTTTTGTAGTGATATTTTAAAATCAAAGGTAATTCTATAAATATTATGCTAGAAAATTTAGTTGCTCAGAACGAAAAAGAGACAAGAGCTGGTTTTGGTGAAGGTATTCACGAATTAGCAAAAGAGAACCCAAAGGTTGTTGCTTTAACTGCTGATTTAGCGGGGTCCTTAAAGCTAGGCCCATTTATTAAAGATTTTCCAGAACGATTTATTCAAGTAGGAATTGCAGAAGCGAATATGATTGGAATAGCTGCAGGTTTAACAATTGGAGGGCAAATACCCTATACAACGACATTCGCTAATTTTTCTACTTCACGAGTGTATGATCAAATTCGTCAATCTGTTGCTTATAGCAAGAAAAATGTAAAAATATGTGCCTCACATGCAGGTTTAACTTTAGGTGAAGATGGGGCTACACATCAAATTCTTGAAGATATCGGAATGATGAGAATGTTGCCAGAAATGACAGTTATTGTACCATGCGATTTTAATCAAACAAAAGCTGCAACTAAGGCAATTGCAGATATGGAAGGCCCTGTTTATTTACGATTTGGTAGAGTAAAATGGGCTAACTTTACAGCAGAAGATGGAAGTGATTTTGAGATTGGAAAAGCTCAAATCTTAGCTGAGGGTACTGATGTTACGATTATTGCTTGTGGGCATATGGTTTGGTATAGTATAGAAGCTGCTAAACGTTTGGCTAAAGAAGGAATCTCGGTAGAGCTTATCAATATGCATACGATTAAACCATTAGATAAAGAAGCAATAATTAATTCTGTAAAAAAGACAAAGTGTGTGGTAACAGCAGAGGAACATCAAAAAAATGGGGGACTAGGTGACGCGGTTTCTCAAGTATTAATGGAAAATATGCCAGCTCCTCAAGAATTTGTGGCTGTAGATGACACTTTTGGAGAAAGTGGAAAACCTAATGAATTATTGGATAAATATGGCTTGTCTGTAGAAGATATTTATCGTGCTGCAAAAAAAGTAATAGGAAGAAAGTAAAATAATTTTATATTTGTTTTTATGCTTTCCTAAATATTCCACTTAGGAAGGTTTTAAATATTTGTGATGTATGACAATTGAATTATTCATTATTATACTTTTATTTACTTTAGCCATCGTAGATTTGATAGTTGGAGTGAGTAATGATGCAGTTAATTTTTTAAATTCTGCGATTGGGTCAAAAGCAGCTCCATATAGAGTGATTTTGTTGGTTGCTATGGCTGGAATCATTTTAGGCTCATTATTCTCTAGCGGAATAATGGAAATAGCACGAAAAGGGATTTTTTATCCTGAATTTTTTACCTTTGATAAGATATTATGGGTATTTCTTGCCGTGATGCTAACGGATATAATTTTATTAGACATTTTTAATACCTTAGGCCTTCCAACCTCTACCACGGTTTCGATCATCTTTGAGTTGTTAGGAGCTTCAATGATGGTAGGATTATTGATTTCCTATGATCAAAATGACAATTTTAATGAGATTTTTAAATATACTAATTTTAATAGTGTAGGAAATATTGTTGCTGGAATATTTATGTCCATTTTTATTGCTTTTACTTCTGGGATGGTTTTCCAATATGTATTACGATATATATTTACCTTCGAATATGAAAAGAAGTTGAAGAAAATAGGTCCCATATTCGCTGGTGTAGGTTTGACTGCTATTGTGTTTTTTTTATTGATTAAAGGACTTAAAGGAGCTAGTTTTATACCCAGCTCTTTTATGCATTGGATGGAAAGTAATACCTTATTATTATTAAGTACTTTGTTGCTCTTTTTTATAGTTGTTTTTTATGGGTTACTCTATTTCTTTAAAATAAACCCTTTAAAAATCGTAGTTCTGGCGGGGACGTTTAGCTTGGCGATGGCATTTGCAGGGAATGACTTAGTGAACTTTATTGGAGTGCCAATAACTGGATTTATGGCATTTCAGGAATGGTTAAAAGCTGGAATTCCTGCAGGTTCCTTTGGCTTAGCGTTTCTTGCAGAAGATGATGTTATTGTTCCTAATTATATGCTTTTAATTTCGGGATTAATTATGGCAGGGACCATTTGGTTTAGTTCAAAAGCGCAAAATGTTTCAGAAACAGAGATAAATCTCAGTAGTCAAGATGGTGGTGAAGAAAAATTTAAAGCGAATGCTGTTTCTCGTTCTATTGTAAAAACCTCTATCATGCTAGGGAATTTATTTTCTTTTTTCTTGCCTAGAACTATGTATAGAAAGTATAATATTAGTTTTGAAAAAAGTAAAATGCGTCGAGCAACATCTGATGTTCAAGAAGGTGCAGCGTATGATTTAGTAAGAGCTTCATCGAACTTAGTTATTGCTAGTATCTTAATTGCATGGGCAACGAGTATGAAATTACCTTTGTCCACAACTTATGTTACTTTTATGGTTGCTATGGGTAGCTCTTTAGCAGATAAAGCATGGGGTAAAGAATCGGCGGTTTATAGAGTGGCAGGCGTATTAAGTGTAATAGGTGGTTGGTTTATCACTGCAATTATAGCATTTGTAGTAGCTGCATTTTTAGCGTTTATACTCTACAAAGGTGAAATATATGGTGCATTGGCTCTAATTTTACTCTTAGTGGCTTTTATTGTTCTTTCACAAAAACGCTTTACAAATAAGACAGAAAATATTGATAAGCAGAGATCAAAATTAGACTTATTAGAAGGTACAGATGCGGAGTTATACATAAAAAATAAAGAAATGGTTGTCCATTCAATCATGGATGTAAAAGCTCAGTACCATTTAATCTTAGAGGGCTTCTTAAAGCAAGATAGAAGTCAACTAAGAGCTGTCAAAAAAGAAACTAAAGAACTAGTTGATTATGCTTATAAAATAAGGCAGAGAAGTGTACGAAATATCCGCAACCTTAATCAAAGTGATCCTATTTTATCTGAATTAATGTTAAATGCCTCAGATTTATTACATGATATGATGGCATCTACTCATTATTTAGCAGAAGAATTTTCTAATTACGTGAAAAATCTGCAC
>DATGSF010000215.1:0-10221 GCA_035302865.1 Chitinophagaceae bacterium
CCCAACAAAACATACGAAATGAAAGCAGCAAAAAACACAAGAATTAATACATTAGCAAAATTGAAAAACTTAGAAATTGACAATTTAATAATGTAAAAATACCAGTCACCTATACGCCACCTGCAAGCTAAACGTGATAACTGCTTCCTTTAAACATTTTCAATAAGAAAAAGTATAATTTTCCTAACTACATAAGTTATTTAAATGCATTGGCATCATGCCGTAAAAGCCCTAAGCATATTTTTAATTCCCCCACCAAACTCAAATTATAACAATTAAATATTTCATTCCTTAAGCCTTTTAAAAGGCACCTAAGATCTGCTTTTCTTTTTAAATGGCATGTAAAGAGCAGTTTTTTGAACAAGAAAAAACTAAATTTGTAAATCTTAATGGAAGAAAGTATATTTATAAAATATATAAATTGGTATTAAGTAGCGGAGATGGACTATATAAATATTGTGTAATTGCTAATTATTGAAGAGCATGAGTGCATTATGTAGTATTTAAAACAAAGAAATACCATTCAAAAGTTGATAAATATGAAATTAAAAACCTATACATTATTCACTCTTATGGCTCTGCTACTATGGGCTTGCCAAAAAGACGAATTAAGTTTAAAAACAGCCAATCGAGGGGACATTATTGAAGTAAAAACTAATGGCTACCTAACAAAATCTGAAGTAGAAGAAAGAATTAATGAGTTTTCTGCACAAGATTGGGCGGAGTACGACCTAAGTCTAATATCCATTACTTACCGCACCGAATACATGGGAAAGCCAATTGATACACGTGGACTTATTATTATTCCTAATGGAATTGATACGGTTGACCTCATTATGCATTGTCACGGTACAGAAATCCCTTCAAAACTTTTGCATGCTGATAATATTACTCCCTCTCTATATACAGGAAGCACGGATAATTATAGAGAAGTAAGGAATATGGGATTGGGATGGGCTTCTAAAGGTTTTGTGGTTTTTATTCCTGATTATATCGGTTATGGTCTTACCTTAGGAAAAGAACACCCTTATATGTATTTTCCTGAAATGTTTCTTTCTAATATTGATGGTCTTTTGGCTGTAAAAAAATATCTTTCTGAGAATAATTATTCTTATGATAATCAATTATTTCTCACAGGCTGGTCCTTAGGTGGCGGGGCTTGTCTTTCGGCACATAAATACATACAAGAACAGTATGCAGCTGCATTTACCGTGGCAGCAAGTTCAAGTCTTGCGGGAGTTCTTAATTATGAAAAATATCATGATAAGAGCTTAAAATCAGGAAATGAAAAATTAGGAGTTATGCCAATTATTTCATGGTCTGTTTATAGCATTAATAAATTTTCTCCATTAAAAAGACCTACCGATCAGATATACTCCTATCCTGTATTTGATCAAATGTCTTCTATTGTTGTTCCTTCCTTTCAACCGAATAAAGTTTTTAAACCCTATTTTTTGTCGAAAGTGTTAGATGGAACAGATACACAATATCGCACTATATTAACCCAAAATTCTTTTTATAAAAACTGGACAGCTACAGGAAAAGTGTTTTTGCATCACGGAGATGCCGATGATACCGTACCCTATTACAATTCTACTGATGCAAAAGAAGGTTTGGAAGCATCTGGAAGCGATGTTACACTTTATACCTATACAGGAGGGAATCATGATACTGAATTGGGTAATTTTATCAAAAACACCTTTAACGATTTCAATCAACTAAGATGAGAAAAGCTTTTTTAATATTATTGACATTTATGGCTTTTTCCTTTAGCTATGGACAAAGTTCTCTGCGACCGAATATCTATTTTCAGGACATGAACTATTATAATACTGCAGCCATACCACTTAAAGATGATCAAAAGTTGAATTTCTCACTCTATACTAAATATAGATTCGTAGAAAATGAAAAACATCTTTGGAATAAACCACCTGTTTTTTCTCTTAATCATATTGGAAGTTTAAAAAATAAAGCTTCTTTTTATAATATTGGAATCCTTTCCGATCAATACTCCTTTTACAGTAGAAATACTGTATATGCAGGATATACGCATAAATTCGAATTGGGAAAAAACAAAAATCATACAATTAGCCTTGGAGGGAGACTAGCTTTTAATCTTGATTTAATTGATTGGGATAAATTCCAACTTTCATACAGTGAATCAGGAAAATCATTAAAGCCTAATGCAGATATGGATTTAGGCGCATTTTATCAATTTAAGAATTTCTCTTTTGGGATTGCAACAAAAAATATGATTGGCACTTCTGTAAAATTAGATGGAGAGAAATTACTTATGAACCAAAGGGAGTTCTATGTTAACACTTCTTATCAATTTCATATTAAAGACAAATTTGAAATTACGCCTTTTTTACTTTACCGTAAGGAAATCATGAGCGAATTGGATATAGGTTTACATTTGGGCTTTTTTAAAAGAGTACATACCACTTACCAATTACGTTTAATTCAGCTGAGACACATCTTCACCTTGCAGGGCCAAATTAGTCAATCATTGAGCATTGGACTAGCTTTTGATTATTCTAATCTACTTAGCGACAAGAATTTTGATGCTGTTATTCGCTATACATTCTGAGAGTAAGAAATTCGGAATAGAGAAAGTCGTTTTATTTTACCAATTTTTCACAAACAGGATCAAAAGGATAATTTAATTATTTGTGCTTTTAATAAGTCTTGTGTTTATAATGAAAATTAAAATGTTCATCATCTCAAAGGACACAAATTAAATGTATTGTTTTAGTTTTCAAATATCTAATTCCAGATTTTGGCTAATGAATTTCTTAAAAAAACTATGTCAGGTAATAAAATGTACATTCTACCTTTTGATAGAATTAATAAAAAAATAAGCTAAAGTTTGTTAACTTAGAAGAAAGATTGTATATTTATAAAAAATATTATTTAATAGCAGAAAAAAAATGATGAATACTAGACTTGGGCTATTAAGTGGTGGATACAAATAAGTTAGCAAAAATTTCAAAAATACTAATGGATAGAATTCAAGCAGAAATAGAACTTAAAAAAACATTTGGATTCGATCAATTTTATGATGAACAATGGGAAACCATAAACCTATTATTTCAGGGACAAAGAGTATTATTAATTGAAAAAACTGGTTTTGGAAAATCACTTTGTTATCAATTTCCAGCTACTCAGTTTAAAGGCCTTACGGTAATATTTTCACCTTTAATTGCTTTAATGCGAGATCAAGTTAATAACCTAAAAAGAAGAGGAATAAAAGCAGAGTTTATAAACTCTCATCGAACTTCTGAAGAAAATTCACAAACCATACAAGAGGCAATTAATGGCAAAATAAAAATACTCTATATTGCCCCCGAAAGACAAAATAATCAAGAATGGATCAATGCCACCCGAGAAATGAACTTATCGATGGTGGTTATCGATGAAGCTCATACTATCTCAATTTGGGGGCACGATTTCCGACCTGCATTTAGAAGAATCATAAACCTTATTAAGCAATTACCGGATAGTTTTCCTGTTTTGGCAACTACAGCAACTGCCACAAAAAGAGTACAAATAGATATTGAGCAACAAGTATCTGGGAATATTAGGACCCTAAGAGGCAATCTTATTAGAAAAAATTTCCAATTATATACCATAACCGTAAAGTCAGAAGATGAAAAATTTTTATGGTTAGCTGAGCATTTATCGCAAATAGAAGGTAATGGAATTATCTATACGGGAACTAGAATTAATACGGAAATCTATTCAAGATGGTTTGATTACATTGGTATAAAAGCTACAGAATACAATGCTGGTTTAGATGCAGCATCGAGAAAAGAAATTGAAAGTGGTTTAATGAATAATAAATGGAAAGCAATAATATCAACTAATGCTCTTGGAATGGGTATCGACAAGTCCGATATAAGATTTATTATACATACTCAAATACCTGCATCTCCTATTCATTATTATCAAGAAATCGGAAGAGCGGGACGAGATGGAAAACCAGCAAAAATAATACTTTTTTATAATGATACAAAAGACATAAATGGAATAGAAGAAGACTATAAATTACCTAAATCATTTATTGATGGTGGAAGACCAAATATTAATAAATATCAGAAAGTAATAAATGCTTTAAAACAAGAACCATTAGGAGAGCGTGAAATAATGAAAGCTACTAATTTAAAACAGACGCAAGTTAGAGTAATTAAAGCAGACTTAATCGATCAAGGAATTATTAAGGAGGTTATTTATGGTCGATCTAAAAAATATGAATATCAATATAATGCCCCAAATCTAAATACCAAAGCTTTTGAAGAGCTTCGTCAACAAAAGTTAAAAGAGTTGGAATCAATGGTTGAATATGTAAAAACAAATCGATCCAGAATGCAATTCCTTTGTGATTATTTAGGAGATGAAAGTTTTAATATATACGAAAACTGTGACAATACGACTTTGTCTTCCTTAAACACTTCATTTAAAGAATCAACTAAGAAGAAATTGGAAGATTTTAGAGCATCCTACTTTCCAGATTTAAAAGTAGAAAGCAAATCATCAAATATTGTCAACGGTATTGCAGCGAGCTTTTACGGAGTTTCAAACGTAGGCGCAACCATTCATAGAAGTAAGTATGAAAATGGAGGGGATTTTCCTGACTTTCTATTACGACTTGTTCTAAGGGCTTTTAGACACAGATATGGCACAGAACATTTTGATTACATACTCTATGTTCCACCAACTGAATCAGGAGATTTAGTAAAGAACTTTGCTGAAAAAATTTCAAAAACATTAAAAGTACCGATTTCAGAGGGTTTAATTAAGATAAACCCTACAAAACCACAAAAAATTTTTCAAAATGCTTATTTAAAAAAAGAAAATGTATTAGGTAAGTATAGTTATTCGAAGCCAGAAGAAATTCATGGAAAGTCTGTTATTCTTTTTGATGATATTTTTGATAGTGGAGCTACTATCAAAGAAATTGGAAAAATTTTGACTAAATTTGGAGCAGTGAAGATTGCACCTTTAGTTATTGCAAGAACAGTAGGAGGTGATATTTAAAGATTAATTATGGACAAAGAATTATCATATTGGTTAGCTTTAACGCATATTTCTTCATATAGAACAAAGAAGAAGAATGAGCTAATTGTAAAACTTTTTCATGAAGGAAAAACGATAAAAGATTTTTTCCACCTCAGTGAATCTGAATGGATTAATGATTATAATATTGACCCAAAATTCGTAGCTTTATTTGCTGATGCCAAAAACAAATTGTCGAATTACGCCTTTTTAGCTGAAGATCTCATAGAACAAGGATATAATATAATTCCAATAACTTCAAAAGATTATTCCCCATTATTAAAAAAGAACCTAAAAACTTCTGCACCCACCATTATTTATACAAAAGGAAATCTACAACTATTAAAAGAGGATTCCATAGCTATCGTAGGCTCAAGAAAGGCAAATAATAACTCTTTGGATTTTACAGATTGTATAGCTAAAAAAGCTACCGAAGAATATAAAGTTGTTGTAAGTGGTTTTGCCAAAGGAGTCGATCGTCAAGCCTTGGAATCGGCACTTAAATATAAAGGACAAAGCATTATTGTACTACCTCAAGGAATAACTACCTTTAATACTGGGTTTAAAAAATATTATCAGCAAATTATAGAAGGAGATGTATTAGTGCTCAGCACGTTTTATCCCAAAGCTCCGTGGAGTGTACAATTAGCAATGTCGAGAAATTCTATTATTTATGGTTTGGCTTCGGAAATTTATGTTGCAGAATCAAGTAATAAAGGAGGAACTTGGTCAGGTGTTCAAGATGGATTAAAAAAAGGAAGAAATATTTATATCCGAATGCCGAGGTCAAAAGAAAATAATGCTAATCATTTACTTATCTCTGAGGGAGGGATAGCTGTGGATAAAAACGGAAAATTAATCAGTGATAAACAATTAAAAGATGATGTTGTAGAGATAAGAGTTTCAGAACAAGTATCAAAATATAATAATGCAGAAGAAAAAATAATTGAACTAACTAAGAAAGGAATCTTTTCAGCGAAGGAAATTTCAAACATATTAAATATCGAGTGGAGTTCTCAAAAGATTTCTAATTTTCTAAGAAAAAGAGAAGATATTAAAACTATCAAAGGAAGCCCTTTAACTTTTACATATAAAGACAGCCAATCTCAATCAAATTTATTTGACTAAGTAAAAACATATTATGATTAAAATAAAAAAACCACATTTTAAGCCAATCATAGGGCAAAATGATCTTTATTTGAATGTTTTAAGAAATCAAAACTTTCAGTTATAAATTTATTTTTGTTATTTTTAAAAAATCTTAAGTCCAATTTAAAAAATAGACAACAATGCAAGAACCTCACGACAATTGGGAAACATATTTCGACTTTGTTTGTGAACAGTTTTTTGGAAGTTTTTACAAGAATTTGATTTTTGAAACCTTGAAGGTAATTAACCAAATTTTGCCCAAAGGTACAATCCTCGATTTTGGAGCAGGAACAGAGAAAGGCTTTTATCCAGGGCAGGCAAATTTCAAACGATGTGCTATGAAATTTTGACAATTCTTGGGGATGAAGATTTCCTTGTGAAATACGGAAACTTACCTCCACTACAATAAATGCCATTGATGATGAGTGGAACAGAAGGAATTATAAGTTTTGACTTTTTAACAGTTTCAAGCATATTCTTGATCTTAAAAGCAAAAAAATGGAATATGCAAAATAAGCAAAAAAGTCGAGCCGATAAAAAAACTGTTTTTTAAAACCCAGATAAATATTCAAGGTGAAAATGTTTAGCAAAATGCGAAATTTAATTGTAAAAACTATAGTGCTATCAGCTTTAATTCCTTCTATTTATTTAATGGGAATAAGTTTATTTCTCTTAATTCCTGCTTTATTTGAAAACATTAAATACAATTCTTTTTTAGATACCACAATTTTGTTTTTTTCTATTATTTTTGGAATCCTAGGTTTTGTAGCTTTTATTTTCCAATTATTTTACAAATCTAAATCTAAAGTAAAAATAAAAATCCTCTTTTTGTTGTTGAGCATAATTGGATATTTTACTTTTATTTCTTTTGAAAGGGGAATTCAAGGTTGGAAAAATATGTTTGATAGCCTGATAAATATCAAAGACAATTTAATAGATTTTTATATGGTATTATGGCCTGTATTAGTTTCCTTATTTCTTTTAATATATAATCTTGTTTTCTTAAATAGAATAAACAAAAACACTTCAAGGAATCATTTTATAGGAAATAATGAATAAAAACATCTGTCAACAAGTAGCTCCGCATCATGCAATTCAATTCAAAATTTTTATAAATTCAAATTTCTGCTTCGATGGAAGTTTTAAAGTAAAGTCCGTTCGAATGTTATGACTTAAATCTCATCAAAGAAATAGCTTTATTATAAGGCAAGATTAAAAAATATACTATTTATACTTTCAAATATCTAATTCCAGATTTTGGCTAATGAATTTCTTAAAAAAACTATGTCAGGTAATAAAATGTACATTCTACCTTTTGATAGAATTAATAAAAAAATAAGCTAAAATTTGTTAACTTAGAGGGTTGAAGGTACATTTGTAAAAAATGTAAATTGATAATTAAGACTGAGATAATTAGGAATTATGTCCTATTATATAAAGACTTTATGATAAAATTTGATAGACTAAGGAGTTTTGATTGTATTATTTAAGAAATAAGTTTTAAAAGCGTAATTCTAAATAATTCATTAATTTCTTTAAATAGAAATTTGAAGTTATTCTATAAAAGAGCTGATTTGGAATAACAAAAAACAAATTAAAATAACAGAAATATGACATTAGAAATTATAGAGAGAGTATCATCATTTATAAATTTTAGCATTATAATAGGCTTCACCTTTCTCTATATAGTCTCTTGGATGCAAATATTTAAGAAAGCAGGAAAGTCGAGATGGATCGCTCTTATACCTATCTATAATATAATAGTACTGTTGGATATTCTCAACTTACCTAAATGGTGGATATTTTTATTCATTATTCCCTTTATTAACGTAATTATTTTAATATTTATTTATCACCAACTTTCCATCGCATTTAACAAAGGTGTTGGTTTTACAATAGGTTTAGTGCTTGTAGCTTTTATATTTATACCAATATTAGGATTAGGGAAAGCTCAATATAGTCCAGAAAACATTTAGAATAATGTAATAAATTCATTTTTTACAGATATTATTTATCAACTTCTTTTCAGACATAATAAGAGTTTTTGCTTTAAGAGTAATTTGAACAAGTAACAACTAAATTAGTAAATCTTAATAGAAGAAAGTATATTTATAAAAAATGTTACTAAATAGCGGAGATGAGGTAGGAGAACATTCTGCATCTATGCTATTTAGCACGGGATGCAAGTAAGAAAGCAAACATTAAAAACGATTCAATGTTAACAGCAATTATTATATCAATTATCTCTTGTATCGGATTAGTATTCAGCCTGACCAAGAAAGGATTATTTCAAAAATTTATTACTATTGGACTTGCTTTTTCGGCTTTTATTGTTTGGGCTGATAACAGAGATATTATTTTCGTCAGCATAATCTTACAATTAGGATTCGCTCTTATCTCGATAATTTATGCTTTAATAGTAAAAAGACTTAAATTTCTTGACCGTATCGCGATTGGGTCGATTGGAATTACTTTAATGCTTGGAACAATATGGATAATTCAACGTTATCCCGGACAAGCGAAATTACGACTTGCTTTAACAATTCCAATTATTTTGTTTCTTTGGACAACGGTCAAACACGGACGACAACAACCAAGGGAATTTGGATTTATGCTTATTTGGACAAGCTTGGCCATTGTACAACTGATAAATTATTTTATTTTATGAAAAATAAAAACACCTTATACCACAGGGTTTGCAAAAAGTTGCAGTCAAATTTTCGGAGTTAAAGCTTTTTAATTTGAATTACCACTTCGCTTAAAAATTTCAAAAGAATAGCATCCTCGCTACATTTCTGATTTTTATAGGCGATCCTAAAAAATAAAATAACAGATGTCAAAATACTTTTTCATAGCAACATTAATTTTTATCGTCTCCTGTGGACTGATAAATAATAATATAGAAGAAAGCAAACCAGATAATTTAGTTTCTAATTCTAAAACAACAGAAAGCTTTAATGAGAATACGTATAAAATAACGGATAAAAATGAAAAATTCTTATGGAGAGAAGATAGATATGATGAGGAATTGAAAGACACTTTTAACACAATAATTATAAATGAAGAATTAAGCAAATCCCTTAGTGAACCCGAAAGAGCAGCATTAGCTTTTGTAGTAACTTTTATTGGAAGTGAATGCAATTGGGACGGTGGGGCAAAAAACGATTTTAGTAATTTAAATTGCAAAGCATTAACTGCATTAGACTTAGGTTATCAATGTTCCGATAAACATTTAGATTTCTTAAGACAGTGGTTTAAAAAAGATAAGAAAGTTCTTAAAGAATTGGAAGAATGCCCAATTGTTCCTTATACCGCTAATAGTCAAAATACTTTTAACTACATTAACTTAAAAGTAAAAGAGGATATAATATCAGTAGAATTTGGTGCTAATGGAGTAAATCTAAGAATGGCTGAAAGTTGGAACTGGACAGAAACAAATCAATTCCAATTAGAAAATGATAATATTAGATTAATCAATAGAGATAAATCAAATATAAAGAGAGAAAAATTTGAATGGTAAATAAGGACTAGAAAAACAAGATAAAATCCGAATTCCATATCATGCAATTCAATCAAGTCAATACAATTTAATATTTTTTATAAATTCAAATTTATGCTTTGATTGAAGTTTTAAAGTAAAATCCGTTCAAAACCATTATCTTAAACCTCGTCAAAGAAATAGCTTTATTATAAGGCAAGATTAAGAAATATGCTATTTCTACTTTCAAATATATAATTCCAGGTTTTGGCTAATAAATATTTTTAAAAGACTTATGTCAAGTAATAAAAAGGTACATTCTACTTTTTGATAGAATTAATAAAAAAATAAGCTAAAGTTTGTTAACTTTGAGGGATGAAGGTATATTTGTAAAAAATGTAAATTGATAATTAATAGCGGATATAGGACAAGATTAGATTGGATATTTGCTACAAAGAAGCGGATATAAGTAAATTATGGGTTACCTCTATAGAACGTCAGTTTTAAAATTAAACAGACAGACGAATGAAAAATAGAAC
>DATGSF010000216.1:0-23180 GCA_035302865.1 Chitinophagaceae bacterium
GATTTTGAAAATCCTAATCATATTCCCATTCCAGAGAACGTAGATGCAACTTTACGACCGTATCAAGAAGCAGGTTTCCAATGGATGAACTTCCTAAAAGAAACTGGCTGGGGTGGTATTTTAGCCGATGATATGGGATTAGGTAAAACTTTGCAAACTCTTACTTTTTTACAGCATTATTTGAATAAGCATCCCAATGCATTATTTATGGTAGCTTGTCCTACCACATTAATTTACAACTGGGAAAATGAAATAAAAAAGTATACACCCAATATCAAATATTTAATTCATCATGGTCCAAGAAGGACACGCTCTACTAAGGATTTAACAGATACAAACCTAATAATAACCACTTATGGCACATTAAGAAGTGATGTTAAGTTGCTATCCGAGATTGAATTTGATTATATTGTTTTAGACGAATCGCAAACAATCAAGAATCCATTATCACAGGTTGCGAAAGCATCTTTAGAATTAAAGAGTAAAAATAGAATTGCATTAAGCGGTACTCCTGTTCAAAATAACACATTTGATTTATACTCACAATTGAATTTCCTAAATCCAGGAATGTTAGGAAGCATGGAGTTTTTCAGAAATGAATTTGCTAATCCTATTGATAAAAATCAGCAAAAAGAAGCAAAGGAAACATTAAGTAAAATAATCAATCCTTTCTTATTAAGAAGAACAAAAGAGCAGGTAGCTCCAGATTTACCAGAAAAAACAGAAATGATATATTTCTGTGAAATGGGTGCAAAGCAGAGAAAAATCTATGAAGCATATAAAAACAGTTTCCGCTCTCAAATATTAGATTCTATAGAAGAGAAAGGAATTGACAGTGCACGTTTTAGTGTCTTAACTGGCTTAATGCGTTTACGACAAATTTGCGATTCTCCAGCTATATTAAAGGATGAAGAGTTTGAAAATCATTCTGTCAAAATTACAGAGTTGGTAAAAAGCTTAACAGAACATACTGGAAATCATAAATCTTTAGTTTTCTCTCAATTCTTAGGGATGTTAGATTTAATACGTGATGAGCTAGAAAAATTAGGTATTCCCTATGTTTACTTTGACGGTGGTACTAGTTCTGCAGAGAGAGAGAAAGCGATACAAGAATTCCAGAACAATGAAGAATGTAGAGTATTCTTAATTTCTTTAAAAGCAGGTGGAGTTGGATTGAACCTAACAGCAGCAGACTATGTTTATATTGTAGATCCATGGTGGAATCCAGCAGTAGAACAACAAGCTATTGACAGAACACATAGAATTGGTCAAACGAAGAATATATTTGCTTATCGCATGATATGTAAAGATACCATTGAAGAGAAAATCCTATTATTACAAGATCGTAAAAAAGCTCTTGTTAAAGATTTAATTACTAGCGAAGAAAATGCTTTTTTAAAGCGATTAACCAAAGAAGATATAGAGTTTATTCTAAGCTAATATACTAAATAAAAAAAGGGAATTTGAAAGTCAAATTCCCTTTTTTTATTTTTTAAAAATTTTATAGTGGTTCAATTTCATGGAATCGATTTGCTCTTCTAAAGGTTCCTAAATCATTAAAACGAACTCCATTAGCTTTTAATATTTTTTGTGCCTTTTTTCTTGTAATATGACGAACATAAAAGGTTTCTTGAACTACAAAATGATGAATAGCATGTGTCCAACCAAAGAAAAAACAAAACACTTGAAATGGGAATGTCCACCATACGTTTAAAACCTGAGTTTGTTCAATTACATTTCCTTCTTCTACATCAGCAAAATAATGAATATTAGAAGTTATTAAATGCAAGCAAAATTGCCTTAAAACATTCGGTAATAAAATGATGTAAATATATGGATTCAAAAATTGTAGTACATTTTTCAAACCAGTAAAAAAGTTAGATGTATCAATAAAACCAAAAGAAAAACTATTAAGAATTTTCATTATTACGAAGACATATAAAATCACGTGGGAAATTATAGTAACAGGAATAAGGCCTAGAACTGCATTTCTTTTAAGTTTATTCCCTAATTCCATTTTTAATCTCCCCTCTCTCATTTCTCTTTTAATATCTTTGAAAAGGGAATTAACGCGTAAGAGCCCGCCAATAACTAAGTCTGGAGTAAATAAAAAACGTTTTAAAGACCATTTCTCCCCATTAGTAACTCCTCTTTCTTCCACATCGTGAATCGTTCCAGAAAACTTATGATGATGATAATGTAATTTTCTTCTTATCCATGGATTTATAGTAATAGGTCGAAGCATCCATATTACTAATAACATAAAATGATGTATTACTTTGTTATTTTTAAAATACATCCAATGAATTAAATCATGCTCTAATTCATGTAATACTCCAAAGAAAAAAGCATTCACAATAATCATTAACCATGTAGGAATAATATTTTTCCACCATAATATAGCGGTACTAGATACAATGGCAATAGATAAAATAAAAATCAAGAAACCCCATAAATTTTGCAATCGCAATATGGGATACTTTTCTTTAAAAGATTTATAGTAGGCATTAATTTCTTTGCGAATTCTACTCGTAATTTGTTGATGGGTCACATTAAAAATTTATATTTTGCAATATACAATAAAAAAATCGAAAAGATAATAGCAATAACAATTCATTTATAAATAAAAAAATCGAAAATGCATATCTAATTTAAATTAATCTAAACATTTACATCCTATTTACATTAATAACACTTTGAATTTGCTAAATTTGCAAGACTATTTTATTACAACAATACATAACATATATTTTCTAACACATATTATGCATAGAACAAAGACACTATGGAGTTTAGGAATTATCTTCCTAAACAGCTTATTATTTATTGGTTGCAATTCTGATAAAAAGGGGAATTCAGGTGGGAATGCTCCATCTGTAAGAACATATAAAGTAATTGAGATTAAGGAACACAATATAACTTTAGAAAATATTTATCCTGCTTCTATTGAAGGAGAGCAAAATATTGAAATCCGCCCTAAAGTCGATGGATTTATTTCTAAGATTCATGTAGATGAAGGTGCTTTTGTAAAAAAAGGACAATTATTATTTGAAATAGAAGCTCCTCAATATGAGCAAGATTTACGTTCAGCGCGTGCAAATATAGAGATAGCGAAAGCAAATGTAAATACTGCAGAAATGGAATTAAACAAGATTCGCCCTTTAGTAGAGCGTAATATTATTAGTAATTTTGAATTAGAAAATGCCGAGTTTAATTTAGCTTCTAAACAAGCAATATTAGTACAAGCAAATGCACAATTGACCAATGCGAAGGCTAATTACCAATATACAAAAATCCACAGTCCTGTAGATGGAGTATTAGGAACAATACCTTATAAGATTGGAAGTTTAGTAAGTGGTAATACTCCAATGCCTTTAACAACCGTTTCTAATATTGGGAAAGTATATGCTTATTTTTCTTTAAATGAAAAGCAAATTTTAGAATTTGGCATACATCAAGGGCAGCTTGCAGAATATTTACGAAACAAAGAAGGCATACAATTAAAACTCGCCAATGGTACTATTTATCCTGAAACCGGGACTATAGAAACTGTAAGTGGGCAAATTAATGTCTCTACAGGTTCTATTAGTGCGAGAGCTACTTTTCCAAACTCCGATTATACTATAAGAAGCGGGAGCAGTGGTTCAGTGTTAATTCCACAGCATATTGAAAACAATATCATTATACCTCAAAGTAGTACTTTTGAAGTACAGGGACAAAAATTTGTATATGTCGTGGATGCTGAAAATAATGTACAACAAAAAGCAGTGAAGGTATTAAGCAATAACGACGGTCAAAACTATGTAGTAAAAGACGGTTTAGTAGTAGGAGAAAAAGTTGTATTTGAAGGTGTACATACTTTAAGAAATGGCGAGACCATTAATCCGGAATTAGTACCTTTTGAAATTAAAGAGGCTGAATAATAATTTATTCCACTCTTCTAAATTTAAATTAGAAAAAATATTTATGTTTAATCGTTTTATTGAAAGACCAGTTCTATCCACAGTTATATCCATTATGATTGTGTTATTAGGACTTTTAAGATTAATAAATTTACCAGTTTCTCAATATCCAGAAATTGCTCCACCTACTGTATCTGTAAATGCATCTTATCAAGGTGCAAATGCTGATGTTGTTCTAAATAGTGTTGTAATTCCATTAGAAGAGCAAATAAACGGTGTTGAAGATATGGAGTATATGACTTCCACTGCAAGTAATGATGGAAGTGCAAGCATTACTATTACTTTTAAATTAGGGACTGACCCAGACTTAGCAGCTGTTAACGTACAAAATAGAGTATCGAGAGCTACTCCTTTATTACCTCAAGAAGTTACTCGCGCAGGAGTAACCACTTTTAAAAGACAAAGTAGTAGCTTAGTTATCTTTAGTTTATTCTCAGAAGATCCTGCTTATGACCAAACGTTTTTACAAAACTATGCGGAAATAAATTTAATTCCCCAAATTAAGCGTATATCGGGTGTAGGTGAAGCTATGGCTTTTGGACGTAGAGATTATTCTATGCGTATTTGGTTAAAGCCAGATGTGATGGCAACTTATGGATTAGTGCCTCGAGATGTTCAAAATGCATTAGCAGAGCAAAATATTGAAGCTGCTCCAGGTCAATTTGGAGAAAGAGGCGATCAATCATTTCAATATACTATAAAATATAAAGGACGATTACAAAGTGTAGAAGAGTTTGGAGATATTATTATACGTGCTAACTCTCAAAGTTCTGTCTTACGCTTAAGCGATATTGCTGATATTGAATTAGGGGCTATGAGTTATGCTTCTGATTCTTATACAAATGGCAATCCTTCAGTTGGTGTTATGATTAGCCAAACTGCTGGTTCTAACGCTAAGGATGTTATTGATGGAACCTTAAAAGCCTTAAAAGAAGCTAAAGCAAACTTCCCTCCAGGTATTGATTATGTTATTTTAACTAATGCAAATGATTTTTTAGATGCTAGTATAGCTAAGGTTATTAATACCCTGATTGAAGCTTTCATACTTGTATTCTTAGTAGTTTTCATATTCTTACAGGATTTTAGATCTACAATTATTCCAGCTATTGCTGTTCCAGTATCTATAATTGGAACCTTCTTTTTTCTAGGGATTTTTGGATTTACCATTAACCTTTTAACATTATTTGCTTTATTACTATCGATTGGAATTGTTGTAGATGATGCTATTGTAGTTGTTGAAGCTGTTCATGCCAAACTAGACCAAGGTTATACTTCGGCCTTAGAAGCCAGTAAGGATGCAATGTCAGAAATTTCAGGAGCAATTATTTCTATTACATTGGTAATGGCTGCAGTATTTATTCCTGTAAGTTTCATTGGAGGTTCAGCAGGTGTTTTCTTTAAACAATTTGGTTTAACTTTAGCAGTTGCTATCTTACTTTCCGCAATTAATGCTTTAACTTTAAGCCCGGCACTTTGTGCTGTATTTTTAAAACCCAAATCAAGTGAAGATAAAAACAAGAATATTCTACAACGTTTTTATACTGCCTTTAATACAGGTTTTAAAGTTACTACAAATAAATACCTTAAAGGCGTTCGATTCTTAGTGAAAAGAAAATGGATTGCATTAGTTTCTATCCTAGTAGCTTTAGGATTATTTGCTTATCTAATGGACACAACTCCAAAAGCATTTGTTCCAAATGAAGATATGGGAAGTATTATGGCTGATGTAGCTTTACCAGCATCTACTTCTATGGAGAAAACCCAAGAGGTGATGGATGAAATAGAGAAGGAGTTAAAAAACATACCAGAATTGAGTAATGTTTTAAAAGTTTCTGGTAGAGGTATGATAAGTGGTTCTGGAAGTAATTATGGTATGTTTATTATGCGATTACATCCTTGGGCTGAAAGAACTGGAAAAGGACAAGACGTTCAAGCAGTGCTTGGTAAATTATTTGCAGCAACAGCACATATAACTGCAGCGAAAATAATTTATTTCGCTCCACCATCTATTCAGGGTTTTGGTATGTCAGGAGGTTTTGAATTCCAATTACAAGACAGAAGCGGTAGTTCAATCGATGAATTTTTTAATATATCGAATGAGTTTCTAACGGAATTAAATAAACGTCCTGAAGTGCAATATGCGTCAACATCCTTTGATCCGACATTACCTCAATATATGCTGGATGTTAATATTGCAAAAGTAAAAGAAGCTGGCTTGTCTGTTATGGACATTTTAGAAACCATGCAAGGATATTATGGTGGTGTTTATGCTTCTAACTTTAATCAATTCGGTAAGCAATTCCGAGTTATGTATCAAGCAGCGCCGGAATTCAGAGCAAATCCTGAAGGTTTAAGTAAAATTTATGTTCGTAATCAGGAGGGTGTTATGGCTCCAATAAGTTCTTTTATTAGTTTAAATAGAACCTATGGACCACAAACCATTAACCGATTTAATCTTTACACTTCAATAGCTATTAACGGTGCACCTAATTCGGGGTATAGCTCAGGTGATGCCATTCAAGCAATTGAAGAAGTAGCTGCTCAGACTTTACCAATTGGTTTTGGTTTTGAGTATTCTGGAATGACGAGAGAAGAATTGGCTGCAGGAAGTCAGACGGTATTTATCTTTGCTATAGTATTGATATTTATTTATTTCCTATTAAGTGCGCAATATGAGAGTTACATTTTACCCTTAGCAATATTATTTTCTTTACCGTTTGGGCTTGCAGGAACCTTTATTTTTGCACAACTTTTTGGAGTAAGTAATAATATCTATTTACAAATTACACTAATTATGTTGGTGGGACTTCTTGCAAAAAATGCAATTTTAATTGTTGAGTTTTCCGTACAAAGGCGCCAAGCAGGAATGAGTCTCGTGGATGCTGCACTTGATGGAGCAAAAGCACGTTTAAGACCTATTCTTATGACTTCATTTGCTTTTATTTTTGGTATTTTACCATTAATGTTTTCCAAAGGAGCAGGTGCAATTGGTAACAAATCGATTGGTACAGGTGCAGTAGGCGGAATGTTAATAGGAACTATCATTGGTGTGTTTATAGTGCCCATATTGTTTATTATCTTCCAAGCCATACAAGAAAAATTTAGTAAAAAAGAAAATAACAAGGAATAACTATGTATATAAAAAATAAGATAATTTATCCCTTAGGTTTGGCAAGTATCGTACTACTTAGTATCAACTCTTGTAAGACTCCTACTGAGTTACAAAACATACCGCTACCTGAATATGCATGGGAGAATTATAAAACTTTAGAAAGTGAAACTTCTGGGGATGTTGAAAAAGAACATCTTGATTATACAAAGTTCTATAATGATCCTTTATTAATTGATTTAATAGAACTTGCATTAGACAACAATTTAGAAACTCAGATTTTACAACAAAGGATAATACAGGCTGAAGCTAGTTATAAGCTTAGTAAAAAAGCATGGTTGCCTTTAATTAATGGTGAATTTGGAACAAATAATCGTTTAAGTCCTCTTGATAAAAATTTGAAGGATTGGAATAATACAAGTCAATGGAACTTAGGATTGAATGCTCAATGGGAAATTGACATTTGGGGAAAATTGAAGTATTTACGTAATGCAGAGGAAGCAAAATATTTACAAATCCAAATTACTGAAAAACAAGTTAAAAATAATCTTATTGCTCAAATAGCAGAAGCTTATTATCAGTTAATTGCATTAAAAGAAGCTTTGGAAATCACCAATAAAACTATTGAAAATTGGGAGCAGACCGTAGAAACAATGAAGGCATTAAAAATTGCTGGACGCGTTACCGAAGCTGCAGTAACTCAAAGTGAAGCACAATTATCTTCAATCAAAACTTCAATAAATGATTTAAAAACCAATATTTTAAAGTCCGAACAGCATATTAATTATCTTTTAGGCAGACCACAACAAAGTATAGAAACACGTGCAATCGATAAAGATCAGAAACTTCCTATTTTAGAAATTGGAATCCCTAGTGATTTATTGATTCAACGACCTGATTTACGCATTGCATATGAAAATGTACGTGCTACTTTCTTTGAAAAAGAAGCAGCGAAAAAATATTTTCTTCCCTCTTTAACTTTAACGGGAAGTTTAGGTTTTAATGCAAGTCAATTTAGCGACATTATTAACCCAATAAGCTTATTGGGGAATATTGCTGGTGGTTTATTACAGCCTATTTTCCATAAAGGAACAAATCAAGCAAGATTGCAAATAGCTAAAGCTGAAGAAAAAGCGAGCTTATACGAGCTTGAATCTGTATATATTCAAGCCTGTATGGAAGTAGAAAATTTACTTTATGCTTTTAATCAAGAACAAGAAAAAATAAAAGCTAGAAAAGAAGAAATTGAAAAATTGCGTTTATCCGTCGAATATACTGAAGAGTTATTAGAAAGTGGTTTTGCAATATATACTGAGGTTATCACTGCGAAACAACAATTATTACAAGCAGAGCTCTCAGGTATCAATGATTTCATTGAGAGGCAAAAACTCCTCATACAATTATTTAATGCAAGCGGAGGTGGCATATAAGGCACGTTTACTGAAAAAGAGTAGTTCCAAAAGATAGAACTACTCTTTTTTTTATAATCATTATAAAAATTAAAGTTAAGATAAAGAATAAATATTACATTCATTTTATTATCTTTACTTTCATAAAATTCAAATTTTAGATTTATGAAAAAAAATAGTTTAATAATTCCTGCCACTCTACTAAGCTTTAATTTATTTGCACAAAAAGTGGATATTAAATTACACTTTAATAAAGGACAAGAACACTCTATAAATACAGAGATAAAGAGTACAATGACTCAAGAATTAATGGGTCAAAAAATGGATATCGTTTCTGAAACATCACAAAAAACTATTTATAAAGTAGTGAATGAAAATAAAGGTAATTATACTCTAGAAAGTCAAATTATTCGTATTCATCAAAGTACCAAAGCTATGGGAGATAATAAAGAATTTAATTCCGATGCTGAAAATAAGGATAAAGATTTAAATAGAGTATTATATAATATTACGCAAGAGCCATTTACTATTACCGTAAATTCAAAAGGGGAAGCATTAGAGGTTAAAACAAGGGAGAATTATTGGGAAAATATTTTCAAGGATGTTGAAATGCCTAAAGGTGTAAATAAAGATGAGATAGAAGCACAATTCAAAGCAAGTAATGGACCTGAAAATGTAAAAGCGAGTTTATCTAATTTATTTGGATACATTCCTCCGCATCCTGTTGCAGTTAATGATGAATGGGAAGTAAATAGCACAATGAAATCCACAATATCTTTCAATACTAAAAGCACTTATAAATTAGAAGCTATTCATGATGATTATTATATAATTTCAGAAACAACAAGCTTAAGCACTCCAGAAGGTGAAGGAAAAATGGAACAAATGGGTATGGAAATGCAACAAGACATAAAAGGCACTCAAAAATCAACTTTTAAAGTGGAAGCCAAAACGGGTTGGATAATAGAAGGAGAAACTATTCAAGACCTAAAAGGAGCGTTGAAGATATTACCAAATTCACAAATTCCTAATGGAATGGAAATCCCTTTAACGGGTAAAACAACCATTAAATACAATAATTAAGAAGAAAATATTTTATAAAGACAAATAAAAAGAGGCTATAATTTTTTACAGCCTCTTTTTATTTTGTTTACAAATTCTATTTAATTTTTTTCAGGTTTTGGCATTAATACTTTTCTAGAAAGTCTGTATTTACCAGTTTTATTATCTATTCCTGTTAGTTTAACTTTTATAGAATCACCTTCATTAAATACACCATCCATATTTTCTAACCTAGCCCAAGAAATTTCAGAAATATGCAATAAGCCTTGTTTTCCAGGCATAAACTCAACAAATGCACCGTAAGGCATAATAGACTTTATAATAGCATTATATGTTTCACCTACTTCTGGTACAGCTACAATATTTTTAATTTTTTGTAATGCCGCTTCCAAATTCTCTTTATTATTTGAGAATATGTTTACTACCCCTTTTTCATCTACTTCTTCAATATTAATAGTAGTATCAGTTTCCCTTTGCAATTCTTGAATAATTTTTCCTCCAGGGCCAATGATTGCACCTATAAATTCTTTGTCTATTGTAATTTCGACAATTCTTGGTGTATGCGGTTTCAAGTCTTCTCTATGTTCTGATATAGCCTCATACATATGGTTTAAGATATGTAATCTCCCTGCATTCGCTTGTGCCATAGCTTTACGCAAAACATCCATGCTTAAGCCATCCACTTTTATATCCATTTGCACCCCACAAATACCATCTCTAGTTCCTGTAATTTTAAAATCCATATCACCTAAGTGATCTTCGTCTCCTAAAATATCAGATAATACAGCCCATTTTCCATCCTCCGGACGACTAATTAAACCCATAGCGATACCACTAATATGTTTTTTCATAGGTATACCTGCATCCATAATTGCTAAAGATGCAGCACATACTGTAGCCATAGAGGAAGATCCATTTGATTCTAATATATCAGAAACAATACGAGTAGTATAAGGAAAATCACTAGGGAAAATTTGTTTTATAGAACGTTGTGCTAAATGTCCGTGTCCTACTTCTCTTCTACTTACTCCTCTCAACATTTTAACTTCTCCAGTAGAAAAAGGAGGAAAATTATAATGTAACATAAAGTTGCTATAATCTAATTCAGCAGCAGTTTCTAAAAGAATCTCATCATCTTTTGTACCCATAGTAATAGTAGTCAGAGACTGAGTTTCACCACGAGTGAATAAAGCAGAACCATGAGGACTAGGTAAAATATCTACCTCCATCGCTAATGGTCTAATTTCATCTGTTTTTCTACCATCTAAACGTACTTTATCATCCAAGATCATGTTTCGAATAGCATGATATTGCAAGTCATTATAATATCTCTTTGCCATATCTATCACTTCATCTTCCACATCTTCTCCTAAACTCTCAATTAACTCCTCTCCTAATGCTTTCATTGCATCGGAACGCACATGTTTCTCAGAAGGCGTATGGATAATTTCATGTAGTTTTTGCTTAGCAAATTCTTCTACTTTTTGTTTTAACTCTTCGTCATGTTTTGGAGCTTCGAAACTTCTTTTTTCTGTTTTTCCCGCCTTTTCTGCCAATTCTTTTTGCATTTTCACTTGCAACTTAATTGCTTCATGTGCAATTTCAATAGCTTTAATAACATCTTCTTCTGTACATTCTTTTGCTTCACCTTCTACCATCATAATATTATCAGCAGTAGCGGCAATAATAAAATCCATATCCGCTTTTTCAAATTCAGAGCGTAAAGGATTTACTTTCATTTCACCATCAATACGTGAAACACGAACTTCTGAAATCATCTCTTGAATTGGAATATCAGACACAGCCAATGCTGCAGAGGCTGCTAAACAAGCCAGAGCATCTGGCATTACCTCTTTATCAGAAGAAATTAATTGCACCATAACCTGTACATCACATAAATATCCTTCTGGAAACAAAGGTCTTAAAGCACGATCTATTAATCGAGAAATTAAAATCTCATGATCATTTAATCTACCTTCTCTTTTGAAAAAAGAACCAGGAATCTTACCTGAGGAAGCAAATTTTTCTTGGTAGTCTACAATTAACGGAAAGAATGATTGTCCTGGTTTAGGTTCTTTACTTGCAACTACAGTTGCTAAAATAACACAATTTCCACAAGTTAGCGTCACAGCGCCATCAGCTTGACGAGCCATTTTGCCCGTTTCTATTTTTACATCTAATCCATTTTCTAATGGGAATGAGACGGAAATAGGATTCAACGTCATAAATTAATTTTTTAAATTTTACAGCATGAGAGCAGTTTACTCTCTAATTTTCTTATTTTTTCTTTTCTTAATACGGTAAAGGTAGGCAAATAATCATAAAAAAAATATTCCTAGCCGAAATTTCGACTAGGAATATTTTTTTAGAGAAAATTTTATTTTTATTTTCTAATACCTAATTTAACGATTAACTCACGATAACCATTTAAATCTTTTTTCATAAGGTAGTTTAATAGCTTTTTACGCTGACCTACTAATTTAATTAAGCCTAATTCACTAGAATAATCTTTTTGATTACCATTTTTAATATGATTAGAAATATGCTTAATACGTTCTGTTAACAAAGCAATTTGAGCTTCAGTTGAACCGGTGTTTTTTTCAGATCCACCATATGTCTTAAATATCTCTACCTTTTTCGCGTCGATGGTTGCATTTGCCATTAATATATAGTATTAAATTGATTTAAAATTTTATTTGGAAGGCAAAGATAAACATTTTTTTATTTATAGCAAACAATATTATAAAAAATAATTTCTAATTTCTCTACCCAATTAATTTCAGCTTTAATTCGTCTAAACATAAAGAAATACATTTTTTGTGAAAAACCATTCATTACAACAAGATATTTTTGAAGCTATTCTTTATTTTGTACAGAAAGAAGGCAAGAAGGTATTATTTACAACAAAAACAATTACTATCCTCGCACAAGATAAAAAAGAGGCATATTTAAAATCATTGAAAACCGCCTCTGATATTCTGGATAAATATAATTATAAAAACAAATCTCTTCCACAAAAAGAATATTTAGGAATTAGTAGTTTAATAAATAAACATGCTCAAGGAACAAGTACTACTGTAAATGAATGGATAGGAAATGAAGAAGAACTCTTTGAAACAAAACATGTTTTACGTATCAACAATTTAGAAATTCAAAAAGATTTATCTAATTCTCTTGATTTGCTTGCTGTAGATTAGTTATTTTTGCATTCAGATTAATTTGTTATGATAAAAGAAAACTACTCCTTACGAAATCTTCATACTTTTAGATTATCCGCAAAAACAAGCTATTTTTCTACTTTTAATTCCAAAGAACAATTAAAAAACTTATTGAATAATCCTCCTTTACATAAAGATATCCCTATTCGTATTCTAGGAGAGGGAAGCAATATGGTATTTGTTGAAGATTTTAATGGTTGGATATTAAAAAATAATATTAAAGGTATTAAAATAACAAAAGAAAACGAAAATCATGTGTATTTAACCATAGGAGCAGGCGAATCATGGCATGATTTTGTTTTATATACATTAAATAATAATTGGTTTGGCTTAGAAAATTTAGCACTTATTCCAGGAACGGTAGGTGCAGCTCCAATACAAAACATTGGTGCCTATGGAAAAGAAGTAGCTTCTTTTATAGAAAGCGTTAATTTTATGTACTATAAAGATTTTAAAGAAGTAGTCATACCTCATACAAAAGCTGCTTTTGAATACAGGAATAGTATTTTTAAAAACAAATTAAAAGACAAAGGACTTATTACCCATGTAAATTTCAAATTAGATAAAAAACCTAAAATAAATATTGAATACAAACCATTAAAAGAATATTTTACAGGTAGAAACTATGAGAACATTCACCCTAAGGAGGTTGCAGAAGCTGTAATTCAAATCCGCAATAGTAAATTACCAAATCCTAGCAAAATTCCCAATGCTGGAAGTTTCTTTAAAAACCCTATTATCAGTAAAGACAAATATCAAGCTTTGGTATTACAAGATCCTAATCTCCCACATTATCCTCATGGAAATGAAGTAAAAGTGCCGGCAGCATATCTTATCGAGCAAACAGGATGGAAAGGAAAATCTTGGAAAAGCGTAGGTGTTCATAAAAAACAAGCTCTGGTTTTAATAAATCTAGGAGAGGGAAAAGCAAATGACTTAAAAGAACTGATAAAATCAATTCAAGAATCCGTATTTAATAAGTATAAAATTGCATTAGAACCTGAAGTACAAATTATTTCTTCTCCATAAATTATATTTTCCCTCATTTGATGTGCTAATTCACTTAGATTTTTCATTAATTTATAACATCTAAATTTTTACTTTTAAGTGCTGTACAATTATTTCACAATAGAATTAAATTTCATTATCCTATAAACTTTTCTTACTTTTGAAATAGAAATTTTAATAGAGATGATAGATAAAGTGCGCATTGACAAATATCTTTGGTCCATTCGAGTGTTTAAAACAAGATCTTTAGCGGCGAAAGCTTGTCAAGCTAATAGAGTTAAGATTAATGGAGAAAAAGCCAAACCAGCGAAAATGGTAGAAGTTGGTGAAAGAATTTTAGTAAATACATCAGCGCGAAAATGGGATATAGAAGTCATCAAACTATTGGATAAAAGACGTCCTTATTCTGAAGCCAAAGAATGTTATATTGACCATACACCTGAAGAAGAGAAAAAACATGAAAAATTCCATCATAGCTTCCAAACAGGAAAAAGAAGAAGCAAAACAGGAAAACCCACAAGAAGACAAAGAGAAGATTTGGATAATTTTTTTGGATTTTAAAAATGAAAATAATTTCTTTTAATTATTTTTTTTTATATCTTGGCTTTCTAAATATTTAATTTATAATTTAAGCATCATATACTCATGAAAAGAATCATACTAAATAGCACTTTAATTTTTGCTTTGCTCAGTGCTGGAGTATCTTTTTCAAATAAACCATTATGGGAAAAGACCAATCCGACAAATGCTCCGCAACAATTTGAAATAGCAAACGACGTTGCTGATTATCAAATGTTTCATTTGTCCACTCAAAAAATTAAAGATTATCTTTCTACAGCAGGTAAAAGTGTAAAAGAAGGTGTAGAATTACAGCTACCTGTAGGTAAGGAAGGGGAGATGAAAACCTTTGTTGTTTGGGAAACTCCAATTATGCAAAAAGGTTTAGCTTCTAAAATGGAGCATGTTAAAACTTATACAGGCTTCGCAAAGGATAAACACAGCATTACTACTAAAATCGATTTTACAAGCGTAGGTTTTAGAGGAGCGATTTATACTAGTTCGGATATATACTTTATCAATCCATATACTAATCAACAACAAAGTGATTATTATATGTATTACAACAGAGAAGATGTAAAAACATTAAGTCCAGTTACCTGCGACATCGATGCGTCTCTGCTTTACGATAATAAATTAACAGAAGGGGAATTATTATCTGCCAGAATGAATCAACGTTCTGTGTATAGAATTGCTATATCAACTACAGGTGAATACGCACAGTCTGTTGCTTCTCCTGCTGATGTAGTAAGTGTTATGGAAGTTATTATATCCACTTTAAATCGTGTAAATGGTGTATTTGAAAGAGAATTAGCATTAACTTATGAATTAGTTGATAATAATGAAGATGTAGTGTTTACCAACCCTGTTTCTGACCCATATTCATGTAATGACCAAAATGATTGCTTAATTGATGAAGTTGCATCAGTTTTAAGTAATATTATAGGTATAAACAATTACGATGTTGGACATATTTTTAATACTGCTGGAGGTGGCATAGCTGCTCTAAACTCACTTTGTCAAAACTCTAACGTAAAAGGAATGGGCGTGAGCACAACGACGGGGCCTGATGATATAGGAACTATATTACATGAATTAGGTCATCAAATGTCTGCGAATCATTCTTTCAGTTCCGCAGAAGGAGGATGTGATGGGAACGGGAATCCTTCAACAAACTACGAACCAGGTAGTGGAAATACTATTATGAGTTATTTAGGTGCATGTGCTCCTGATAATCTTCCAGGGCAAAGATTGCTTTATTATAATGCTTATAGTTTAAAAGAGATGACCACTTACTTAGATATGGTAAGTTCATTTTGTGGAGAACACTACCCTATTAATACTGAAATTACCTTTGAATTAGAAGAAGAAGAGTATTATGTTCCTAAATTTACACCTTATGAACTAAAATTAAATGAAGCTAGTGGCCCACATCCATCTGCTGAAATTATTTATAATTGGGAGCAATACCAATCAGGAAATTATGGAGCTTCAGAAGCAGACGGATCTGATGCCACAGAAGGACCTATATTTCAATTTAAAAAACCAGGGGAAGATTTGCATAGACTTTTCCCGGATATAGGATTTATTTTAAATGACTCTTATTCTGGAGTTGGTGAGAGACTATCGAACGTAGCAAGAGATGTAGTTTTCAGAGGTACAGCTAGAATATTCTTCCAAGGTTATGGTGGGTTTAAAACTTCTGAAAATGAAACCAAAATTATTGTTACTAATAATCAAAAATTCAGAGTAACAGGACCTTCAAATGATGAAACTTGGAATCCTGGTGAAGTTAAAACAATCACTTGGGATGCTGGAGGAAGTAACTCTAGCCCTGTAAATACTGGATATGTAAGTATATACTTAAGCTTAGATAATGGTCAAACCTACCCTTTTTTAATAGTTTCTAATGCACCTAATACTGGTAGTTACGAATACACTGTACACGATATTGGTACAAGTTCCGGTCGCATTAAGGTACAAGGTTCAGGAAATGTGTTTTTTGATATTGGAAAGGGCAAGCTAAATATCACTGGCGATCCAACCAATAATATTAAAGAAATTGAAAAACAAGCTCCGATTATTGCTTTCCCTAACCCTTTAGATGATAAACTAATCATCCAAAGAAAAGAAGGTAGCGAGGGCTTATTAAAGATTTCTATTTATAACATTCTTGGACAAGAAATAATTCACACAAATATAAAAGGCAACCAAGAACAATTTAACACTTCGCAATGGCCTACTGGACATTATTTGATTAAAACACAAGATGAAAAAGGAATGCAACATACCATCAAGGTTTTGAAAAAATAATAGTTTGATATTTAATTCAAAAAAATCCCGATTGATACAAGATTCAATCGGGATTTTTTTATGTCTTTAAAAGGCAGTTTGTTTTATCAAAAATTTATGGAAACATTCATCCATTCATTATCAAAATCTGCTTTATATTTTTTATAAAACTCTATTGCTCGGGTATTCCAATCTAGCACTTGCCATACCATACCATGTGAATTTGATTCTTTGCCGAAAGCTATGCAAGCTTCCATTAGCTTCCTTCCGATTCCTTTTCCTCTTTCAGCATTAGTAACAACAATATCCTCCAAATACAAACGTTTGCCTTTCCATGTAGAATAACGAAAATAACATAATGCCATGCCTATTATTCTTTTTTCCTTTTCGGCAACAAAGCTATAGCATAGTTGATCTTCCCCAAAGCTATATTTTTGAAATTCTTCTAAACTAACTGTTACTTCTTCTAAAGCATTTTCAAATTCAGCTAATTCTTTTATCAATTCTAGCATAGCTTCACAATCCTTTAATTGTGCTCTTCGAATTACTACCATAAGGTTTATTAAATTAAACTAAAAACTACTTAACAATTGTAATTTCAGACCATTAAAAGCTGGCTCATAACGACAAACACCGCCAGTACAATTAATACCTTCCACTTGTTTTACATAAGCTAATGATATACGATGCGGTCCTTTGGTATAACTAGCAAAGAAATTATAATAATGTTTACCTTTCTCATTAGGGTCAACAGGAGAAACATTATACATATCAGAAACCGCTACTGACCATTTGTTCGCAACAGCATATTCCAAAGAGGCAAATGCCCAAGAACCATAATCTTGTCTTGTATGCATATATTGTCCTTGAAACTTTAATGATTTATTTCCTGTCAATCTATAAGTAAGTTCTGTAAAGGGAGTATAGGAAACCAGAAGCGGAACACCGGGTTTAAATTGATAATAATCTTGATTATACTCCATATATTGGAAACCTAAATCAATATCCCACTTGCTCCATCTTCTAATATTAGCTTCAATAAAGGCTTCTCTATATAATTTTAGATCATCCAAGGTGTTAATATAAGTACCACTAACATTTATATCTATAAAGTCATTAGGATTAATTAAAAAATCCGCATTGAAAGAGTATTCACTTAAATCTTGAGATGCTGGAGAATATCGAGCAATCAAACGATGCGGACGTAATTGTGCTACAACAGGCTGCCAATTCATTACACCATCCAACAAGGCTTGATTCGGCGAAGTACGCATTATAAAGTTTTCCGTTCTTTTTCCTGTAAGTGTAATAGCAAAATTATTCATCGCGTAAAACATGCTTGAATATAAAACTGTCCCATTTGCATTCATTAGCTGTCCATTATAATCAGATATAGCTTCGGAGGTTTTATATGCTCCTTCTAAATACCATGAAAAAGCTCCCGCTGTTAATGTATTATAAAATGTTCCACCATACATATTATATTTAGGTTCAAAACGTTTTTCGGCAGGTAAGGCATTAATATTAGATACTAATAAATCCATATTTCTTTTATCCATCGTTCTATTCAATAAACCTACTCCAGAAACCATATAAACTTTATCTCCTATTTTATAGCTACCTTCTGCATTGAAGCCTTTAATAATAGGAGCATAGGACTCAAAAACATTTTTTTGTTGTCCACCAAAAGCTTTTAAAGTAACATTTTTTCCTAATTGATAACGCAAATGAATCCCTTTTAGAGCATTATCTATTAAAAGCCCTCTATCTTCATAAGCACGAAATAAAATTCCACTTCCTACCTGATCATAAATATAACCTCCAGTTATTCTTAATCCCGCAACATCTTTACTCAAACTCCAAGCTCCTATATTTATTCCGCTCATCGCCTGTGTAGGTTCTTTTAAATTTGAGTTTAAAAATCCATCAACTCTTAATGTAGCCACAAAACCTTTATGAGAATATCTTAACCCCAACCACGATTCTCCACCTGAGAGTAAATGATCATACAGTTCATTATCTGAAGCATTAATTGAGGTATCTCTTTGGAAGAAATTTTGCTGTAACATTAAATCTCCAGACAAGTTGTTTAAACCTTGTGCGTTCAAATTCGTTCCAACTATTGATGAAAGTAACAATATGGAGGTAAATATTCTTTTCATAGAAATGATTTTATAATTAATATTCAACTTTTTTACGGAAAGGTATTATATTTTTTTTATTTTTACGAGTGATTTTAAAAAGGATTAATTTCTACCCTAGCATTTCTTTAAGAAATAGTGTTTATATTTTTTTATATATTTGTATTAAATCAAGAATAATTATGAAAAAGATTTTATTAAGTGTAGGCTTGGTTTTGGGAGCATTTGCTATTCAAGCGCAAGATTTACCCTCTACCCCTATTAAAGATTTTAACGGTAGCGAAGTTGCTTTCAATGAAGTTATTGAAACTGGAAAGGTTACTATTGTTAGCTTTTGGGCTAATTGGTGCATCCCTTGTAAAAAAGAAATCCGTGCAATACGTAGCAAATTACCTGAATGGCAAAAACAAGAGCCTGATTTTAATTATATGACCATCAGTATAGATGATAGTCGCTCTACAGCAAGAGCAAAATCTTATGCTATTTCACAAGGTTGGGATTTTCCACGTTATTTAGATCCAAATTCTGATTTAAAAAGAGCTGTTAACTTCCAAAATGTTCCTTATACAATTATTATAGATAAAGAAGGTAATATCGCTCATAGAGTAACTGGCTTTGAAGAAGGAGCCGAAGATGAGCTATTCGAAAAGGTACAAGAATTGTTAAAGAAATAATTTTATTTTTTTATTTGATGTTAAAAAAGGCAGCTGGTTTATACCAACTGCCTTTTTTAAGTTAATAGAAACTATTTTATTTCCTCAATTCCATTTCTTTTAATAACCATCCAGCGTCACCATACTTTTCAATTATAAACAATACATATAGAATGTCCACCGAAATATTTCTACTTAAATTAGGGTCAAAATGAATATCACTCATAGTTCCTTGCCATATTCTATCAAAATTCAAACCAATCAGTTCTCCTTTTCCATTCAAAACTGCTGATCCAGAATTACCACCACTAGTGTGATTTGTAGCAATGAAATTAATCGGAACAGTGCCATTTCTTTTCCATCTTCCATAATCTTCAACCTGATACAAAGCGCGTAATTTGCTAGGAATATTAAACTCTTCAATTTCTGAATTATGACGTGGGATTAAATCCTCTAATGTAGTCACAGCTTGATTACTTGTCTGCAAATCAATTGCTTTAACTTGACCATAAGTTATGCGCATAGTTTGATTTGCATCAGGAAACATAGCCTTATTTTCAGGATTGTGTTCCATTTGTGCTTTCATATATAGTCTATTCAAATGTGCCATTTGTTGATTATAAATATCCAATCTTGGCTTTACTTCATTTGATTGATACTCTTTAGCAGCATTATACACCTGATAAGCAGGATCTGTTTTTGCTTGCTTTAAAATCGTAGTATTTGCTTGGTTTAAAAAGGACAATAGTTGTTCTTTATTTTTTAATACTGAACTGCTATAAATATAATTACTCCACATAGTTTCAGAGTTGCCGGCGTTAAACTTTAAAGATTTTAAAGCAGGAATAGGCTCCACATCTGTTTTATTGAAATAAAAATCTATTGTAGCTTCAAAAACTTTTTTATCTGTTTTTAAATCATAGTCTTTATAAAAGTTTTCTGCTTCTTTAATTATAGATGCTTTAGTTTCTTCCCATTTTTTAGGATCATTTTCGAGAGTGGTAATAATATCTTGCAACCATTTCGCTCTTTGGATAATTTCAATACTTAAAACAGTTTCTTGCAAATACTCATTTTTTTCTAAAAAAGGTATTGCTGCTTGAACTTGTGCAGAAATTCTCGGAAGTAAGATTTTATACTGATCATTTCCAATCTGATTCGCCCATTTTGTAAAGTTTCTTTCTTGTAATTCCTTTTTCTTACGCACTTGATTTTTAGCTAAGCCCTGTAATTCTCCTTGCCATTTTTTATACCCATTACTAATGGAAGATTGTTTTGCTGCATATTTTAAAAATATTTCCGGATCTTTTCGCATTTCTTTATTTAATACACCTAAACGTACATGTCGAGAATTAATACGAATAGGGTTTAAATAATCTTCGATTAAACCTAATTCATAGGAAGAAATATATTGCATGGTTCTAAAAGGGAAACCATAAACCATAGTAAAATCATTTTCTTTTACCCCTTTTGTACTTATTGGCAAATAATTTTTTGATCGATAAGGTTTATTATTTGGATGATAATCAGCCGGTTTATTATTTGCATCTGCATATACTCTTAAAAGAGCGAAATCTCCAGTCATTCTAGGCCACATCCAATTGTCCGTATCAGCACCAAATTTCCCTATGCCATTAGGTGGAGTTCCTACCAAGCGTACATCTTTAAAAGTTTCCACATAAATTGCTTTATATTCATTTCCATAATAAAATGCTTTAATTTCTACTTGATATCCTGAACTTGCACTGAGTGATTTTTCTAATTTTTCTATCCTATTAGTAATACGTTTTTCTCTTATGTTTAAGTCCATTGTATCATTTAATCCATAAGTAATATCTTTAGTAACATCTTCAATTTTACGAATAAAACGTACTGTTAAACCAGGAACAGGCAATTCCTCCGATTGATTTGATGCCCAGTATCCATCAGTAAGAATATTTCTATCTGTGGTGCTCAGCGATTGAATGTCGCTATATGCACAATGGTGATTAGTAAGCAAGAGACCCTGTGGCGAAATCAATTCAGAAGAGCAACCTCTCCCATACAATGCAATAGTATGATTTAAACTATTTTTATTTTCACTGTAAATTTTTTCTATAGGAATTTTCAATCCTAAGTCTCTCATATTTTTTTCTTGCGTAGGTAACATGTCTGGTGTCCACATTCCTCCTTGAGCAAAACTTAAATTAATATTTAAACTTGTAAGAAAAAGGGCACTAAATAGTAGTTTCTTGGTAGAAATTTTCATTTTTTATACTTTTTTGAAATAAAAATAATGATTTTTTATAAAAAAATGCAATAAACTTATTACATTAGCCAAACATAAGCATATTAAATTAATAAAAAGAAGATTTTTTTTCAATAATTTTGGGCACTTTGGCTATGAATAAATACATTTACACTATACTAACCTTGTCATTAGCGAGTCTTTTCAGTGCGAACCACTCAAAAGCTTTCGCTTCCGATCCGTTTTTTTCCATACCTGAAGAAGTTTGTATGGGGCATGAAATTACTCCAGAAGATGTCATCGATTCAGATGAATATTCATGGAGCTTTTGTATGCCTAACTTAGATTTAATTCCTGAAGGGTATAGTCAAATTCCACGTGATCAATATCAAGGTTTACAATATATACAAACAGGAGAATTTGATGGACAATTAATAACATTTGCATTAAATGGCTCTGGACGACTTGTTCAGATTATCCATGAAGAGGGAACTTTTATGGAAGAGCCATTAGAAGTAAATGAATTGTTTAGTGTACCTACTTCTAATGGTTTTCAATTATTATTTGTAGATAATGAATGGTATATATTCTTAATTAGTAACCAAGGGGTAGGAATACAATTAACAAGATTAGAATTCCCTAATGGATTGAATCAAGAACCAATTATTGGACACAATCAGATTTTGAATGCAACGCAGACAAAAGTTACTGGTCTTATTATCCAAAAAGAAATAACTTACGATTATACAGGATTTATTTTTACAGAAGATAATGAAATGTATCGTTTAAAATTTGATAATGGTATTTTGCAAAGCCCTAATATAGAAAACCTTGGAAACCCTGGTAATTTATTAAATAAGCCTACAGATTTCTTTCCATATTTTGAAGATGGATATTGGCATTTATTTGTTGTAAATAGAGGTTCGGAAAGATTAAGTAGATTTTCATTCCTATCCTTATTATCTAATGCTCCAGCTCCAATGGATTTAGGAAATTATGAGGGAAGATTAAAACGCCCTTCAGGTATTACATTTTTACAAACCTGTGAAAATAAATATATTTATATATTAAATGAAGGTAGTGAAAGTATGATTCAACTTAAATGGGATAATAATCAACCAATCACTGCTATTCCAACACCAAAAAACAGAGGAAATTTAGCAAATTTTGTTTTACCTACTGCTTTGTCTAATCCTTTTATTGATGTGGATAATAGAATATTTATGCTGATAGGAAATGCAGATAACACGATGAGCTTTGTTTATTACGATGAATGTGATGCAGTTTCATACGATGCCGATGATATCGCAAATCCAACCTTCAAATATAATGCTCCGGGCACATATACAATAACATTGAGGCTTCCAGACGGTAGAAGTTACTGCAAGGATATTACTATTACTCATAGACCTGATATTAACTATACAGAAGACACACTTATTTGTCAAGGAGACTCCATTATTTTATCTGCTACTTCCTATGGTTCACTCGAAACCTTTTGGGAGCCAGATTATAATATCAATAATACGACAGGACAAATT
>DATGSF010000217.1:0-4390 GCA_035302865.1 Chitinophagaceae bacterium
TAATGAAAAAAAGTAAGGAAAACGCTTTTATTAAAAATTTACAAGAAGTTACTGCAACAAGTAAGACAAAAAAAAAGAAAAGCATTTCTTTCCCTTATTTAAAATGGTCTTCAGTAGCCGCAGCAATTTTATTAATCGGACTCAGCTCACTTATCACGTGGTCCATATCCAATAAAACGCAAAAAGAAACCACACATCAATACTTACAATTAAGAAAAGATGTAGAAAACATTAAAAAATCGCAATACAACATAGTAAAAAGCTTCAATAACAAAGAAAGAAAAACGGCTTGGGAAAGTAAATTCACAGGAAGCGGCTTCAATATCCATCCTGAAGGTTATATTATCACTAACTATCATGTAGTGGAAGAGGCTAATGAAATCATGGTAGAAAACTTTCAAGGTGAATATTATTCTGCATATATAGCTGCTTTTGAAGCTGCAGCAGATATAGCAATATTAAAAATTAATGATTCTAGTTTTTATCAGGATTTTAAAACCTTGCCTTTTAAATTAGAAAAAACAGCTTCTAAACTAGCAGAACCTATTTTTTCTTTGGGTTATCCTTTAGAAAATATTATTTATCATGAAGGATATGTAAGTGGAGAGTTAGGATATGCTAATAATACAAATGCCTATTTATTAGAAATCACCTCTGACCCGGGTCAAAGTGGAGCACCTGTTTTTAATAAGGAAGGAAATTTAGTTGGAATGATTACTGGGAAAATGGAAAATACTTCTGGTAAAACATATGCGATTCACACAGAAAATATTTTAAATCTATTGAACTCTTTGCCAGAAGAAAATGCAATAATTTATAAAGAGAGCGCCAAATTAAAAAATTTAGATAGATCGCAACAAGTACAAGAATTAAGAAGTTTTATCTATTCAATTAAAGTAAAATAATTTAATTAAAAAACAAAAGCCTAACATTTCGATATTAGGCTTTTATTTTTAATTGTTTAATTTTATTTTTTATACATTTTGCTGGATATCTCATCGTAATCATAGCCTGCTCTTTGCAATGCTCTTTTTGCTGCTTCCATAGCGATTGGATCTGTATTACATGGATGTATGGGCACTTCTTCTACTGCTTCTAATTCTTTAATTATTTTATTTGTTTCTAAAGCTTCTAATTTGTCACAAAAATCATATACTCCTCCTCTACCTTTCTCCTTTTCATCATGCAATTCTAAAATATAATTAATAACGAAAAGTAATTCTTCAGTGGGTGGAGGTACCATCAATGCAGTTAAAGCTCCATGTTCCGCTCGCAATTGAGCAAATAAAGGTACCGATTCACCATTATTAGCGATTTTTGCAGCAGGAAATAATACTTTTTCTTCTTGTTTTATATGCCTTAAAAGTGCTTTTCTAAATAAATCATATTTCTCTCTATCAATATTATCATTTTCGACAGCAGCTTTAAAATAAGCATCTACTCTATCATGTTCTTCTTTTAAAAAGCTTAGTATCGTTTTCATTCTAGTTCTTTAAATTATTAAAGATTGTGGATCAGCTCCTAAACTTACTAAAGCTTCAGTAATATCTTCTGTAAATTCTTTGGGTCCACAAACATAAAATCGATGACTAAAATCCCCAATCGTTTGAATTAAAAATTTACGGTCTATTTTCTTTTCAATAAAACCTATAACTCCTTGTTTTGTAAAAACATTCATATATGCTGAACCTAACATTTTAAAAAGCTCTTCATGAATGATTATATCCTCTTGTGTATGATTTGAATACAATAAAGCTACACCTCTTAAATTATTGGAATAAAATAAAGCTCTAAAAATCGCAATAAAAGGAGTAATTCCAGTTCCTCCAGCAATAAATATCCCTGGACCTTTATATTCAATCGTACCAAAAACTTCATGAAGAATTAACTCATCGCCAGCAACTACACTCTCCATTTCATTAGTAACACCTTTATGTTCTTTATAGATTTTTACTATAAATTCTAGAAAAGGCCATTCATTCAAAGAGGTAAAAGTCAAAGAAATTTTTCTTTCTTCCCAGCCTTCTTTATTTATCGAAACTTTAGCAGATTGACCTGGTCTATATACAAAGTCATCCGGTTTTTCTACTATAAAACGTTTAACATTATGCGTGACATAATTGGTTCTTAAGACTTTTAATGTATGCATATATAAATTATTATTTTAAAAACTCTAAATTACTAAAAAGGATTTATTATTAAGGCAATAATATAAGCAATTTTCTCATGCTTTTATTTAAATAAATTTATTTTAAAAAAATTAAAAACAAATTGTATCTTTATAATTCTGATTATTCTATTTAATATGCTGAATTATAGATTATATATACGTCATTCCAATTATTTTGAAGCTAATGTTTTTATTCAGCATTTAGAATTAAATGAAATTCCTTATTTGGTTAAAAATGAAGCTATAAATACACTAATGCCAAATATATTTGGTGGAATAGAGATTTGGATACCCATAGAATATTTCGACATTCTTGACAATATCTTGATAGAAATTGAAAAAGAACAAGAAAATCTGAGAAAAGATAAAAACTTCAAAGAAGATAGTAACGAATTAAATCCAAATAATAGAATTTGTGTAAATTGCAACAGTAAAAACACGAGGATTTACGAGAAAGAAAATAATATTTGGCATTGTTTTCACTGTGGCAATAAGTTTTAAAACGTATTTATGCATATTGATATTTTAACTCTACATCCTGAATTATTATCAGGTCCGTTTGAGCATTCCATTTTAAAAATAGCACAAGAAAAAAAATTAGCAACTATTGAACTTCATCAGTTACGAGATTACTCTACATATAAACACAATCAAGTGGATGATTACCCATATGGTGGAGGTGCCGGTATGGTAATAATGGTAGAACCGCTAGCTAGAGCAATAGAAGATTTGAAGTCAAAAAGATCTTATGATGATATCATTTATCTTAGTCCTGACGGAGAAATATGGGATCAATCAAAAGCTAACAAAATGGCTTTAAAAGGAAATATCTTATTAATTTGTGGCCATTACAAGGGAATCGATGAACGAATTAGACAGCATTATGTCACTAAAGAGATTTCAATAGGTGATTATGTTCTCAGTGGTGGAGAATTAGCTGCCGCCATACTTGTAGATAGTATAGTCCGACTCATTCCAGGAGTTTTAGGTGATGAAACCTCTGCATTAAGTGATTCATTTCAAGACAATTTATTAGCACCACCTTTATATAGCAGACCTGCAGAATTTAATGGTTGGCAAGTACCTGAAGTGCTATTAAGTGGGAATCATAAAAAAATAGAAAATTGGAGACTAGAAGAAGCAATTAAAAGAACAAAAGAAAGGAGACCTCATTTATTAAAAAATAAAGATGATGAGTAATAAAGCGAAATATATCAGTCTATTATTAATAAGCCTGTTAGGTTTAGGTTTGTTTTTAGGAATTAAATATTATTTAACTTGGAAGAAGCCGAATACTCTTAATGATGGAAAATTATATATTCCTGCTAATGCTACATGGCAGGATTTACAAGATTCTTTGAAACCTCTTATCAAAAACTGGAATAGCTTTTTAGATGCTGCAGAAAAAAAGAATCTCAAAAACCATATAAGACCTGGAAGATATTCTTTACAAAGCAACTGGAACAATGAGGAGTTAATACGTTTCTTAAAAACTGGAAAGCAGGATGAGATACCTATACGAATTGGAAATTATTTCAACGCCATGCATATGGCTGGAAGAATTAGCCCATTTTTAGAAATAGACTCTCTAGAGATAATGGAAGCTTTAGAAAAAAGCACTTTAAATAAAGACAAAGAGTTTTATCAATGGCATCACTTCATCATACCAAATACTTATAATTTCCATTGGGCAATTTCTGCAGAAAACTTTGTGAAAAAAATGGAGGATATATATTACAATTTTTGGACTGATGAAAGAAATAAAAAAGCTAAAAGTTTAAATTATTCAAAATACCAAGTTACCACACTCGCCTCTATAGTACAGTTAGAATCTTATCAAAAAGAGGAACAGACTATTGTAGCCGGTGTTTATATCAATCGCTTAAAATCAGGTATGAAATTAGATGCTGATCCAACAGTAATTTTTGCATGGGCTGTGGAAAATCCTAATGAAGAACGATTAAAAAGGGTATTATTTAAACATTTAAAAGTTGAAAACCCTTATAATACATATATTTATAAGGGTTTGCCTCCAGGGCCAATATGCATGCCTGATCCCAATACCATAGACGCAGTTTTAAATTATGAACAAAATCCTTATTACTACTTCGTTGCTAATCCAGAAAAGGCAGGGTATCATATTTTTGCAAAAACCTACCAAGAACATCTAAAAAATGCAAACAAATATAGAAGGAGCTTAAATTAAAAACGCAACCCGCA
>DATGSF010000218.1:0-4683 GCA_035302865.1 Chitinophagaceae bacterium
GTTAAGGAGACAGGTCTATGATGTAATTCAATAATTTTTTTCACAAAAGCGAGATGTTGTTGTGTTGGTAATTTTAAGCGTTTAAAAATTGCAGGAACCATTCTTCCGCTAATTCTTTCATGTCCATGGAAAGTCCATCCATTTTGTTCATCAAATCTCTTTGCTTTGGTTTTCCCAATATCGTGTAATAGTGCCGCCCATCGCAACCATAAATTATCTGTAAAAGGGCTAATATTATCCAACACTTGAAGAGAGTGGTAAAAATTATCTTTATGTCCTACATTTTCAATAATCTCCACACCTCTTAAATCTGTTAATTCAGGAAGTAAGTATTCTAATAAGCCTGCTTTATACAATAAATCCAAACCTATAGAAGGTTTTTTTGCCATGATTATTTTATTTAATTCATCGCTAATCCGCTCTTTAGATACAATTTTAATTCTTTCACTTTGTTTTTGAATGGAAGAAAAACAAGTGTCTTCTATTTTAAAATTTAGTTGCGTTGCAAAACGTATAGCACGCATCATACGCAATGGATCATCAGAAAAAGTAACTTCTGGTTCTAAGGGTGTACGAATTATTTTCGATGCTAGATCTTTTAATCCATCGAAAGGATCAATTAATTTTCCGAAATTTTCTTTGGATAAATCAATAGCCAAAGCATTTATTGTAAAATCTCTTCTATTTTGATCATCTTCTAAAGTTCCTATCTCTACTTCAGGATTTCTCGAATCTTTATGGTAAGATTCTTTTCTTGCTCCAACAAATTCTAATTCTATATCTTGATACTTTATATGCGCTGTTCCGTATGTCTTAAATACACTTACTTTTAAGCTTGAATCCAAAAAGTCTCTTACTTTATAAGCTAATTTTATACCATTACCTTGACAAACAAAATCAATATCTTTTGAATTCCTTTGCAATAATTTATCTCGTACAAAACCTCCAATAGCAAAGACTGGCGATTGTAACTCTTCTCCCGCTTTTCCTACAATTTCAAAAATTTCTTGTTCTTTATTGCTTAGTGTAAAATTCATAATGTGAAAGAAAAATAAAGCACAAAGATAAATACATTCTTTCGTATTGTAGAATTAGCATTAAAAATTTACTTATTAGCTATGAGAGATTTAGATAATTATTACTTGACTTACAATTCTTTGATTTAACTTTATGTTTTACTATTAATACTATTGTTTTTAATTTTAATTATATGCAAGAATTCTTAATTAATCATGAATTATTTCAGATAACGCAATTTGATTTTCTGATTCGTTTATTAGTTGGCATAGGTATAGGCTTGCTTATTGGATTAGAACGTGAACATGCAGCATTAAATAAAAAGTCCAAACCATTTGCTGGCATACGAACATTTGTTTTGATTATTTTACTTGCTTTTTTATCTATGGTTTTATATTACTTAGTTAGTCCTTGGCTGCTGGTAGTAACATTGATAGGCTTATTTAGTTTAATAGGCTTTTCTTATTTTTTATCCAGCAAGGATCATGCCGGAGGAACAACTGAAGTTTCTGCAATATTGGCTTTTTTTCTGGGTATAATTACATTTTTAGGTTTTATTGAAATTAGTTTAGCTATCACAATGATAATAGTTGTGTTATTATCCTCAAAATTACGTTTGCAAAAAATAGTTGGTACTATTAGTTCCAATGAATTAGTTGCAGTTATTCGATTTGGAGTAATGGCTTTATTGATATTTCCTTTTCTTCCAAAAGAAGCTATAGATCCGTATGGAGTAATAAATTTGAGAGAGGTAGGTTTGATAGTGCTATTAACTTCTGGTTTAAGTTTTATAGGCTATATACTCATGCGTATATTTGGTAAAGATTACGGAATTTTATTAACAGGCATTGTGGGTGGATTAATTTCTTCTACCATGATAACTTGGATATTTTCCAAAAGAAGTAAGGAACAGCCTTCTTTAGCGAGTAACTGTATGGCAGCAATCATGGCTGCATCAACTATTATGATTATAAGAGTAATTGTTTGGGTTTTTATTTTCAATCCTGAACTTTTTAGAATGCTTATTTTACCTTCTTCAGTTATAGCTTTGTGTTCTCTAGCTTGTACTTTGTTTTTTCATTTTCAGCATACTAAAATGAAAAATGAAGATGTAGATATTCCTCTTGGTGAACCTCTAAACTTACGTACTGCTTTAATTTTTGCAGTGTTATATACTTCTATCTTATTTTTTATAAGTTTTTCAAATGAACATCTTGGTGATAGTGGAATTTATTTAACTTCTGCTATTGCATCTCTAACTGATGTAAACGCTATAACCATTTCTTTAACAAAACTTGCTGGAGAAACTTTGCATTTTTTAACTGCTTCAAATGCAATTATTTTAGGAACACTTAGTAATACAATTATTAAAATTGGAATTGCCATATATGCAGGTGGAAAAGATTTAAGAAAAAAAGTAATATTAGGGTATGGAGTAATATTCTTAAGTGGTATTTTAGCCTTTATTATTATAAATTTTTAACTTTATTGCATGGACTTTTTAAATAAAACATTTTGGGATAATCGATGGAAAAATAATAATACTGGTTGGGATATGAAAGGTTCCATTGCACCTATTATTAAAGAATATTTTGAAAAACAAATAACAGTAAAAGAAGCATCTATATTAATTCCAGGTTGTGGAAATGCATATGAAGCTGCATTATTAGCTAATATGGGTTTTACAGATATAACTATAGTTGATATTGCTCCTACTTTAGTAAAAAATCTTAAAGAAAAATTTAAAGAAGAAGCTTCAATTAATATAATTGAAAGTGATTTTTTTGATCTAAAGGAAAAGCAATATGATTTGATTTTTGAGCAGACTTTTTTCTGTGCTTTAGACCCTAAATTACGACAGAAATATGCAGAAAAGATGTATCGTTTATTAAAAGACAAGGGAATATTAGTAGGTTTGCTCTTCGATAAAGTATTTTCATTTGATGGTCCTCCATTTGGGGGCAATAGGAAAGAATATGAAACATATTTTAAAGAATATTTTGATTTTATTACATGGAAAAAATCAAATGCTTCAATTCTTCCTCGTCAAGGAACAGAATTATTTATAGAATTAAGAAAAAAATAAAATCATGGATAAAAAACTAATCTTAAAAGATATTAAATTATTGGCACAAGTAGATAAAATTGGTGATAGAACACGTTTATCAGGTAAAGAAATGGCAAGTATTCCATGTTTAGAAAATGCTTGGATATATATAGAAGATGGGAAAATTGCAGATTTTGGTAGCATGGATAATTTTCCAGAAAAATATCATTCCTACTCTAGCCAGTCTTTAAAGGGCAAAACTGTTCTTCCTGCTTGGGTGGACTCCCATACACATATTGTTTTTGCAGAAGCTAGAGAAAAAGAATTTGAAGATAAAATTAAAGGTTTATCCTATGCTGAAATAGCGGCTAGAGGTGGTGGAATACTTAATTCTGCAGGGAAATTAAGAGAAACACCTGAGGATATATTGTATGAACGTGCATTATTTCGATTAGAAAAATTGATTAATCTAGGAACTGGTGCTATCGAAATAAAAAGTGGATATGGATTAAATACCGAATCTGAATTAAAAATGTTACGCGTCATTCGTAGATTAAAAGAAAATGTAAATATTCCAGTTAAAGCTAGTTTTTTAGCTGCACATGCTTTTCCTACAGAATATAAGGAAAATCCTGATGCTTATGTAGATTTAATCATCAATGAAATGCTACCTAAAGTTGCGGATCAAGGTTTAGCTGATTATATGGATGCTTTTTGTGAATTTGGTTTTTTTAGTGAAGCACAGACTGATAAATTGCTAGAAGCGGGAGCGAAATATGGATTAAAACCAAAAATTCATGCTAATCAATTAAATCTTTCAGGAGGTGTTCAAATTGGTGTAAAACATAATGCAATTTCCGTAGATCATTTAGAAACAATGAGCGATGTGGAAATAAATTGTTTAAAAAATTCAAATACTATTGCAACTTTATTACCGGGTGCTGCCTTCTTTTTAAATATGCAATATCAACCTGCAAGAGAATTAATCGATGCTGGACTGACAGTATGTTTAGCTTCTGATTATAATCCAGGATCTTGTCCTTCGGGAAATATGAATTTTTTATTGTCTCTAGCTTGTACCCAATTACGTATGACGCCAGAAGAAGCTATTAATGCGCAAACTATTAATGGAGCTGCTGCTTTAGAATTAGAAAATACTGTAGGAAGAATTGCTAAGGGCTTAAATGCAAATTTAATTGTTACAGAAGAACATGTGCCTTCTTTGGCTTATTTGCCTTATAGCTATGGGGAAAACTGGATTGATTCGGTTTATATTAATGGAGTGGTTAGTGGTTAGTGGATAGTGAATGGTGGTTAGAATATGAGGAATTACAAATGAAGAGTGGAGATAATTGTTAATTGTTAATTGTTAATTGTTAATTGTTAATTGACATTTATTCACATTCAAAAAGCAAGATATTGTCTATTTTTTTCAACAATAAAAATATTCTGTTAAGAATAAGATACTTACACCAATCATAGGATTGCCAACTTATAAAAATAAATATTGCTGGAGATTAAAGTACAAACTCCAGCAATATTGTTAATTCATTCAAAAATCCTTATTGTTTTAATAATTTAAAACTTTGTTTTTCTGCATCTTCAGTATGCACTTCTAA
>DATGSF010000219.1:0-3377 GCA_035302865.1 Chitinophagaceae bacterium
ATACTTAAATTACAATATTTTAATAGAGATAAATCTTTAATTATCATGCAATTACATTTAACAAAAAGAATAGTTAAGGATGGTGGTTTAATTTAAGTTTGATTTTAACAATCATTCGTAATTTGGTTTTTCATAAAATATTTTAATCATGAATTCTATACTATTAATTAGCAATGACATTAATTTTAATAAATCCTTCAGCAGGCTAGCAATTAATAGTTCTTTAAAAGTATATATAATTGACAATTTAGAAAAGTGTCACGATTTTTTAGAAAGTATTTCATGCGATGCTATAGTAGTATATTACCCTTTGCCTATTTCCTATCCTCCAGAAGATATTATTGCAAGAATTACAAGCATAGTTTCCACAATTCCTATATTTTTTATAAGAGACAATATGCATATTGATTTGGCGATTACTTTAACAAAGCTAGGTGTACAGAATTGTTTCTCAAAGCCTTTATGTATAGAACAAACTATCAACAATATAAAAAAGCAATTACATGAAAAAAGTAATTTTGTATACCCAGTATTTAATGATGATACAAAATTAAAAAATCCAGCGGTTTCAGATTTGGAAAATGAGTTTATCGTATCCAACAGTGCTAAAGCAAAAATTTTGTATAAACAGATTGATTTGGTAGCAGACACAAATTATAAAGTATGGATTTATGGAGAAACAGGAACTGGAAAAGAAGCTATAGCCAGAAGATTAGCAAATGGAATTTATAAAAACAAAGCTTTTATTTCCATTAATTGCGGATGTTTAAATAGAGAATTAGCATTAAGTGAATTATTTGGACATGTAAAAGGAAGTTTTAATGGTGCTTATAATGATAAAATAGGCGCATTTGAAGCTGCAAATAATGGTACTTTATTTCTTGACGAAATTGGAAATTTAGAATTCTCCGTTCAAGCTTTATTATTGAGAGCCTTAGAAGAAAATAAAATTAAAAAAGTAGGCAGTAATAAAGAGATTCCAATAAATATAAGATTAATTACCGCATCAAATGAAAATTTATTAGAACTAGTAGAAAAAGGCAAATTTAGAGGTGATTTATATTATAGGCTAAATGAATTCGAAATACATGTGCCTCCGCTTAGAGAACGTAAAGAGGATATAAAAGATCTTATTCACTATTTTATACAAGAAGCAAATGAAATGCTAAATAAAAACATTATAGGAATTGAAGATAGGACTCTAGAAAGTTTAATAAATTATAATTGGCCTGGTAATATTAGAGAGTTAAAAAATGAAATTAAAAGAGCGAGTCTAGTAGCCGACAAATATATTACAACTGCATGCTTATCTGATATTTTCATCCAGAAATTAACCAATTATAAAGAAGAAATAAGTTTTAATCATAATTATACTATTGATAATTTAAATAAAGAAGATCCTTTAAAATACCAAAGTTTAAAAGCAGAATATGAAAAAATTATTGCCACATTAAAAAAAGTAAATTATAATAAAACGCAAGCAGCTCAATTGTTAAATATAAATAGAAAAACATTGTATAATAAATTAAGAATGTTCGAGAAAAAATTCGATAATTATAAAGATAAAGAATAAAAAACCCGGTAATTCTCCAGCTCATTTTATACACATTTTGAGTAAATTTTTATACATATTTAATATAAAAAATCACTTTATTCCTTGATTAACAAGGACTCAAACCTTTGTGGTTTCTTTTCGGTTTATAGTTACATTAATAATTAAATTTTCTAAAAATTAAAAACTATGAATATGAAAAGCAATAACCCACAGGGTAAATTAAATCTTCAAGATTTAAAACAAGGACATGCTGCATTATTTGAATTCTTCTGTAATAGTTTAAAAGAATTATATTGGGCAGAGAATGAAATGGTAGGAGTTTTGAAAAAAATAAAGACTTGGCATTTACTGAGGAATTAATGGATGCATTGGAAAAACATGAACGTGAGACTATGGGCCAAATTAAGCGTATAGAAAAAGTTTTTCATGTTTTAGACATAGAAGAGGAAAAGAAAAAATGTATTGCTGTTGAAGCAATGATTAAAGAAGCTAATCAAAATATAAAAGATAGTCCCAAAATGTCAATGACAAGAGATGCAATTATTATTATTTGTTCTCAAAAATTGGAACATTATGAAATAGCAACCTACGGTTCTTTAGTTCAAATAGCAAAAACTTTTCAAATGGATGCCGTTTCTTCAATTTTGGAAAAAACTTTAGATGAAGAAGAAGATACGGATTATTCATTAAGTGAAATCGCTTTATCTTTTATTAATTTAGAAGCCGCAAAAGAAGATGTGTCTAGCATAAATGAGAATAATAATAAAAATGAAGAGCCATCAAAATCGGAATCAAGTGCTAAAAAAACAAAGGAGAATAAATAATTAATAAAATTAAACTTATCTTATAAGTTGAAAGGTAAGTCTTGCTGTTTTGAAATAGAAAACATTGATTAAAATAACTAGAATAATTATTGAAATAAGTTATTTTCTAGAAATCATCTTCAATCAATCGCTTCTATTTTGAAACAGCATTTTTTATTTTAAGCACCTTTCAAGAATAAAGAAAAAAACAAAAATATCTGAACTTTTTGTACCAGTTCACTTAGGAATTTTTTTACTCATATTGTGCAATAATCAGGGCATAAAATAGCTACATAATTAATATAAGACATTGATTTACAATACATTGAACTTCTATACACGATTTAGCATTCTTTAGGCATAACACAATTTTATTAACTTTTAAAATCAAAAATTATGAACAACAGAAGATCACATCACAGAAGTGATGAAAATAACGGAAGGTCCTCAAACAGAAATCGCAATAATGATTATCAGGATAATGACTATCATGAAGGATATGAAGATGGCTATAATCATGGCTGGGAAGAAGCAATGGAAAGTGGAAGTCACTATGATGATGAAGATGATTATAATGATTACGATGATAAAGGACATTCAGGAGATTGGTATGATGAAAATGTAGGAAGAATGCGTGATGAATATGGTCAATTTACTTCTAATGATGATCATAATGATGATGACGATTACGATTATGATTATGATGACGATCATCAAGGAAGACAAGGAAGAGGTTCCTCATCAGGTAGAGGCAAATAAGGTTTTGCTTCAATGAGTAAAGAAAAAAGAACTCGTATAGCAAGAATGGGCGGTCGTGCTTCTCACGGAGGTGGACGAGGCAGAAGCCAAGGAAGCTCCTCTTCTGGAAGTAGAAGTTAAGGTCAATCCAATTCTTCATCAAGAGGAAGAGGAGGTTCTAGATCTTCATCCGGAAGAAGTGGCACTAGCTCTTATTCAGGCAGAGGAAATCAAGGCTTTGCATCAATGAGTAAGGCAGAAAGAACACGTATTGCTAGAAA
>DATGSF010000220.1:0-2952 GCA_035302865.1 Chitinophagaceae bacterium
CGATAAGTTAGAATCAAATGATATTCTTCCATTAGCACCAATTACAACCTGATTATAAGTTGCACCATAAAAACAAAAAGGAAAGGGTAGATTTATAGCATTTGAAAACCTATCATCAATATCTACCAACACAGGTATAGCACCAGGAATATTAAATCCAAAGTTTCCAGTATAGTCAATTTCATTAACTAAATATGCATTAGGACCATTAACTGTTTGTCGAATATCTGGCAGTTCAGCACTAACTGAAAAACAAGTGTCATTTGGATCACAACTTAGATTTACTGGGTTGGGAGAAGTTACATTAACTTCAGGACAGTAGGGTAGTACTGCAGAAAGAGGTTGAAAATTAAAATTCTGAGCTATACTAGGTAATGTAAATAAAATAATTATTATTGATAGGTAAAGTTTTCTCATAATTATTGAAATGCTTTTATGGTATTATATTTTGGTTTCGCTATAAAGTTAATATAATACCAAAATAAAGCAAATATTTCGTTGAAAATCCTTTAAATTTTATTAACTTATTTAAAAATATAGAGTGTTTTCCATTAGTTTGCCCTGTGTTTTAAAGTAACTATTACTAATGGTTTTAACAATTTGTATTGCCAAAAGAAACTCTGCAATCAAAAAATCTTATTTCCCTTAATTTTGATCTTTTTAATTAAACTCTTTCATAGATTTGTTAAGTTTCTATACTATATTAGAAATGCATCCATTGATTGAAAATGTTAAAGGCGATTTAATTAAAAAGCAAAAAAAAGAAAAAGTAATAGATATTTATTATTCTTAGGAATGAAGTATATAGTCAATGTGATGGCTAAAGAGATAATTAATTTTATTTCTTTTAATGACTTAATAGGATAATTACGATAATAATGCATCTTATATTTTTAAAGATTAATTGCATCAAACTTTAATTTTTGTAAGGAAACATTTGTTAGGGTATGTTTTTAAGTAAGAATAATAAATTTTAAACATTTTGTTTGAGATTGTTTTTCTCGCAAGAAGAGATAAATAAAAAATCATTAAATATAAATGAGCAATCTAGTAAACTAAATAATACAATCAACTATTAAAATAACTTCTTATTTATCCAAAGTTTCATTTGCAATAAAAGCTAGGTCTGTTGCAGATTGGTTAGGAAAATACTCAATTGGTGTCCATCTGTAATTTTCATAGGGGAGATTAGCTCATAGTATTGAATTATAACTACATTCTTTATTTGGAATACTATTTTTTAAAAATCCATCCTTAATAATAAAGCATGGTATTGCTATAAAGTTTATAATCTCAATTAAAGCTATAAGATAGCTATCTTCATGTAAAAAATGAAAAAAGTATTATAATAAAATAGCAATTTGATTTGGTAAATGAATATTTGTTTCCTATCTTTGCAATCGCAATAAGGTACCATGGCCGAGTGGTTAGGCAGAGCTCTGCAAAAGCTTGTACAGCAGTTCGAATCTGCTTGGTACCTCAAATTAACCCATTCTGATTCTTCGGAATGGGTTTTTTCCTTAAAAAGACTTTTTAAGGAAAAAAGCTTAAACATAAACTCTTTAAGCTTGTTATATAAATATAGTATCTGCGAAATTAAAAAACAATCTAGTAAAAGTTAAAAAAAAGAAAAAATGAGCCAGCTACCCAAGAATTCTAAAAAGAACTCCGTCTATCTAAAAAACAGGTCTGCAAATTATCATTATTTTTTTGAAGATACTTTGACAGCTGGAATAGTTCTTACAGGTTCTGAAATCAAATCAATTCGTCTAGGAAAGGTGAGCTTTAAAGATAGTTTTTGCTATTTCCATAAAAACGAATTATGGTTAAAGAATCTATATATAGGACCTTATGAATATGCAGGTAACGCAGGGCATAATACTACAAGAGATAGGAAATTGCTTTTGAATAGAAGAGAATTGGATAGATGGCAATTAAAAATGAGAGATGGGGGCGTTACTATTATTCCTATGTCTATTTTTACAACAGATAAAGGCTTTGCTAAAGTGAAAATAGGTTTAGGTAAAGGAAAAAAATTATATGATAAAAGAGAAACCATAAAACAAAGAGAAATTGATCGGAAGTTGAGAGAAAACAAATGGTAAAAAAATTTTAACATATAAAATTTGTAAGTTTTTAAATGAAAATTGTAATTTTGTTCTTTATAAAAAAATAAATATATGAAAACCTTAAAAACAATATTAATTACTGGTGCTCTTACCCTGGGTACTTTTGGATTAATTACAAGTCTCCAATCTTGTGGAAAAAAAGACAAATGTAATGTGGTTTGTAAAAATGGCGGTGAATGTGTAAATGGAGTTTGTGAATGTCCAGTTGGATATGAAGGCAAAGATTGTGCTACATTATCAAGAACAAAATTTGAAGGAATGTATAATGCAATTGATGAATGTGTAAATACAAATAGGAATAACGCATCATTAAATTATACAATTTTCATATTCCCGGGATCTAGCTCCGAACCGAAAAAAGTAGAAATTAGAGGTTTAGGGAATGTAGAAGAAGGAAATATTACTATCAGTGGAGATGTTGATGGTAATGTAATAAATATTCCAACGCAAGAAGTTCAAGGAAAACAATATTCTGGGAAAATAGAATATATTGATAATACTAATCTTAAAGCTTCTTTTAATATTAGTGATGGAAATGTAACTATAGAATCATGCTTTTCTAGCATGGCTAGAAGTTAAGAAATAAGGTAAGAATCTTAAATGATTTTTTTTTAAATGCAAAAACAATAAACATGAAAAAAGTAAGATTAATGACAGGTGCAGCTTTATTTGCAATTGCTGGACTTTCTTTCGGATTAACATCTTGTGAAAAAGACGATGTAGCTTGTGCTGTAGGTCTTGAAGGTAAAAACTGTAAAGATGAAGTTAGAGAAAAATACTATAACACTTACAGAGGTAATGGTTCAGATAACCTTAATGATAC
>DATGSF010000221.1:0-14026 GCA_035302865.1 Chitinophagaceae bacterium
TGATTTACTTTTAATATTTGCGCTGTCGGATATCTGCCATAAATTGGTTTTGCTGAATTATTTCCAAGGATGGTTAGTTCCATGCTTTTAATAAATTATTTTAATTACATTATGAATAAATTTTAATGTTCATTAAATAATTCTCTTTCTAAAATTTCCATATTGATAATATCTTTGGCTTCAATTAAAGTTGGAGTAATATTTAAATGAATGTGTAATTGTTCTTTTTTTATTGTTTTTAATATTAAGTCATTTAATCCAGTAAATACCAAAGAGCCTGAATTTTTATATACTAATTCGTGTAATTGTAGAAGTTTATTTCTGCCTTCTGTATCAGAATCTTCAGTATTATCTAAACATATAATAAAATTGCTTTCTTCATTATTTAGACGTTTTTGGATTTCTTCTAATAGATTGTCTGCCAAATTTTCATTTAAATTCGGATAATCTGGCGCAATAATGCAATAATTATCTGTGGTATCAAATTTGAATTTCATTATTTGATGTTTTTACGTAATTTAGAACTTTATTCAAAGTTACTCAAATATAAGATATTCAATTGAAAATTATGGAAATGTTTTTAATATAATAAAAAATACTTTGATTTTTTTGATGTAGATATTTTATTTTTATTTAGATTGCGTAGGAATGAGTAGCGAATTGTTTGCTTATATATAGAAGTATATAGCTAGAAAAGATAGAAATTTTTAAGATATTATGGATACAAATTTTTCACCCAAAATAAAAGAAATTATTAACTATAGCAAAGAGGAAGCTATACGTTTGAAGAATGACTTTTTGGGAACAGAGCATTTGCTCTTAGGTTTGCTTTATGATGGAGAGAGTAAAGCCATTAATATATTACACTCTTTGGATGTTGATTTACCAGCCTTGAAAAATCAAGTGGAAGAAATGATTATGAAGAAAGGAAGTTATTCTGGGGGGCATCCTAAAGGAAATTTGCCTCTTACTGAGCAGGCAGTGCGAGTGATACGAATGACGGTTTTAGAAGCAATGACTTTTAAAAAATCGATGGCAGAATCAGATCATTTAATGTTAGCAATTTTGAAAGATGAAGCTAATCATATAGCTCAACTATTGCATAGTCATGGTGTAACCTATAAGGCTTTTGCAGAGCATGTAGATCAGATTGCTGACGAGGACATAAAAGATGCTCCATTTTCAGAAATGATGGGAGCCGGAGATTCTGATGACCAAGAGAATCCAAAAGGTTCTTATAGACCAAGATCTAGCTCTACAAAACAAGCATCAAAAACTCCAGTTCTTGATAATTATGGTCGTGATATCACGAAATTAGCTGAAGATGGGGAGTTAGATCCTATCGTAGGTAGAGAAAAAGAAATTGAAAGAGTTTCTCAAATATTATCAAGAAGAAAAAAGAACAATCCTATTTTGATAGGAGAACCTGGAGTGGGTAAAACTGCAATTATTGAAGGGTTGGCATTGCGTATAGTTCAAAGAAAAGTATCACGTGTATTATATAATAAACGTGTAGTAAGTTTGGACTTAGCAGCCTTAGTGGCAGGGACAAAATACCGTGGTCAGTTTGAAGAACGTATGAAGGCCATAATGACTGAATTAGAAAAAAACAGAGATGTTATTCTATTCATTGATGAAATTCATACTATAGTAGGTGCAGGGGGGGCATCAGGATCATTAGATGCTTCCAATATATTTAAACCTGCCTTGGCAAGAGGAGAATTGCAATGTATTGGTGCATCCACTTTAGATGAATATAGAGTACATATAGAAAAAGATGGCGCTTTAGATCGTCGTTTTCAAAAAGTATTGATAGAACCTCCAACTGTAGAGGAAACTATTACTATTTTGAAAAATATCAAAGGAAAGTATGAGGATTTTCATAATGTTCTATATGATGATGAAGCTATTGAGGCTTGTGTGAAATTAAGTGAACGCTATATGACAGATCGCTTACTACCTGATAAAGCAATAGATGTTATGGATGAGGTAGGAGCACGTGTACATTTAAAAAATATTAATGTTCCTCAAAATATATTAGATTTAGAAAAGAAAATTGAGGAGGTGAAAATTGAAAAAGATAAAGTAGTTAAAAGTCAAAAATTCGAAAAAGCAGCTTCCTTACGTGATGATGAAAAGGAATTAAATAAAGAATTAGAAAAAGCTAAATTTATCTGGGAAGAAGAATCAAAGCACCAACGTTTTCCAATTAATGGCGAAGATATTGCCGAGGTTATTAGTATGATGACTGGCATTCCAGTAATGCGAATGGTAGAAGCAGAGTCTGAAAAATTAAGAAGAATGGGAGAGGACTTGAAAGGCGTTGTTATTGGGCAAGATAATGCTGTTCAAAAAGTCGTAAAAGCAATTCAGAGAAATAGAGTAGGATTAAAAGATCCTAAAAAACCTATTGGCTCCTTTATATTTTTAGGTCCTACTGGAGTTGGTAAAACAGAATTAGCAAGGACTTTAGCTGAGTACTTATTTGATAGTGAGGATGCTTTATTACGAATTGATATGAGTGAATATATGGAGAAATTCTCTATGTCACGTTTAATCGGTGCACCTCCAGGATATGTAGGTTATGAAGAAGGTGGACAGTTAACTGAAAAAGTTCGTAGAAAACCTTATTCTGTAATTCTCTTAGATGAAATTGAGAAAGCGCATCCTGATATATTTAATATATTATTGCAAGTTTTGGATGATGGGCAATTGACGGATGGTTTAGGAAGGAAAGTAGATTTTAAGAATACAGTTATTATTATGACTTCTAATATTGGAGCGCGACAATTGAAAGATTTTGGAGATGGTGTAGGTTTTTCCACTGCAGCAAAAGTCTCTGCTTCTGAAGAAAATAATAGAGCGGTAATCGAAAAAGCTTTAAAACGAACTTTTGCACCAGAATTTTTAAATAGAATTGATGATGTTTTAATATTTAATTCTTTAACAGAAGAGGATATTAAGAAGATTATCGATTTAATTATGAAAGATGTCTTAAAGCGTATGAGTAATTTAGGATTTGAATTAAATTTGACTTCTAAAGCTAAGGATTTAATTGTGGAAAAAGGTTATGATCCAGATTTTGGAGCAAGACCTTTGTATAGAGCAATTCAAAAATATATTGAAGATCCATTAGCTGAAGAGATTTTGAATAATACTGTAAAAGCGGGAGACAAAGTAGAAGCTGATTTAGCAGAAGATGGAGAAAAACTCACTTTTATAGTTAAAAAATAAAAAATAAAAAAAATCTTATCAGAAAAGATATAATATTGGAAAATATTGTTTGAATTTTCAAATACCTTTATTACATTTGCAAACAAATTTTTTAATTAATTTATAACTAAAAATTTAGAATTGTGGCGTACGAAAACAATCAGAATTTCGAAAATAACTTCGAAAACAAAACAGACGAGAAAAGAATCGTAGAAAACATCTTTAGCAAAAGAGTGCGTGCTGGTAAAAGAAGAACTTATTTTTTTGATGTTCGTGAAACACGTGGTAAAGACTACTTTATTACGATTACAGAAAGTAAAAGAAGATTTAATGACGAAGGTTATGACCGTCATAAATTGTTCATTTACAAAGAAGACTTTAATAAGTTCTTGGAAGCATTATCTGAAACAGTAGATTATGTGAAAACTGAATTAATGCCAGATTTTGATTTTGATGCATTCAATAATCGTGATGAAGATGATGAGAATTCTTTTAATGAAGACAATGAAGTAGAAAATATTACATCTTTTGATAGTGAAAATGTAAAACCTTTCGATTCAGAAGAATCTGTAGATGCTTGGAAAATCTAAAAAGCATTTAGATTTAATGGAAAAATATAAAAAAGCCAGTACCTTTATAGTATTGGCTTTTTTCTTTAATATACTTATTTTATGGCCATAGATGATAACACTTTAGTAATTGGAGTTTCTTCTAGAGCATTATTTGATTTGGAAAAGGAAAATGAAGTTTTTCGAAATAAAGGAATCGATGCTTATAGAAAATATCAATTAGAGAAAGAAGACGTACCCTTGAAACCTGGAACAGCATTTCCATTAATACGTAATTTATTACTTTTAAATAGTTTGGTTGAAAAACCATTAGTGGAAGTAGTTGTAATGTCTAAGAACAGTCCAGAAACAGGTATAAGAATGTTGAATTCAATAAGGAAAATGGATTTAAACATTACTAGAATTGCACTTTCAGGGGGAACATCCTTAGCACCATATATTGAAGGATTCCGAGTGGATTTATTCTTATCAAAAGATGAAAAAGATGTGCAGGATATTATTGATTTTAAATCCTGTGCGGCAGGTTTAATTTATAATCCACCTGGAAATATTTTTGAATTTGATGAAAATGAAGTTCGATTAGCTTTTGATGCTGATGCTGTTATTTTTTCAGAAGAGTCCGAATTGCGGTATAAAAAAGAAGGCTTAGCTTCTTTTATACAGCATGAATCTGAAAATGAAAAAATCCCTTTATCAAAAGGGCCTTTTGCAGATTTATTGAAAAAATTATCTGGAATGCAAAAAGTATTGAACGAAAATATGGATAAATCTCCTTTAAGGTTAGCAATTGTAACTGCTAGAAGTGCTCCTTCACATATGCGTGTAATAAATACTTTAAGAGAATGGGGTGTAGTAGTGGATGAGGCATACTTTTTAGGTGGATTAGCTAAAGATCAAATTCTAAAAGCCTTCGGAGCTCATATTTTCTTTGATGATCAAGAGGTGCATCTAGATAGTTCAAGTATGGTGGTTCCTGCAGCAAAAGTTCCTTATCCTAAAGATTCTGAAATAAATAAAATGATAAATAATTAGAAGACTTCTTAATAGTACTTTTATTGAACTCTTCAACTAAATCTTAAACTAAATTTTAAAATTATATACCTATGTCATTATCTGAAATATCCTTAAAATTTTTAGAAAATTATTTAAATAATGCTTCCCCAACTTCCTTTGAAGCAGCAGGGCAAAAATTATGGCTTTCTTATTTGAGTGATGCAATAGATGATTGGTTTATTGATGATTATGGAACTGCAGTGGGGGTAATCAATCCAGGAAAAGATTATAAAGTAGTTATTGAAGCCCATGCTGATGAAATATCATGGTATGTTAATTATATTACTGATGATGGTTTGATTTATGTTATTCGTAATGGTGGTTCTGATCATCAAATAGCGCCTTCAAAAAAAGTAAATCTTCATGGTAGTAAAGGAGTTGTACGTGGAGTTTTTGGTTGGCCTGCAATTCATACAAGGCAAGGAGATAAAGAAGAGACACCTACGCAAAAAAATATATTTATAGATATTGGTTGCACTTCTAAAAAAGAGGTTTTGGATTTGGGAGTAGATGTTGGGACGGTTATAACCTATGAAGATTCGTTTGAAATTTTAAATGATAGATATTTTGTAGGAAGAGCTTTAGATAATCGTATGGGTGGTTTTGTAATTGCTGAGGTTGCCAAAAGATTAAAACGTGATAAAATAGACTTGCCTTTTACACTCTACGTTGTTAATGCAGTTCAAGAAGAAATTGGTTTACGTGGTGCTGAAATGATTGCAAGAAGATTACAACCTGATGTTGCAATATGTATAGATGTAACTCATGATACGCAAACCCCAATGATTGATAAAAAGGTGGAAGGGGACTTAAAATGTGGAGATGGTCCTGTATTGGCTTATGGACCTGCGGTGCAAATGAATTTATTGAAACATATTGAAGATGTAGCTCAAAAAAATAATATTAGCATTCAAAAAAATGCTTGTTCGCGATCTACCGGAACGGATACTGATGCATTTGCTTATTCAAATGCGGGCACACCATCTGCTTTGATTTCCTTGCCTTTGCGCTATATGCATACTACCGTGGAAATGGTTCACAAGGATGATGTAATGGCTTGTATTGATTTAATGTATCATAGTATTATAAATATTAAAAATAAACAGTCTTTTAAGTATTTTGATAAAATATAAATTTTCTAAGAAATCCTTTTTGAAATAAGCATACAATTAAACTATTAAAAGAGTATAAGATAGAAGCTTATAAACATTGAGAATACTTTTTTTGAGCATTGTATGCTTTTTAATATAAGTAAAAAGATATCATAAAAATTAATGTTTTTATTACTGAATAGCATATTAAAAATGTTTTGTTCTTATTTATATGCTACAATTTTTAAAACAGCTTAGGAGATTGGAATTTGATTTTTTAATTTTAAAATCAAGAACTAAAGTTAATCTTGATGTAAAACAATAAACCTTAAAGAAAAGTACATTGAAATAAAACTATAAAATGCGATAAAAATCAATAACAATAGTCCTAAAAACTTAAAATCGAAACTTAGCAAAATATGTAAATTTTTTGTAACTTTGCTAGACTTATAAATTATATATTTTACATTACTAAATAAATCATAAAATGACAACAAAAGTTTCTTTTAAAGAAGAAATCTCTTCCTTTGCTTCCAAACAAAATGCAGCAGCAAAATTTAACTATTTAATAAGCACTTTGTGGACAGAAAAAACAGTTGAGTTAGTTTTATTCCGTCATCAATTGTTGAACAGCAATGCGAGTGCAATTTTAAATTTACACAAAGAAGCTAGAAAATTTACTGAAGAAGAAATTACTATTTTTGATACGTTAAAAATAGTAAATGTATTATTGGAATTAGATTTAGCGCCAGCTAGAATAGATTTAGGAAAATTAGCATTAGAAGTATTAAATGATAAAGTTGAAGGCGATGCTTTAAAAGATTATATTTCTAAAAAATTAGCAAGTTTAGGAGATAGCAATATTGAAGCAAGAGATGTTGTTTTATATGGATTTGGACGTATCGGACGTTTATTGGCTCGTGAATTAATTTATAAAGCTGGTTCAGGAAAACAATTGAACTTAAGAGCTATAGTTACTCGCGATAAAATTGATGAAAGTACTTTATTAAAGAGAGCATCATTATTGCAATCTGATTCTATTCATGGAGATTTTAATGGTTCAGTTGAAATTGATGTGGAAAATCAAGCTTTAATAATAAATGGAATTACAGTATATATTATTTCTGCTAATGCGCCTGAAGATATTGATTACACAAAATATGGCATTAAAGATGCTTTAGTTCTTGATAATACGGGTGCCTTTAGAGATAAAGAAGCTTTATCTCGCCATTTAAAATCAAAAGGTGCTGCAAAAGTATTATTAACTGCTCCTGGAAAAGGTATTCCAAATATTGTTTATGGTGTTAATCATGAAGAATATACAGCAGAAAGTCATGATATTTTCTCAGCTGCTTCTTGTACTACAAATGCTATTGCCCCTGTGCTAAAAGTGGTAGAAGATGAATTAGGAATTATTAAAGGACATATTGAAACTATTCATGCATATACTAACGATCAGAACTTGGTAGATAATATGCATAAAAAATATAGAAGAGGAAGAGCTGCTGCATTAAATATGGTAATTACAGAAACTGGAGCTGGAAAAGCAGTAGCAAAGGCATTACCTAGTTTAGATGGAAAATTAACTTCTAATGCTATTCGTGTTCCTGTACCAAATGGTTCATTAGCAATTTTAAGTCTGGAAGTTAATGAAAAAGTAGATGTGGCAAAATTAAATGGTATTTTAAGAAAAGCTGCTCTTGAAGGGAAATTGGTTGAACAAATCCAATACTCGTTAAATACTGAATTGGTATCATCAGATATTATTGGAACAAGTGCGCCTTCTATAGTAGATGCACCTGCAACTATTGTTTCTGAAGATGGAAAGAGTGTTAATCTCTATGTATGGTACGATAATGAGTATGGATACACACACCAAGTGGTTCGCTTAGCACGACATATAATGGAAGTAAGACGTGCTACTTATTATTAAAAAAATGTTTTGAAATAAAAGAGATAGCCTAGAGTTTAGAATCTAAAGTATAGATAATTATATGGTACTATATTTGGTGATTTAATATCTTCATTTATACTCTTTTCTTTTAAAATTTTTAAAAATATCTTTTAGCTTGCCTAAATACAAAACGTGTATAGGCAAGCTTTTTTTAATTTTAAAAATAAACTAATGTTAAAGTATGAAAAAAATTACTTAAATTGTTCTTAATAAGAATTGTGATATTCTCGACGAGTATTTTATTTCTAATTTTTTTAAATTACAATCTTATTTTACATAGGTTAAGTGAAGAAATATAGTTTACTTGATATTATTATGTGGTACTTATTACTTCCTATGTTTTTTTAAACTAAATACATTTTATTACTATGAATACGATAAAGCATAAAAAATATAAGGTTATTTCACACCATCCATCACAAGATTATAGTACAGTTCAAGATGTGGAAACGGAAAAAGAATACGCTGTTTTTTTACTTACTGATAAAATTGGAGATGAGATTTACTTGTTCATTAAAAATTACAGAAACGTGTTTGAAGATCCTGAGTTTGAATATAGTATATTAAACCTTTATGAAGAAGAAGCAGAGTATGATTTTGATATTATTAAAATAGAAAATAATGTTGCTGTAGTTAGTAATTATCCAAATTTACGATTTGCAATTCCTGTATCTTTTTTATATACTGATGCTTCTGAAATTCGCTTGCGTATTAAAAGTTTAAATTTAAATGAGAATAAGGTATTTTTCGATAGGCCAAGTCAAATTGATACTCTTTATAAAAATATTGCGGACTTCAATTTCCAAGAAGGTGTGGAATACATTTTGAAAGTAGAAAATAGTTATTTCAATAATAATAGTGTTCGGTTTTTAGTTTTAGATTATAACGGAGAAAAATTAAAGACAACAATCCATCCAGGATTAAATGATATTGCATTAGATGATGAAGTGCCATTTGTGTTAGGTTATTATCCTGATGGAAAACCTACTTTAAACGTTGCTAAGCTTTATTTTAATTCTAAGGTATATAATGTAGGAGAACGATACTCTTTTGTGATTAGTAATATTTATACTTTTGAAGATACTGAAATTCCGTACTGGTCTTTGCGCGATACTTATGGATATTTCAACTTTTATTATCCTTTGATGGATAAAACGTTTGAAAACCGAATGCAAGATTATAAGGAGGGAGATACAATAAATCTATATGTTTCTGGTTTTAAAAAAGAAGGTTTTTTGAATTTAGTTTTCAATTATGAGGAACATAAAATCACAAAATATTTAGTAGAAGATTTATTTAAAGCTATTGGTTACGAGAACAAGGAGGAAACTTATTTTTATAATGAGAATTATAATAATTATTTATCCAATGAGAAATCAGAAAATCTTAGAAACCTCTATCTAAATCAATATGAAGAGGGGGAGGATTTATGGATTTTTACTTATTTGTCTTTTTTAGATGATGAGGTGTATCGATGTTTTGAAATGGGAGACTTTGAAAGAGGTAAAACCTTGGTAGATATTTATATAAAAATCGAAAAATGGATATTAGAAGATTCTGATTATTTGAATAATTTTTCAGAAAGCAGTGTACAAACTATAATATTAAAAGCTGAAACTAAATTAAGAAATTATACATACACTCAAAAGGCTTTACATCTTTTTTTAGAAGATAAGGTATTTTCTTATGTTAAAGAATTAAAAGAGCAGGTGGATTATAATCCTTATTTAAATCCTGAGAAAAGAAATATTTTTAAATTTATTGTTCGTTTATCTGTGTATTTTCCAAACAGAGAAATGGATAGCATTATATATGAACTAATAATCAGTTTTTTAGAAAAGAAATTCATAAACGATGGAGAGTTGGTTTTTTATATAAAATCTGTTGAAAGTAAGATTTATGCTATAGAGCGTTTTGTAATGCAAAATATGGATAATAATGAGGTGCTCGATCAAATAAAAAAGGAAGAAATGCAATTTCTTATTAGAAATAAATTCCTGGTAATATTATTACATTTAGCTTCAGAAGCAAAAAAAGAGTTGATTATAACTTCAGTAGTTTTTTTACGCTTCTTTGCAGTATACAAAAAAGATGTACGTTTTGTAGATTTAGCTATTCAATTAATTAGAGAACACGCTTATTTAAAACCTAAAAATCAAAATGAATATCAAATGTTTGATTTGCCTTACGATGCTGTGGAAAATATGGTATATAAAGAAGAACTAAAAGACTCGTTTGCGCCTAATGCTGGATTGATTATACATAAAGATCAAGCATTACAATATGTACCTGGCAATCATTTTTATTCATTAGATTCTGAGGATTTGTATTTAATTGCTTCAATAAATTCTTTGGATTTACATATATATTCTCAAATAGAGGATATGAAAGTGGATTTTGAGACTGATTACCTATCAATGTATGAGGCAATTACTACTTATTTAAATTATGAGAAAGAAATTCCAAGTATTGATTATAATAATATAGATTTTGATGTAAAATATATTGGAAGAGTTAAGGCTTTTGATAGAAAAGGAAGATTTTGTTTTATCAGTTCTTATATACAAGGTGTAAAATTAGATTTATTATTTCATCCTTTAAAATTTCATCAAACCCGATTTAACTTTAAAGTACAAGATTTTTTAAAGGTTGGAGATTGTGTTCAGTTTAAAATAACATCAATTGAGGAAGATGGTAAGATTTCTATTGAAGGAATACCTATAAATCCAGATATTCCAAATGCAATAATTGATACATCTCAAAAATATAAAGTAAAAACAATTTTAAAAAGCGGAAATCTGAATTTTGCAATTTCTGAAGAAGGTTTACCAATTACTTTTTTCGATAAATATGGGAAAGAAGGTGCTATTTATGAATTGTTTATAGATTCCTATAACGAAGAAGTGTACAATTTTTCAAGTTCACGGTATATTCAAATTCACAAAGAATTTGAGGGAAATCCTACAGATTTATGGAGAGATTATCTCAAAAAAATAGGATTTATTTTAGCTAAAAGTAGAGGAGATGCTCATTTTTTAAGAGATGAGAACAATTTAAATGAAGATTTAATCGATTTGAATAAACAATTGGTTTACTGCTTGGAATACAAAGCTCAATTTTTAGATACTATTATTGATAAAATTAAGTATTATTTTTTCATCATTGTTATAAGCTCTATTGATAAAAATAATCGTTCTTATTTATTTAAGAATAAGCTACATAATCTTATTAATTCTCTTCGTGTTAAAGATACCGACGGTTTTGAAGCATTAAAAAGGATTAAAAACTATTTGGATAAAAATTACATACTTACAGAAAAAGACAAAAATATTTGGGAATTAGTAGAGTATATGAATTCTGAAGAAATTCAAATACCTTTTGATTTTAAGAGTGCTTCTATTGCATTTAAAGTACAGCGATTAATTGAATCTTATAATATTTTAAAAACAAGTCCTGAGAGTGAAGATGCACTAGATTGCATAAAGCAAAATATTGTTACCATGTTTTTTGAAGAATTTGTACCTAAGGAATTAGCTGCTAAAAAAGAGTTTAATACCTTATTAGAGGAGTTTTTAATTGATTAAGATTTTTCAATAAGGGATATTGAAATTTTGGGAGAAGTGTGGAATATTTTTAGCATGTGTTTTATTATAATGCATCCTTATATTTTAGGTTGTATTGTAATTAAAAAATATGTATTAATTGCTGAATAATGTCTTGATAGTAAATACTTTATTTATAGAACCATAAATTAGTATAGACTGAATGTGAGAAAATGAGATAACCTATATAAATTCCAAAAAATTATATTAAAAAATTAAAAGAAGATTATTGTCAATTGGTAATATGAATAGTTTTATTTATTACTTCTTGTTATTAATATTTCTAAATCTATTGATTCTTTCTTTTTAAACAACGCTTAGTCAATGCTCTGCTTTAATATATGATGGTGTAATTGCATTATTCCCTTAAGATTACAAGTTGCATAATTGTTTTATGTCTAATTGTATTTAATATTATAGATTTTTAAATCATAATCTGTATTCAGATTAGTAGAATAGTGTTTTAAAAAAGTAATATTTTATACATAATAAATCTGCAATATCTTTTTTAAATGATTTCTTGATTATGTACATGATAGTAATTAGAATTTAATTATTTTATTTCATTTTTTGTCAAAATAAAATATTTTTATTATTTTGTGAAAAATAATAAAATATAACATTATAATAACAAAATAGGCATTGTGAAGATTTGTTATTTGATTATTAATTTTTAGAAAATATATTACTATAATCCTGTTTTTTATTCATGAAAATAAGAAGATTAACGATACAATTTAATCATCCAACAAATCTGCAAGGTGTATCTGCTTTTAGGGGTGCAATTGCATCAAAAATAGGTAAGGAGCATTCTTGGTTTCATCAGCATTTGACTGATGGAAATTTGGCATATAGATATCCATTGATTCAATATAAAAGTATAAACAGTTTTTCATCTATAGTATGTTTATCGCATGCAGTAGATGAAATACATAATTTATTTAATCAAGATAATTGGGAGATTAACATTAAAGGAAAGAAAGTTGCATTGGAAATTGAAAATTTAGATTTAGGAAATGTAACTCTTCAAGTAAAAGAGAATTCCTATCAGTATGTTATTAAAAATTGGTTAGCATTAAATGATAAAAATTATAAAAGATATAAAGAGTATAGTGATATTGATCAATTAGATATGTTGGAGAAGATATTAATAGGTAATATTCTCGCCTTTGCTAAGGGAGTGGACTGGGAAATAGATAAAGAGGTGAAGTTGCGCATACTTAATATTATAAAAGTCAAATCATTAAGATATAAAAACACTCAATTAATGGCTTTTGATGTTGATTTTTCTACAAATGCCTTCCTTCCAAACTTTATAGGTTTAGGAAAAGGTGTAAGTCATGGTTATGGAGTGATTAATCATAAAAAAAATACAAATAGATAAAATATATGGCAAAATACTTATACGGTGCCTCCGTTCAAGGCATTCAGAGTTTTATATTTCAGACGAATAAGTTAAGGGAGATTGTTGGAGCGAGTGAGATCGTTGAAAAAATATGTAGTTCTTTCTTTAAAGACCAATTAAAAGAATTGAGTATTCCTTTTTCAGAAGATAACCTCCTAATTGGGGCTGCAGGAAACATCAAATATGTTTTTGATAATAAGGAAGATTGTCAAAAGATGGTTTGGTCTTTTCCAAAAGCAGTAATGGAAAAAGCAGATGGAATTACGATTAGTCAAGCTGTTGTAGAAGAAAAAGAGGCAGAAGATGCAATTCAACAATTGGAAAACAGATTAAGAGCACAAAGAAATAAAGCGATTACAATCAGAGATACTGCCGGCTTAATGGTAACCGAAACAACCAGAAGAACCGGAGGTGTAGGATTTGAATATTACAAAAATGAAGTTATTGACTTCGGCCAAAAACAAAAGTTAGAGGCATCTAATTCAGCTAACAAGAGGCTTGCAAAAGATATATTTGAAAGTAAACAATTTCACGCCGCAGAATTTCCATTTGACATCTCCGAAATGATTAAAGGAGATAAAAACCAAAGTTGGATTGCAGTTATTCACGCAGATGGCAATAATTTAGGAAAAAAACTCATTAAAATGGGTGAGGTTCTTAATGGTGATGAGGCGAGAAAAGCTTTTAAAGAATTTTCAAAAAAACTCGATAAGGCTACCAAAAAATCAGCTAAAGAAGCTTTCGAAAAAGTAATTGAACCAGTCTTAAAGGATAAAAAACTAAACCGAATCCCTTTCCGACCAGTCCTTTTAGGAGGTGACGATTTAACGGCTATAATCAGAGGTGACTTAGCTTTGGATTATACACAAGTCTTTCTCGGAGAATTTGAGAGTTCCACGAAAGAGGAGTTTAAAGATTTCGATACCAAGTATGGACTTAAAAATGAGCTCTTTTCAAAAGGATTAACTGCCTGCGCCGGTATAGCTTATATAAAGGCGAATTATCCTTTTCATTACGGAGCAAGCCTTGCTGAGAGTTTATGTCAAAAGGCCAAGGACGCATCAAAAAAGATAAATCAAGAACATTCTCCCTCTTCTTTGATGTTTCATAAGGTGCACGCAAGTTTTATTGAAGACTTT
>DATGSF010000222.1:0-4197 GCA_035302865.1 Chitinophagaceae bacterium
TGGATAAATTTAGTAATAGAATTCGTTCAGTTTATATTGAAGGCAATTTTAAAACTTCAGATGGTGCGACAATGGAACAGAAATTACTTTATGTTACTGGGGAGTTATTTCAAATTTTTCAAGTTACTAGAAAGAATGGGAAAGAAGTGAATAGAGAAAAGGTAAATTATTTATTTAAATTCTAATTGTACATGTTGGCTTATTTCTATCATCAGACTTGCAAGCTTCAATTAAATGAAGTGGTAACTTTAAATGCTGATAATGCTAACCATATTGTACAAGTCTTACGAAAAAAAGAAGGAGATCAAATAAAAATCACTAATGGCAAAGGCTTATTGGCTATAGCTGAAATTACTTTAGCACATAAAAAACATTGTAATGCTCAAATTTTATCTATAGAAAAAATACCTAAAGTTAAAAACGAGAACTGGTTAGCAATTAGTTTTACTAAAAACAGAAATAGGACAGAATGGTTAATTGAAAAAGCAACTGAATTACGTGTTGACGGTATTATTCCTTTGCACTGTAAAAGAAGTGAAAGAACACAATGGAATGTAGAAAGAATAGAAAAAATTGCTATTTCTGCTATGTTGCAATCGCAACAAGCTTGGTTGCCAACAATAGTAGATTTATGCACTATAGAAGAAGTATATAATTTAAAAGAGATTCAAGAATTAAGCAAAATTAATATTGGCATTGCACATTGTATCGATGAAGCTAAAATGAGCATTTTGGATTTTTATCAAAAAGAACATTCCCATTTAATTTTTATTGGTCCTGAAGGTGATTTTACTAAAGAAGAAATAAATAGTATTTTACAGAATGAAGGAAAAGCCCTAGATTTAGGAAAATCAAGATTAAGAACAGAAACTGCAGGTATTCATGCCATAAGTTTATTAAATGCTTTACGAGATGCGCTTAGTTAATTTTATTTTTATTTTAAGTTTATTATTTAGCACCCATTCTTTTGCTCAACATCCCCCTTTAGCAGTATTAAAATATGGTGGAGGTGGAGATTGGTATGCCAACCCTACAAGTTTAAAAAATTTAGCACAATTTTGTAATCAAGAATTAAAAACAAACATTCCTACCAAACAGGCCGAGGTAGAAGTTGGTAGTGCAGATTTGTTTCATTATCCATTTGTACATGCAACGGGTCACGGCCGTATGTTTTTTACAGATCAGGAAGCTAAAAATTTGAGACAATATTTAATTAGTGGAGGTTTTTTGCATATAGATGATAATTACGGTTTGGATCCTTATGTTCGACCTGAAATGAAAAAGGTTTTTCCCGAAATAAGTTTTGTTGAATTACCATTTAGTCATTCCATTTTTCATCAAAAATTCAGCTTTCCTAAAGGTTTACCTAAAGTACACGAGCATGATGGAAAAGCACCACAGGCTTTTGGGTTATTTTATGAAGGTCGCTTAGTTTGTCTTTATACCTATGAATCTGATTTGGGGAATGGTTGGGAAGACCCTGAAGTGCATAATGACCCAGAACATATTCGAAAAGCTGCTCTACAAATGGGCGCAAATATTATACAATATGTTTTTTCTGGAATAGAATAATGAGTAAGCTTTCCTCTATTACAAATTATCTTTTTCTTTTTGTATTGCCACTGCTTCTAATTCATTATAAAACTCTTCACCATATTTACGAATAAGAGGTTCTTTAAGAAATTTATACACTGGAATTTTCAATTCTTTTCCTAATTTACAAGCTGGTGCACAAAGTTTAGGACGAGGATAATAATTTATTATTTCAAACATCGATGTAGTTTGTGTTATAATAGGAAATAAATGACAAGAAATTGGTTTTTTTAAATCAACCTCATCATTTAAATATGCTTTTTCTATAGCACATTTCACTATTCCATTTTCATCATGATATCCATATACACAGATTCCATTCCCTATAGTAGGCGTTACAAAATCATAATCTTCATCTATCCAATGTGTCCCCTTATTTTCAATAATTTCAATACTCTTGGCACTTAAGTATTTTTTAATAATAGGATAAATCTCTTTAATTTTTTCAGCTTCATCTTTAGTAATAGGAGCTCCTGCGTCACCTTCCACGCAGCAGCCCCCTTTACAACTATTTAAATCACAGACAAATTCTGCTTCTAAAACTTCATCACTAATTAATTTTCCATCTAATTCGATCATTTCCCAATTTATTTAAATTCGAATCCTATATCTTTTCTATAATACTGTCCTTCAAAAGCAATTTTATCCAATTGCGCATAAGAATTTACCAATGCTTTTTCTAGAGTATCTGCTAAAGAGGTAACGGCTAAAACACGTCCTCCAGAAGTGAACACCTTTCCATCCTTTTCTTTTGCACCTGCATAAAAAATTATACTTTCCTCTTTTGTTTCTGCAATATGAATTTCTTTGTTTTTTTCATATTCTTCTGGGTATCCACCGGAGACACTCATTATTGTAACAGCTGCTTTTGAAGAAATACTTAATTCAGCTTTTTTCCAAGCTTCATCTTCCTTATTTATTAATTGAAACATTTCAATTATATCTCCTTCTAATAAAGGCATTAAAACTTCCGTTTCTGGATCACCTAATCTACAATTATATTCTATAACATAAGGTTCCCCATCGACATTTATCAAACCAAAAAATATAAAACCTTTATATTCTATTCCTTCTTTTTTCAATCCATCTAGTGTTGGTAATATTACTTTATTCAACACTTTTTCATCAAACTCTCCTTTCATGAATGGCACAGGAGAAACTGCTCCCATTCCACCAGTATTTAAACCTGTTTCACCTTCTCCAATACGTTTATAATCTTTAGCATTTGCTAATCTAAAAAACGACTTTCCATTCGTAAAAATAAAAGAGGAAACTTCTATTCCTTTTAAAAATGATTCCACTACAACTTTAGCACTCGCTTCTCCAAACTGTGCATCTTGAATCATAGATTCAAATCCTCTTAATGCATCTTCATGCGTTTCAGCAATGATTACACCTTTACCGGCAGCTAATCCATCCGCTTTTAATACAACAGGTAAGGAGTGCTTTTTGATGTATTCAATCCCCTCTTCATAACTTTCCTTATTGAAAGTCTTATAAGAAGCAGTAGGAATTTGATATTTTTGCATAAATTCTTTTGCAAAATCCTTACTACCTTCTAATGCTGCAGCTTGTTTATTGGGCCCAAGAACCTGTAAGTTTTGAGGGAAGTTTTCACTTTGCAAAGCATCTGCGACTCCAGCAACGAGAAGTTCTTCACTACCAGGAAGCACAAAGTGAATATTTTCCTTTTTACAAAATGCAGCTAAAGCCTCAAAGTCTTTTATATCTAAATCTACATTTTCTCCATAATTTTTGGTTCCAGCATTGCCTGGAGCAATGAATAATTTATCACATTGCGCACTTTGCTTAATTTTCCAAGCTAAAGCTGATTCACGTCCACCTGAGCCCAGAATTAATATATTTACCACTATAATGTATTATTTTTCAATTAACTATTTACCAAATTTCAATTTCTTTCCTAAATAAACTGCGCTATCACCTAAAGACTCTTCAATTCTAATAAGTTGGTTATATTTAGCCATTCTATCAGAACGAGATGCAGAGCCAGTTTTAATTTGTCCACAATTTAATGCAACTGCTAAATCAGCAATAGTATCATCTTCTGTTTCTCCACTTCTATGACTCATAACTGTATTATATTGATTAATTTGAGCCATGGAAACCGAATCAATAGTTTCTGTTAATGTTCCAATTTGATTCACTTTTACCAATAAAGCATTTGCAGTTTCCTCATTAATTCCTCTTTCTAAACGCTCTGTATTAGTTACAAATAAATCATCACCCACTAATTGTACTTTTGAACCAAGGGCTTCTGTTAATTTTTTCCATCCAGTCCAATCTTCTTCATCCATACCATCTTCTATACTAGCAATAGGATATTTATTACACCAATCCACCCAATATTGCACAACTTCATCACTATGCATTTCTTTTCCAGTCGATTTATGAAATCTATAAACATCCCTTTCCCTATCATACAATTCACTAATAGCTGCATCCATTGCTATTACAACATCTTCTCCAGGTTTAAAGCCTGCCACTTCAATAGCTTTTAATACAGTTTCTATAGCTTCTTCATTTGATTGTATATTTGGTGCAAAACCACCTTCATCACCCACATTAGTGCTATAATTCTTATTT
>DATGSF010000223.1:0-7361 GCA_035302865.1 Chitinophagaceae bacterium
CGTCAAACAAAATTTCTAATCCTTTATTTGATTATTAATCTCTTTATAAAATGTTACCCATTCTTGCATTATACGCTCATAATAAAATTTATTTAAATCATCATAGCTATGCTTTGAAAATGATTGTAACTTTTTTTCATCATCAATTAATTCGCTGATTTTTTCTGCTAATACTTCATAACTAAAAGGTATAACAAATCCATTCACTTTATCTGCAATAATTTCTTTAGGTCCACATTTACAATCATAAGCTATAACAGGAATTTTATAACTTAAAGCTTCTGTCATTGTACGTCCAAAGCCTTCTGATAATGAAGTGCTAATCAACAATTTTGCATTATTATAAAGTGCTTGCATATCAAATACATGACCTTTTAAAATTACAATATCTTGTAGAGCATATTCATTAATTGCATTTTGCAAAAACTCTTTTTCTACACCTTCTCCACAGATAAAAATTTGCCAGTTCTTTAATTTTTCTTTAATCTTATTAGCAGCCTTAATTAAGTCAATAAAATTCTTATTATGAGTTAATGTTCCTACCGCAAGAATTATATTAGATCTATTCTCAAATAAAGAAATTTCTGCTGGCAAGAAAATACTATTATATATATGTTTTGTAGGAATTTTTAAATATTTTCTATCCTGTGTATCTTCTTGAGTTAAAGTAATAGCATAATCATATTTATTATGTAAAACACTTGTTTTTTTTCTTAAATAATCAATAGGTCTTTTCGTTTTTTTTAAAAGTCTTCTACTTACGTAAGCTCCGTGCAATTCAAGAACTTTAATTGCTTTTGTTTTTAAAAATGGAATTATTTCACGATTATACCCATAATTAAATCCTGTAATAATATCAGGTTTTAATTTATCAATAAATTTTTGATATTCTATTTGTACATCTTTTAATAACTGAAAATATCCAATTATAGGCAATCTGGGTTTTAAAACAATGTGATCTAAAGACAATACATGAATATGGATTTTTGGAGTAAATCTTTTTATAGTAATATTATTATTTGGAAATTCTGAAAGAATATGAATTTCAAAATTCTCTCTTTCTGCTAAATAATTTAACTTTTCTATCATCACTGAAGCTACTCCACCGTTTCCAAAAGATTTAAATATAAATAGTAGTTTCATTTTATTATTTTAGTAATTTCTTTTCTTAGTTGATTTTCTAATTCTTTAAAATAACTTGCTTTCTTTAATCGAAAACTAAAAACATAAAGGAAAATCAAAAAATTCATTTTAAAAATATCCATTTCATCTTTTTCAGTAAAGAAATCTAAATAATTAGAATATACCCACTCATTATAATTTTCATCAACAATTCCTTTCCATAATAATCTTTGATATAAATAAGCAATATCAAAGCCTATTGGATAAATACCAAAACTATCCCAATCAATAATTATATTGTCTTCATAAACATTAGAAATATTTAAATCACCATGAGAAATAACTGTTTTTGATTTAATTAAAATATCTTCTAATTCAGTTAAATCTATATTGAATTTTCTCAAGTTATTTTTAGCAATTTCTCTATATAATCTATATTCTGAATGTTCTATAAAATTATAAATATAAAAAGGTGGTTTAAAACTTTCTTCTATTTTTAAATTTATAAGAGTTTTTGATATAGTTATTAATTTTTCTTCTAAAACATTTTCAGAAGAGTGCCTCTTTAAATTTAAAAAGGTGAAATAAATTGCTGAAATTTCATCTCCGTATATTTTAGTATTTAAATTGGGAATATTAATATATTGTTTGAGTATAGGATATATTTTATCATAAAAAAACAAAGTATGTTTTAAATCTTTATGATGAGAAAAATATATTTTCTCAAAAAGTATATCATTATTCTTTTTTACTTTACGAAAAGTGTTTAAACTTCCTGCACCATTCCCTTTACTATTTAAAAAGCTTTTGTTTTCAGTAGAAAAATTTATTTCAATTCCATAATCAAATAGAAACTTCTCATAACCTTTGTGATCATTATTTAACGCAAAATAATTAAAATATTTTCGAATAATAAATTCACGAATGTCTTGTGATGCATTTTTATAATCTTCTTTGATTTGAGCTCCAGATAAAACCCTCTCCGGAGGAAAGAATCCCATTTTAAAAAAGAACATATTAATTATATTTCTTACTCTTTCTTTCATTTTAACCAAGTATTTTTTTCTTTATTTTTATTAAAGATTTTGGTATATAGGGATAAAGTCTAGTTTTTATTTTTAGAAGTTTTTTAGGCTTAATTATCTTAAAAGAAGGTAGTGTTTCTATAATTTCCTGATTTTTATATACCCCTTTATCAATTGCATCTTCATAAAAGTAACCATTTGCTTTATAAAAGCCTTTTAAAGCTTTAGCAATAAACTTATTATCATTTAATTTATTTGAATTATACCAATTAAACTTCAATTGCTTCGCAAATTGCTCTAAAATAGGTATATACTTATCTTTTACACTAGATTTTTGTGCCTTAGCATGGTATAATAAACTGAAAAAATAATCATCTTCACGAGGAATGTAAATATTATTATGCATGATTTTATTATCCAACATATTTTTCTCCCAAACTACATCATAATATTTATCTCCAACAAAACGCATATCCAAAGATATCCACTCCTCAGCCACTTTTATCTTTCCTTTATAACTTTGATTTCTATTTTGAATTGCACCAAGTGCAGAAGCTAAACGTTGATGATTATCTGTTAAAAAATCAATGTCTTTCTCTGGATTTGATTCTGGTAAGGTTTCAAATCCTCTTTGAACCAGATAATTACAAGTAAGATTTAAAATTTCAAATAAATCTTTATAACTTTTCCATCCTTTTGCACCTTCTAAGTCTTTTTCAATCCTAACCTCTTCAATTATTTCACTTTTTAATAACTTTTTAAATCGATCCACTCCTAATAATAAAGGAACCTGAAAAAAGAATTCATAAATATTATTAGTAGAGTGAACACCATATTTTTTATTGGTTTTTTCAAAAATCCAATCCCTAAAAGTATATTTAGCATCTACGAAATTCAAATTTGTAATTTCTATTTTTCCTGATACGGATTGTGCATAGGTATAAAGAGGATTTTCATCTTTAATAATAAATAAAATAAAAGAATTTCCTCCAATTTTATTACCATGTATGGATTGCAAGAATTCTTGATTATCATTAAGATAAATGGGTGCCTCATACAATCTTTGTGCATTAGAATGGAAATATTCTTTTGACCATACCATTTCAGTTTCTAATAAAATTTCAAATCTATTTTTTAAAACTTTACGTATTTCTTCTAAAAATGGACGCGCATCTTGCCATAAAGCAAAACATGCAAAATCTCCCTCTAAATTAGAATGAAAAATATTTTCTTTTAATGTAAATTGAATATCTGAATAATGCATATTATTATTTTAAAGTTCCTGCAATTCCACCATTTTCCTAAAACGATCTTGATTTTGCACTAAATTTTCAAAAGTATCCACATCCACTATTTTCCCTTTATCCATTAATACTACTTGATCAACATTACGAATAGTAGATAATCTATGGGCTATCATCAAAATAGTATATTTCCCTTGCAAAGCATCTATACTTTCTTGTATCTCTTTTTCTGTTTCTGAATCCAAAGCAGAAGTGGCTTCATCTAAAATTAAAATATCTATATCCTTATACAATTCCCTAGCAATAGAAATTCTTTGCTTTTGTCCCCCACTTAGATTGATACCATTATTTCCTAATTCGGTTTCCATTCCTTCCGGTAATTCAACTAATAAATCACTTAAAGCTGCTTGAGTAATGGCTTTTTCAAATTTTCTTAGATTTTCCTCCGTTTTTTCTGCCCAAAAGGTAATATTATTAAAAATAGTATCATTAAATATTACCGCATCTTGACTTACATAACCTATACGATTTTGATAAGTAGATTTCTTTATATTTTTTAAAACAATACCGTCCACAGTGATTTCTCCTGCATCTTCGGGTATTAATCCAGATATTAAGTTTACTAATGTTGTTTTCCCACTACCCGATTCTCCTACAAAAGCGATAGAAGTATTTTTAGGAATAGAAAAATTTATATTTTTTAATATTTGGCTTGCTCCATAGTAAAAATCTACATTTTTTAGTACAATAGAATTTTTAAAAACTTCAAACCTTTCTTTTCCATCTTTTTCTAAATTCTTTCTAAGGAAATCTTGAAAATCAAGCATATTTTCCATAGAACCGGAAACTTGTAAAAAACGATTCCAGTTTTGTTGCATCCCTACCAAAGCTATTAATCCTCTATAAAAAAACATTAAACTAATCAACATAGTTCCAATATTTCCTCCTAAATACTGCACTTGAATAAACATCACTAAACAAATAATGATAATCAACAAGGGTTCTCTGGCTGCTTCACTAATACTCGTTAAATAGCCCATTTTTTTTCTAAAACCTTCAATTTCATGAACTCTATCCTCTAATTTTTGACCATAATTCTTAATCCTTCCAGTAGCTTTTAAGTATTTAAAGTTGGCAATATGCTGTATCATAAAGCCTTGAAACATACTATTATTTTTGGTTAATTGAATAGAAGCCTTTTTTGTAGATTTATATATAAAATGATAAAGTATATGTGTTAAACCTCCACCTAAACTAACTAATAAAGCGAATTTTGGATCTAAAAAAAATGCAAAACCAATATATACTAATAGCATTAAAGCTTGCTGAAAAGTCTGAAAGTAAGAAACAAATGCATTAGACAAATTCATCACCTCTCCTGTCATGGTATTTTGAATTCTTCCTACATCTGCTAAAATAAATTTTTTATAGCTCATCCTATTTAAGCTATTTAATAAATCCAATCTTACTTTCCGAACAAAAGATTGTTGAAGTATAACTCTATATATAGAATTAATATAGGTAGCAATTCCCTTTAAAACGAAAAAGAGAATCATAATCAATAAGACAGGTAATAAACTTAAAGGAATTCCCAATTTTTGAAAGGTTTCATATACAATAGCCATATTTCCCATATCCTCGGAATTACTTGCTATTTGTTCTCCTCCTACTACCTGCAATAGGGGTAAAAACATGGTTAATCCCATACCATCAAGAAAACTTACAGCTATGCTAAGAGCAAAGGCAATAAATATTTTATTTCGTAAATAAGAATAAAAAAAAGCGAAACTGCTAAAGTATTTTTTGATGAATTTCTTAAGTGATGCTTTCATATTTGGTGTATCGAATTGCAAAAATAAGTATATTTTAAAGAATAAAGAATAAAACTTAATAGCATTTCACAGAGAACTTGATTTCCAAAATGAAAATTAAGCTTCCTCACTTTTTTTATTTTTTAAAAAGCAGAAGCCTTTTTTCTCTATGCTCCCTATTAATTAAAAAATAATATTCTTTCTATATACTCTAAATTTAGACATTGTAATTTCTAAGATAAAAACCCAAACACCCATAGTATATTGTTAAAAAGCTTTTGAAGAAAAAAATCAAAAAGCATCAATTTTCTTAAATAAAACTAAAAAAAAGAGGACTCTTGCTTTTGCAAAAGTCCTCATGAGAAATTAAAAAAACTATTTAAAACAATACAACTTAATTCTTAATTAATTTCACTTGTTGCTGTACATTATCATCTTGGTATTTCAAGAAGTAAATCCCAGCTGGAACAGTTTTCATATCAACATTCATAATATTATTAACTTGCTCCGCTTTATAAACCTCTCTACCAGAAACATCTGTAATACTAATTTTTGCATTTGTTCCTAAAGCTCCATTAATACGAATTTGAACTTGATCTTTTAATGGATTAGGATATGCATTTATAGTTAAAGCATTTGCATTTTTAATTGGCTGTAAAACAAGTACATTGGAATAGCTCATTTTTCCATCAATATCCATTTGCTTTAATCTATAATACGTAATTTTATTTAAAGCATCCCCATCTAAATAGGTATAGTCAATTGCGAAATCGCTATTACCATCTTTTGCCATAGTTGCTACAAAACCAACATTTTCAAAACTAGTACCATCAAAAGATTTTTCTATATAAAAACCAGCATTATCTCTTTCTTGATACGTTTTCCATGTTAATACTGCTTGATTATGTGCATTCACACTTCCTTTTAATGCATCCATTTCTACAGGTAAAGGAGTACCAACTTTTAAAGTATAATCCACCGCAGAACCCCAAGTTTCTGTAGAACAAGCGTCAAAATTATTAGTATTTGAAAAATCATATACTCCTCTAATTCGCATTCTATAGTTTCCTGCTGACATACCACTAGGAACAACAAAACTTAAATTATTGTCTGCGCCACTAACATTATTTTGATCCATTAATTCTGTAGCATCAAAAACTCCATTTTGATTCCAATCCACCCATATACGAACTGTATTTGAACCGCCAACATAGCTCGTATTTACATTGATAGTATCACCTTCAAAGGTTTCAAAAATTTCAGAACTTCTATCATCATAGCCCATAACTGGATTATTCGGCTGTGCGCCTGCTGCATAATTCAGATTATCGATACTGCCTTCAATAGAAATAGCACTTAAATAATCTATTATACTAGTGTAAACAGGAAGACAATAACATTCTGTTACAGGTTTAGCATTTACTGTAACCATATTAGAAATATCTTCTAAATTTCCAAAAGAACATGCTACTACAAAACGGTAATCTGTATCATCAGAAACACCATTAATTGTAAGGTTTGGAGAATTTGCACCAGCAATATCTGTCCAAGTATTTAAACCTGAAGGAGACTCTTGCCATTGGTACGTTAAACCATTTCCAGGACCTGTCATTCCACTTGCAGTTAAAGTAAAATCTTCATCACTACAAGCTTCCGTTGCTGTACTAGAAATAGTACCAGCATCTGCATCCGTACAACCAGATAAAGTAATTACTCTTAAAGTAAAGTCCACTGCAGAACCATAAGTTTCTGTAGAACAAGGAGTAAAGTTAGTTGTACTCCATCTACCTCTAATACGCATTCTATAGTCACCTGCTGCAACACCATTAGGAACTATAAAACTTAAATCATTAACTGTAGTTGCGGAAGAAACATAACCTTCATCCATTAATTCATTCACTTCGTCAAATACACCATCTTCATTCCAATCCACCCATATTTTAACGGTATTATTACCACCTGTATATAAAGTATTTACCTCAACTTCATCACCTACATACGTTTCAATCACTTGACTTAACTGATCATCATATCCTTTAATAGGATTTGTCGGTTGGGATGAAGCTGTATATAAATGATTATCAATATCCGTTTCAATATCAATGGTGTTTAAATAATCACCAGATGTTGCATTTGGAATACAATAGCAATCCGTAACT
>DATGSF010000224.1:0-27174 GCA_035302865.1 Chitinophagaceae bacterium
GATTAGGCTCAATTGAGGAAATTCTAAAACGATCTATTCCTTCTGTTTTTTCTATTTCCTTCATAAGGTCAAAAAAGTTTTCTTCTCTTCTTTTACCGCCTTCATTACCTTTTCCAAAATCACCCAAATTAATACCTGTTAAAACAATCTCCTTCGTTCCTGTTGCTGCTAATTCATTAATGTTATTTATTACACCCTTTATAGAATCAGATCTGCTATGTCCACGTGCTAAAGGAATTGTACAAAAAGTACAAGAATAATCACATCCATCTTGTACCTTTAAAAATGTTCTTGTTCTATCATTTAAAGAATAAGAATAGTTAAATCCTTCAACATCATCTATATCGCAAGAGCATATTTTCGTACTATCACCTTTAGTGTAATCTGAGATATGTTCTAATAAATTAAACTTTTCTGTTGCTCCTAATACAATATCTACTCCATCAATTTCCGCAATTTCTTTTGGTTTTAATTGAGCATAACAACCAATGACTGCTACTACAGCCTCTGGTGCTCTTCTTTGTATTCGGCGCACTAACTGTCTGCATTCCTTATCTGCATTATTGGTTACAGAACAGGTATTTATAACATATATATCAGCTTTGTCATCAAATTCTTTTTTCTCAAAACCAGCCTCTTCCATTTGGCGGCTGAGTGTAGATGTTTCAGAGAAATTTAGTTTACATCCAAGTGTATGAAAGGCAATCGATTTTTTCATTTTAATAAGCATTTTCACAAATAAAACAAGACAATAGCAAAATACTATTGTCTTGTTTTATTAATCGTCAATAGTATAATCTTTTTAAGAAATCTTGTTTTCTTGAATAGCCAAGTCGCTTTTTAAAGCAAAAAGATAAAATAAACCAAAAGTTGCAAAGGTGTATAACACGTCACCTACGATTGCATTGAAGAATAATTCAGTTCCCATTGGAGTATAAAAAGGTATAGCCATTAAATAGGTTTGAATTAATCCTGCAAAGCTATAACCATAATAACCAGCTAAAAAAACACCTAAATTAGAAATTATCCAAAACAAAAGACTTCCTGAAACTGCAAATCCTAATAAATTTAAGGCCTTCGGCTTCTTAATGCTATTTCCTAATAATACAACTAAAGCCATCGCACCATAAACGAAGAATTGGCTAAATCCGTAAAAGCCTGTTCCGTAAAACACTTCTAATAAAACATCAGAAATGAAATAAATAATAAAAGGAATTAAATAAGCCCAAGAAGATTTTTTAAATAAAAAACCTGAAAATAAGGCAATTCCCACCAGTGGAGCAAAATTATACCAATCCATCCCTACGCTTATCAAGCGAAGAGCAATTGCAAAAACAATAATTAAACTTCCTATATAATATTTTTTATTCCAATTTTTCATAATAAAAACCAATTTATAGCACAAAATTACCAATTTAATTTTAAATCTCTTCTTCTACATCTATATTTTTCTTATTTTTCACCATTCTAAAAATGGCACTAAATAAGACAGCACCTATAATTGCAGTTAATAAACTCAAATAATCAGGGACTTTGCTTGTGCTTCCAATGGTGTATTTTCCTATAAAGCCTCCTACTATTGCTCCAAAAACACCAACTAAACTATAAGCTAAGCACCCTTGAGGACCATGCTTGGCAGGTAATATCCACTTGCTTGTAAATCCTGCTAATCCTCCAAAAAATATCCAAATTAAAATTTCTTTCATTGCTCTTTATTCAAATTTAATGCTTCTTATATTTTCCAATAAGATTAATCACCGAATTCCTTTTACTAAGTTCCGGCATTAATGCAAAAATACTCTTAGATTTTTTAGCATCCAAAGAAAGTGCGTTTTCTAATAATAACATTGCTTCTTTAGTATTGCCTAAACCAAAATGAATAACAGCATTTAGATACATTAAATCAATATTTTCTCCTAAATAATAAAATGCTTCTTCAATGGCTTCTTGTGCAGTTTCATATAATTCCAATTGAATTAATCTTTTTAGATATAAAATCCAAGGGGTAATATTTTTAACTTTAATAGAAGTTGCTTTTTTAAGAAATGCAAAGCCTGTTTCAAAATCCTCCATTTCCAATAAGGCAATTCCTACTCCTTGTAAGCTTTTTAGATGTTTGTTATTAATAACAAGTGCATGTTCATAATGTTTTAAGGCAGCATCCCATTTTCCCTCCTTGGCATATAAAGATCCTATTTTATAATATAAATTTTCATCTTCAGGGTCTAAATGACTCGCGAGTAAATAATATTGCCTTGCTGACTCGAAATTCCCTAACTTTTCATAACATAGTCCTAAAGCTTCAAATACCACATCTTCTTCCACACCTAAATCTATATGTTTTTTTAGTGAGTTTATTGCCTTTTTATATTGCTTTAAACGAATATAGGCATCAGCAATATTTCTATAAGCAAATTCAAATTTATCATCAATAACTAAACAAAATTCATAGGCGTCTATAGCTTCTAAATATTGCCTTTTTCCTTGGAAGGCTGTACCTAAATTGAACCATGCAATGGAATTGTAGGGATCCTCATTTACAATATATTGATGAATTTTTATGCTTTCATCATATAACTCTAAAAAGCTAGTCCAAAAACTTATTTTATGTAATGCATCCTCATTTTTATAATCTAAAAACAAAATTTCTTCTAAAACATAGAATACTTTTTTATAATCTTCAATTTCATCATAGATTTCAGAAAGTTCTAAAAGTAAATTGATACGGTCTTTTCCTTCAAATAAATCTAATTTGAATTTAAGTAATCCAATAGCTTCATTATACTGTTCTTTTGCTTTTAAAATATCAGAACGTAAAATAATAGAGTCAATAGACTGAAACTCAAGTTGATCATATTTATCAAGTGCTAATAAGGCTTGTCCAAACTTTTGCATGTGGAATAAAATTTCTGCCTTGAGAATAAATATGTTAGGAGAATAAGGATAAAATTGTTCTGCTAATTCACACGCTTCAATTGCGGATATACCGTCATCTTCTTGATAAAAGAAATCAATTAAAATCTCAAACTCTTCTTCAGTTAAAAGACGGGTATGATCGCCTGCTTTTATTTTATGAAAAAGCAGCATTAGGTTCTCTATTGAACCGTCACTCATATCATCATTATCCCAATAATTTTCCCCAAACATAGCTATATTAAAGTCTTTGTACCCAATATATAAATATTTTTTAACAAAAATGTTTCTTTTACTTTTTTTCTAAAATATTCTTGTAAAGATTTGGCATTTCTATGAGCTCTATGGCTTTTTCTAAACTTGCATTCGGATGATGAAATATATATTTATGTACTCCCTCTTCAAAATAATAGCGTTTGATTATTTCTTTACCTATTGCAAATTCTATAGCATTTTTGTTTTTTTCTATTAGGCTTTTTTGTAAAGATTCTAAATCTTTTTCGAAATTATTTAGTAAGTGATTTATTTCTTTGTCCTTATTTTCTTTAGTGAATTGTTGCTTCCAATTTTTCCATTCTTTGCCTAATAAAATTTCTGTTGCAAGTTCATTTTGCATTACAAATGTTTTGAACGCTTCCCAATCCTTTTCAGAAAGTTTAAAATTCTCAATTGATGGTTTCTCTTGGTTCTTCTTGTAATATTGGGTTGCAAAATCAAAAATAATATAATTGCTTTTTAATGCTACAATTAAAGGATTCGCTTTTTCTTCTTCTATGAAAATATCAGGATCTATCCCTCCCCCATCTTTCACTTTTCTTCCATTTTTCGTTAAAAACGTTTTTCTCCTCTCTTCAGGTATATGTGCAACGCTTCCATCTTCGTTTTTTTGTGCATAATCTATGGACTGAATGCTTCTTCCCGAAGGAGTATAATAATAAGCTGTTGTTAATTTTAAACGTGTGTTATACCCTAAAGGTCGTATATTTTGTACTAAGCCTTTTCCGTAAGAACGATCACCAAGAACTACACCGCGGTCCATATCCTGAATTGTTCCTGAAACAATTTCAGAGGCAGAGGCAGATTGATGATTTATAAGTACTACAAGAGGTAATTCTGTATTCCATGCATCTCTTTGCGTAGTTAAAACTTGCTTTTGGTTTTCATCTTTACCTTCTACACTAACCACAACTTCATTTTTAGGAATAAATAAATTAGATACCTTAATTGCTTGGTCTAATAAACCACCGGGATTACCTCTTAAATCTAATATAATTCCTTTCAAATCTTTTTCCTTCTTCATTCTTTCTAGTTCTCTTCGAATTTCTGCTTCTGAACTTTGAATAAATTGACTTAGGGAAATATATGCTATGTTTTCTTCCGAACCTATTAATTCAGCAGCGCGTAAACTGGCAAAATTTGAAACTTTTCTTTTTAATTCAATTTGCTCTTCTTTCTCATTTAAATTTCGGATTAATAATTGAATGGTGGAACTACTGGAAAAAAGACTATTAATTTCATCTTCACTTTTTCCTTCTAAACTCATTCCATTTATTTTTAAAATTGTACTGCCTATAGGAATGTTTTTTGAAACCAGAGGACTTTCTTTTTGTATATTAGAAATAATAATTTTTTTGTTTTTATTGACGATTGAAATACCTAGAGATTCTATATTTCCTTGAGATTCTAATCTAAAGTCTTCCAAATCAGATTCAGAATAAAAAACAGTATACGGATCTAAGTCTTCTAACATAGCATTCAAACCAACATTTAACATGCGATTGGGATCAATATTTTTAATATAATCATTGTTCAATTCTTTTATAACTTGATTATAAATTTCCATGTTTTTAGAAATCTCAAAATAACGATCGGTTTCGTCCTTGTACTGTGACCAACTCGTATTTATAAGCAAAATTAATATAGCATTTAAAGCAAAAAATTGTAATTTCATATCTCTATATTCTCTGTTTCTTTAGCAATTTAAGTAATATTGTTTAAAAACAAATAAAATTTAATGAAAGCTGCCTTATTAAAAATTGCAATTATAGGTCCTGAGTCAACTGGAAAAAGCACTCTTTCCCAAGCTTTGGCATGGCATTATAAAACAAAATGGAGTCGAGAATACGCAAGGAAATACTTGGAGAATTTAAATAGGGACTACATTCAAGAAGATTTAATTGAAATAGCTAAAGGGCAAATTGCCAATGAAGAAAAGGCAATACAAAATGCAAGAAAATATGTGTTTTTTGATACTAATCTAGAAGTTATAAAAGTTTGGTCGCAATATAAATATGGAAATGTTCCTGATCCAATTTATCATTGGCATAAAGCCAGGGAATATCATGCTTATATTTTAACAAATATTGATTTGCCTTGGGAAGATGATCCTTTAAGAGAACATCCTGATCCTAAACAAAGAAAAGAACTGTTTGCTATTTATTTAAATATAGTAAAAAAATCAGGACTACCCTATCATATAGTTTCAGGAAATGAAAAAGATCGCCTAGAAAGCGCGATAAAGTTTTTGAATAAAGAATTTGGGGAGAATTATTAATCCTTATTGAGAATTTATGCGGTGAATGTTTATTGTCATAAACTCCCAATAAGGATGTATAAATTATTGATAAAATAATTAATCTTTTATTCTGTACTATTTAATTCTTTCATCCAATCTAAGAAAGCTTGCTCTTCAATGATATTTACAGTGCCTAGTTTTTGTGCATTTTTTAATTTACTTCCTGCTTTTTCTCCAACAATTAAGTAATCTAGATTTTTACTAACATTTGATAATACTTTTGCTCCAAGCTTTTCCACCATTTCTTCCGCTTCTTTGCGCTTCAACTGCTGTAAGGCACCAGTAAATAAGAATGTTTTATTGCTTAATGCACTTTCTGTATTTGATTTTTCTGAAGAGGCCTGCATATTTACACCTAAAGAGGCCAAGTTTTCTAACATTTCAATATTTTCTTCTCTATGAAAAAAAGCATAAATTGAAGAAGAAACTTTAGGACCTATATCTTCCAATTCCATTAGCTGCTCTACCGACCAATTTCGTAAATCCAGTAAATGATTAATATTTTTGGCTAAAATCTTAGCTGTTGTTTCTCCTACAAAACGAATTCCTAAACCAAAGATTAGTCTATGTAAATCTTGTTTTTTAGAATTTTCAATTGCATTTTTTAAATTTTCTACTGATTTGGCACCAAAATTTTCTAACTGTGCAATTTTCGTAAAATCTAATTGATAAATACTAAGAATGTTTTTTAATAAACCTAAATCATAAAATCTTTTAATGTTAGCTTCACCTAAATTCTTAATATCCATTGCATTTTTACTTGAAAAATGTATTAGATGCTCTACTACCTGTGCTGGGCAACTGGCATTAATACATCTCCAAGCAACCTCTCCTTCTTCTTTAAATAATTCTTCTGAACATTCAGGACAATGTTTAGGAAATATTATTTTTTTCTGACTTCCATCGCGTAACTCTTTCAATGGTTTTACTATATATGGAATAACATCCCCGGCTCTTTCAACTAATACATGGTCTCCAATATGTAAATTTTTTTCAATGATATTGTCTTCATTAAACAAGGAAACGCTAGTTACTATTACTCCACCAACTCCTAGAGGTGCAATTTTTGCTACGGGAGTTATGCTTCCTGTTCTTCCAACTTGAAATTCTACATTTTCTAATATAGAAGTTCCTTGTCTTGCCTTAAATTTATATGCCATTGCCCATCTTGGGTGATGAGATGTGCTACCTAATTTTTTTTGCATAGAAATGCTATCAACCTTAATCACCATGCCATCAACTTCATAGTCTAAATCATCTCTCCCTTCTTCAAACTCTGCACAGTATTGTATAACATCTTCTATATTATCCATTTTTTTTAAAACGGAATAAGGAGTGGCGAATCCATTATCATTTAACCATTTTATGGTATCATAATGACTGTCTAATACCCTAGCTGCTTCCTCTCCTTCTTGTGCTAAAGTGTAAGAAACATGATAACTTAAAGCTTTTAAGCCTCTATTTCTCACTTCTACAGGATCCAGCATGCGTAAAGTACCAGAAGCCGCATTTCGAGGGTTTGCAAAAATACTTAAATTTTCTTTAGCTCTATTTTCATTTATTTTTTTGAATGTGCTTAAAGGAATCAAAACTTCCCCGCGAATTTCCATTTCTTGAATACCTATAGCAGATAAAGGTGTAGATAAGGGAATTGATTTAATTTGTCGGATATTTTTAGTGATATCTTCACCCTCTACCCCATTACCTCGTGTAGCTCCTCTTTGTAAAATATCATTCTTAAAAATTAAAGAAATCCCAGCTCCATCGTATTTGGGTTCTACCGTATAAAAAATCTTATCTTCTCCAATTAATTGCTTACATCTTCTATCCCAATCTCTTAAGTCATCTGCATTATAAGAATTGTCTAAACTTAACATTGGTACTCTATGGGCAACAGTATTCCATGATTCTGTTATGTCCGAAGCTATTCTATGTGTAGGAGAATCTTCAGTAATCCAATCAGGATTTGAGTTTTCAACATTCTTTAATAAAGTAAATAACTGATCATACTCCACATCTGCCAATAAGGGCTCGTTAAGAACATAATACCTCCAATCTGAAAAGTGCAATATTTCTCTTAAAGTAGATAAGTCTTCAAAAGAAACATTATCAGGCTTTTTAGTTAGAAACTCTTTAGCATTTTTCTGAATGCTTATAATGTTTTTATTATTTAAATGATTTTTGTTTTTCATAATGTAAATAACTATCTAAGTAAAACTTCATCTACTTTGTTTATAATTTTATTTAAATCTTCAGGACTAAACCATTGAACATTCTCTTCGCGCTTTAGCCAAGTAATTTGCCTTTTAGCATATTTTCTAGTGTTTTGTTTTATCTTTTCTATAGCTTCTTGAATTGTAATTTCACCATCAAATGCTAAGAATAATTCTCTATACCCAACAGTGTCTAAATTTTTTAAATGCCTATAAGGATATAATGACTTTGCTTCATCAATTAGCCCTTCTTTTACCATTAAATCTACTCTTTTATTAATTCTATCGTATAAAACTTCTCTATCTGTATTTATTGCAAAAAATAAGGTGTCAAATGGTCTTTCTTTTTTATTTCCTTTTCTAAATTCTTGAATGGATTTACCTGTAGAGTTTTTAAATACTAATGCACGTAACATGCGATGTGGATTTTCTAAAGCTTGATCTTTTGGAAATAATGGATCTTGAATTTGTATTTCTTTTTGCAACCATTCTAGCCCATTATCTTTGTATTTTTGGAGTATTTCCTTTTCTATGTCCTTATCTATATCAGGCATTTCATCAAAACCTTCAATAAGAGCTTTGATATAAAGTCCAGTTCCGCCACAAAGTATTGCAATTGGCTTTTTTTGAAAAATAGATTTTAAGGCTCTTAAGGAATATTCTTCATAATCAATCGCTGTTAAAGAATCATGAATGCTATGACTTGCAATAAAATGATGTGGTATTCCTTTTTGTTCTTCCCTATTAGGACGTGCAGTTCCAATACGCATTTCCTTATAGCATTGACGCGAGTCTGCAGAAAGAATCTCTGTTTGATAGTGTTGTGCTAATTGTACACTTATACTCGTTTTTCCAATTGCAGTGGGGCCTGCAATCACAATTAATAAGGGCTTTTTTTTATTCTTATTCCGAACTAAATCCATGTTTGTCTAATTCTGATTGATCTAGATCGTACTGATCTTCTTCTTCTTTCATTTGCTCTCTTTCAATATCTTGTGCTCGTACTTTAGAAGGGGCTAAGCCTCTTCCTTTTATAATAATAGGATTATCTAATTGCAGTTCAACACCTTTTTTAATGCCAATTAAACTAATGTGAAAAGTTAAAGATTTACCGACCTCATTAAATACATAAACAAACTTCTGATCTGGGCTGTCAATTAATGCAGATACGGGCGTTTTTTGCATTGATAATGCCGCTGCACCTTTAATGTTTTTTTCAACTTCTGAAGAGATTCTTCTTTTTAATATCCATAAGTCATTACTTACATAAAAAGAGGATGGTTCAAACTTTTTTAGTTCAAAAGCTTCAATAAGTATTTGGTGAAATTGAGCAAAATTATGATTCTTACCCATAAGAATATCTCTATAGGTATTATCATCCTCTTCCCATACTGCACGAAATGTAAATTGTGGCATAAATTATCTTTCTTATTCTACAAAAATAACTAATTTTAGTTGTTGTTAAGGCTTAATTTGAATAAAATATCTTCTTCTAAAAATTATATAAAATAAAAAATACTTATTGCTACTCTGTTGCATTAGTTTTGTATATTTGCAAAGTATGCAGGGGAAAAAACATTTTGCATGGCTTTTAATGCCATTTATATTCCTATTTATCTTTTTAAATGGTTATGGGCATTATTTTGTTCATGAATTCCTCTCGCATGAAGATACCATACACAACATTCAATCAGAAACAGGCTATTCCTATGAATCCGAACACTTGCATTGTGAAGTTTTGGATATTTACCTAATGGAATTTGATTTACCTGTATTGCTTTCTTTTGAAGATTTAGTTGTTTTCTACACAAAAATTATAGTAAGAAAATCTTCAAAACTTATTTTCAATCCCTTTATAAGGTTCTATTTAAGAGGACCTCCATTTGAACAATAATTTGAGGTTTAATTTATTGTTTAATTAAAAATTTATAAAAAGATATATGCAAAAAATATTTGCGTTTTTATCTTTCTTTGTAATTGTATGCCTTCAAATACCTTTACAAGGAAAGTCTGTGGATTCTTTGCGTTTTGTAATTAAAAATACAGCGAATGAAAAAGTAGAATATCCATTATTAATTATAGGTAATTCTACTTATTTGGGAGATGAAGATGGTCATCTAATGCTTCCAAAAACTTTAATCAAAAATACATTGCAGTTTAAAGCAATGTCATATAGTGAGTTGCGAATAGAGGCTTCTCAATTGGATTTAAATCAAGAAATGATAGAAATTGTTTTAAAACCAGAAAGTTACACTTTGGATAAAATTGAAATTTTAGGTCATAAGCAAAATGCTAAAACGATAAATCCTAACGAAGGGATCAGACAAGTTGATTTAAATCAATTAGCAGGTATTAGCTTAGGTGATGCAATTAAAAATATAAAAGGTGTGCAATTATTACGATCTGGAGCTAATGTTGCTAAGCCTGTTTTACATGGAATGCATAGCAATAGATTACTAATTTTAAATGATGACGTAAAACAAAGAGGACAAGAGTGGGGGATGGAACATGGAACAGATTTAGATGTTTGGCAAGCTGAAGAGATTATAGTAGTAAAAGGAGCGGAAGGGGTGAAGTATGGAAAAGAAGCTATGGGTGGCGCTGTTATTGTTCAAAGTCCAAAATTAAAGACGGATAGCGTTATCTACGGATCTATTAGAACATTATTGCAATCAAATGGAAAAGGGATATCTACTGCTTTTAGATTAGGAGGGCATCATAAAAAACTACCAGCATGGGCTTGGATGGCGCAAGCTGCTCTTAAAAAAAGAGGGAATCTTAAAACCGCAGATTATTTTTTAGAAAATACCGGTATGAAAGAATGGAGCGCTGCACTGCAATTGTCTTATATAAAAGAGCATTTTCAATCAGATGTGCAATATTCCTTTTTTCAAAATAATTTGGGAATACTAAAATCTAGTCATATTGGAAGTCTTGAAGACTTAGAATATCATATTAAAAATGGCAGACCTCTCAGTAAAGGAATATTTGAATATGCTATTCGTGCACCAAATCAAGAAGTTGTACATCATATTATGAAATGGAGAAATCATTTACACTTGTCTGATTATGTACATCTAAATATTAATTATGCCTATCAAAATAACAATAGAAGAGAATTTGATATTAGAAGAGCAGGAAGAACAGAAATTCCTGCTGTAAATCTCTCTTTGAGTAGTCATGATTTAAAACTTGAAATGGATGCTATTATAAAAAATCTTGTGGATGTGGATGCGGGCTTAGTCACATACCATGAAGAAAACAAAAATGTTCCAGGAACTTTTACTACTCCTATTATTCCCGATTATATAGAGAATCAATTTGCGCTATATGGATTAGGAAAAATGCAGTGGAGAAAATGGGAATTCCAGTTAGGTTTGCGTAAGGAGATTATTCAAAATAATGCAAAAGGATATAATCAGCATAGAGAGTTATATGGAGAAAATAAAGTTTATAATGATTGGTCCATGTCTTTAGCTACCGCATTTTTATTAAATAAAAATTGGACTTTCCTTTTTTCTTCAAATACTTCTTGGAGACCGCCTCATGTACAAGAACTGTACAGTACTGGTTTGCATCATGGAGCAGCAGCTATTGAAATTGGAAATAGTACTTTAAAAAAAGAAAAAGCGTGGAAAAATGTTTTTTCTATAGAAGCTAAACTGAAAGATGGTTGGCAGCTAAGTTCAGAGATATATGCACATTTGTTTCACAATTATATTTATTTAAATCCTTCTAATAACTATCAGCAAACCATCAGTGGTGCTTTCCCAATTTATAATTTTATGCAAGATGATGCTTACTTTTTAGGGGGAGATTTAAGTTCAAACTGGAAAATAATAAATTCAATACATTATAATTTTATGTTCAGTTGGATTCATGCTGAAAAAATGAATGATAAAGGTTTTTTACCTGATATTCCAAGTCATAAGCTGAGAAATAATATTACTTATGAAAAACAATGGAATCCAGTTTTTCCAGACTTTAGAATTCATTTAGAACATGAATGGGTATTGAGCCAAAATAAAAATGATTCAAGTCAGATTTTTGCTCCGGCTCCACCAGCGTATCATTTATTTCATTTTTCGGCATCCAATTCATGGCAATGGAAAAAGCATACATTGCAATTGGCTTTGCAGATTGATAATTTATTTAATGTTTTATACAAAGATTATTTAAATAGGAATAGATATTTCGCACATGAAATTGGAAGAAATATACAGTTACGAATTAATTATACTTTTTAAAAAATAAAAAAAAATGAAAAAAACCAACTTGTTTTTATTAGGAATTGTGCTTTTTCTTGCTTCATGTAATAAAGAGCCTCAACCAAGTCTAGAGATCCCACAAGAGACAATGGATAAAGTGGAATTTGTATTTGTGCCTTATGATGAAAATAATCAATTAAGAACAGACACCTTACGATACTCTTACGATTTATTTCATGAATCAGATGCTGCATATGCATTAGAAAAAGGAAGAAAATACTTATTCCTAATAGAAATTTTTAATGCTGAGGAAAAAGTGCATGATGAAATAGAGCAAGAAGGAGAAGAGCATCAATTTTTCTTTTTTACAGAATTAGAAGACTTTTTTATAAGCTTTAGTTATGCAGATGAAGATAGTAATGGGAATGCTATAGGGTTAAAAAATATAATTGAGCTTGGAGAAAATGAATCAAGTTCCAATTTTCATATAGTTTTACGGCATGGATTAGATAAGTTTCATCCTAATGCCCAAGTTTATGATGATAAAAATTATAGAGATGCTGGAGGGAGTGATGATTTAAATCTTTCTGTATTGTTACATAGTGTTGCTTTTTAAATATCTTGGTATATGGGCTTTAGAATAATTAGTTTATTTTTTATAGATTTGTATTGTTTAGTAAAGGTTTCCTTTTCATTATTTAAATCTGAATTTTATGTACTTTCTCGAATATTTACAAAGAAATCTCTCTGTTAGCAAAGAAGATGTGGAAAGACTGAAGCCTTATTTAACAGAAAAGAAATACGAAAAGGGTAGTTACTTATTACGAGAAGGTGAAGTTTGTGAGTATATTTTTTATGTAAACCATGGATTAGTAAAAATGTATGCCATAGATGAGTTTGGAAAGGAGCATATAATACAGTTTGCTCCAGAAGCATGGTTTATAAGCGATAGGGCTAGCATTTATAAAAAAGAAAAATCAAAATACTTTATTGAGGCATTAGAAGATTCTTCTATAATGTTAATATCAGAACAATTTATTGCTAAAGCTTTGGAGATTAGTGCTGAATACCGTTCTCATAATGAACATTTATTACAGAACCATATTTTGCAATTACAAAATAGGATTCATTTATTATTATGTGCAAGTTTAGAACAGCGTTATTTATCCTTTATGGAATTGTATCCAGAATTAACATTAAAAGTTCCACAATGGATGATAGCTTCTTATTTAGGAGTGGCGCCTGAAAGCTTGAGTAGAATACGTAAAGAGTTAAAAAATAAAGGCCAATCCTAAAAAAATAGCTATATGAAATTATCATTTTTTAAAATACAAGATAAGAAAGCAAAGCAGTGGATAATATTTTATGCCATTAGTGCTATGGTAATGTTGACATTGCACTATGTCTTAGATCTTAAATTTTTTGAAGAATGGAAAAATTACATTCCTTTTTTGAAGAGATTAACTTTAAGTTTATTTTTAATTTCTCTTATCCTATTAGCAAGGAAACTTATTGAGCAATTTATTATAACTGCTGCTCAAACCAAAGGTGATGAGCATAATTTATTAAGAGTAACTAGACTTGTTTCAACACTATTGATTTTAATTGTTGCTGTAGCTTTTATCTTTCAAAAATTATATGGTGCTGCGCTAAGTATTGGTTTATTATCTTTAGTTTTAGGTTTTGCATTGCAAGCGCCAATCACTTCTTTTATTGGTTGGTTATATTTGATTTTTCGAAGACCTTATCAAGTAGGAAATAGAATTGAAATTAATGGTATGCGTGGCGATGTTATTGAAATATCTTATTTAGATACTACAATTTTAGAATGTAGTGGAACCTATTTAGGAAATGATAGAAGATCAGGAAGAGTTATTCAATTTCCTAATAGTATAATACTAAAAGAAGAAGTTATAAACTATTCAGGTCCTCAAATTCCTTTTATATGGAATGAAACAGCTATACAGATTGCTTATACTAGTGATTTGCAATTTGTAGAGTCTTGTTTGCTAGAAGCTTGTGATGAAGACTTTAAGGAAAGTTATCCAAAATTATTTAAAAATCCTAATTGGAAATCAGCAGTATATTTTCGTGTCAATCAGTATGCTTGGATGGAAGCTGTTATTTCTTATCCAGTTGAACCAGAAGATACTACAGGGAGAAGAAATAGAATTTTACGTAAGGCTTTGCCTTTATTAAATGCAGAACCAAGCAAGGTGCAATTCCCAGAAGGATCTTTGCGATAGAGTATCAAAAAAATATTCTTATTTTATTTTTCAAAAGTTTTAAGAATTATAGTTGTAATTGTTTTCTTAACATAGGTCAATGGCGAAAAAATGAGTACCTCATACCTTTGTATTATTACAAATTAAAAAATAAAATAAAAAAGATTATGAGTAAAGTAAAATGGACATTAGATCCTGCACATAGTGAAATTGAATTTAAGGTACGCCATATGATGATTTCCAATGTAAAAGGCAGTTTTGATTCTTTTAATGCAGAGATTGATGGAGAAGATTTTCAATCAGGTAAAATTCATGTTGAAGTGGATGCATCAAGTATTAATACAGGACAGGAAGATAGAGATAAACATTTAGAAAGTAAAGACTTCTTTGATGTTGCTCAGTATCCAAAAATTATATTTGAAGGAGAAAAAATGCTTAAAAAATCCGAAAACTCTTATGTTTTAGAAGGAAAGTTAACTATTAGAGATATAACAAAACCTTTAAGCTTGAACGTAGAGTATGGTGGCATGAAAAAAGACCCTTGGGGGAATGAAAAAGTAGGATTTAGTATTGACGGTAAGTTTAACAGAAAAGATTGGGGTTTAGGTTGGAACACAGTTTTAGAAACAGGCGGGGTTATGGTTGGTGAAGAAGTAAAAATCAATGCTGAAGTGCAGTTTGCCAAACAAGCATAGTATAAAAAATAATTAATTATTTTGACGCTCTATAGGAATAAATTTTTCTATAGAGCGTTTTTTTATTAAATTTATCTTCAAATTTAAGAATATTTGCAAATTTTATATTTTTGATAAAATTCTATGAATAAGAAAACTTGATTTAAAGCATCTAATTTCTAATTCAAATGCACGCTAAAATAAAATGAACGTATAATGAAAAGATTATTTGATATATTCCTTAAACAGGCACAAAATAGACCAAATAGTGACTTGTTAGGTTATAAGGAAAATGGTATTTGGAAAACCCTAAAGTGTAAAGAAGTAGTTGATGAAGCTGAACGCTTCGCTGAGGGTTTATTGGCTATTGGTATTAAGAATGAAATTCTGGAAATTGAAAAACAGGAAAAGATAGCCTTAGTTTCACCTAATAGGCCAGAATGGGTTATCACTGATTTAGCTGTGCAATTAACAGGAGCAGTATTAACTCCTATTTATCCAACTATTAGCCCACATGAATTTGCATTTATTCTAAATGAAGCAGAGATTGAAAAAGTGATTTTTTCAGATAAAGAAATGTATAAAAGATTTGAATCTGCTTTTGATAGCATTCCTACTTTAAAGCATTTTATTTCTTTCGAACCGTTTGAAGAGGCGAAGCATTGGAAATCAATGCATGGAAATCAAAATACTAAGCAAGAGCGACTGCAAATAATGGAAAGAATTAAAACAGAAAACATCGCAACTTTAATTTACACTTCGGGAACTACAGGTAAACCTAAAGGAGTAATGTTATCGCATGAGAATATATATTCAAATGTTATGGATTGCATGCCTGTTTTTGATTTCGCTGAAGTAGATGAAAAGGCATTAAGCTTTCTCCCTTTAAATCATATTTTTGAAAGAACTGTAACTTATATATATATAGAAGCAGGAATGACTATTTATTACGCAGAAAATTTAGATACTATAGGCGAAAATCTTAAGGAAGTACAGCCTATTGTCTTTACTTGCGTGCCGAGGCTCTTAGAAAAAGTATATGAAAGAATTTTGATTACAGGGCATAGCTTAACAGGAATTAAAAAGAAGCTGTTTTTCTGGGCAAATGATTTAGGAATGAAATATGATACTGTAGATAAAGGTTCTGCCTGGTATAGATTTCAATTAAAAATAGCAAATAAAATTATCTTTAATAAATGGCGAGAAGCGTTAGGTGGAAGAGTACGCGCTGTGGTGAGTGGCTCAGCTCCATTACAAGATAAATTAATTCGAATTTTTTGTGCAGCACAGATTAATGTTATGGAAGGGTATGGTTTAACAGAAACATCACCTGTTATCTCAGTAAATTTAAGAGATGAAGCTCAGAAGCGAATAGGAACCGTAGGACCAGCTATTAAAAATGTAGAAGTTAAAATTGCAGATGATGGGGAGATTTTAACTCGAGGTAAGAACAATATGGTTGGTTATTATAAAAATCAAGAAATGACCGATGAGGTAATTGATAAGGATGGATGGTTGCATACAGGAGATATTGGTGTTTTGGAAGAAGGTAAGTATTTAAGAATTACAGATAGAAAGAAAGAAATCTTCAAAACTTCAGGTGGAAAATATGTTGCTCCACAAGCAGTAGAAGGAAAAATTAGAGAAAGTCATTTTATTGAACAAATGATGGTGTTTGGGCCTAATAGAAAGTTTGTAGCTGCATTAATTGTACCCAGTTTTGATCATGTTAGGAATAAATTGAAAAGAGAAAATATTAGCTTGCCAAAAACAAATAAAGAATTAATTAAAATGCCTGAAGTTATTGACTTAATTCAAAAACAAGTGGAAAAATATAATTCATATTTAAATCATGTGGAGCAAGTTAAAAAGTTTACTCTTTTAGCTGATGAGTGGACTGTCGATAATGGAATATTAACCCCAAAATTATCTCTAAGAAGAAAAAAGATTTATGAAAGATATGAAGCAGAAATAGAAGCTTTGTATACTGATGTTTAAAATTTTAACAATATGGATACTAATAACGCAGTAAGTTTAGCACAAGAATTTTGGAACACTGTAGATTTTAAAGGAAAAGAATTCACTAAGGTTAAGGAAAATACTATAGTTTTTTGCCCGGGAAACCATTGGCCAGAAACGCAACTCTTAGAATGGTCATTACATACCTCTGCAGAAAGCTTTTTGCCATTTTTGGAAAAATATGAAGAATGGAAGAAGGAGTATGAGAGTATGTTGGATAACTGGGAGCAGGCAAATAATAAAGAAAATCTTGCACTTTTGGAAGATGTGGAATCCTTAATTGTTAGGGGAATGGAAGAGAAAATGATAGGACAGACTTGGCAGATCTTAGAGGATTTAGAAAAGAAAAGAATTTCCTTATACGAAGTGCATCAATTACAATTAATTGAATTAGAAAACATACTTCAAGAACAAAAGTCCATAAATCAAAAAGTAGAATGGGATAATGCTATATTAAATGATGCAAAAAGTTTAAATGATACATGGAATGAAATTTGTAGTTATAAGCATACAGAAATAGAGCCTTATAAAAAAGAATGGAACGAATTACGCTTGGAATTTAATGAAAAAAGAAATAAATATTTAGATGAGCTTAGCATGCAACAAATGCATAATTTAGATCAAAAAATGCAATTATGTGAAAAAGCTGAAGCATTAAAAGATTCAAAGAATTGGAAAAAAACTTCTGATGAAATGAAAGCTTTAATGGATGCATGGAGAGTAATTGGACCTTTGCCTTCTTATGAAAAAAATGAAGAATTGTGGTTGCGATTTAGAGAAGCAAGAGATTATTTTTTTGAGCAAAGAAATGCTCACTTTGCCCAAGTTGAAAAAGAAGAAAAAGAAAACTTAAATAAGAAGATGCTTTTAATTGCTGAAGCTGAGAAACTTACAGGTGAGCCATGGAGAGAAAATACTGAGAGACATCAGCAAATAATAGAAGAATGGAAAAAGATAGGAAATGTACCCTTTGATCAGATTCAGTCTATATGGGAACGTTTACAAAAAGCAAGAGATGCATTTTTTCAGGCAAAAAGAGAACAAGCTCGCGCCTTTAAAGAAGAATTAGAAAATAATTTTCATATTAAGTCTAAATTGGTTGAACAGGCAGAAAAATTGCAAAATAGTACGCAATGGAGAGAAGCTACAGATGCTTTTCATGAACTAATGGAGCAATGGAAATCCGTTGGTAGAATAAGTAGAGAACATGGTGATGCTTTATGGAATAGATTTATTCAAGCACGTAGAAATTTCTTTGATAGAAAAGATAAAAATAGAGAAGAAAGAAGGGCTAGGTATGAGGAATTTATTGAAAAAGAATATTTGGACTTGAAGAACCACTTACAAGATGAAAAAGAAAAATTAAAAGAGTTTAAAGAGAATGCTTTACGATTGAAGGGAGATGACGTAAAAGAAAGAGAACTGAAAACTCATTTAAATAATTTAATCAAGAAAATAGAAGATAATCTTCCTAAACTAGAAGAAAAGTTTAAAGATATAGAGAAGAGATTTAAAGAAAGTAAATCATAAAATCAACTTTGAAAAGTGTAATATTTAAACCTAAACAAGTTTTATTAATAGTGCTTCTTATAATTATTAGAGGCACTATTCTTTCATTTGCTCAAAAAGCACATTTTGTTCCAATTACTGTATCAGATGGGCTTCCTCAATCACAAGCGACTAGCTTTATGGAAGATAAAAATGGTCAGCTATTTATAGGTACAGTTGGTGGATTGGGAATATATGATGGGAATAAAATTAAAAAATTAGATAAAACGAATGGGCTTTTTAGCAACTCCATTTATCAGATAAAAAAAGGAAAAGATGAAACTATCTATCTAGGACACTTACATGGAATTACTAAAATTAAAAATAATCAAATAACTAAATACCCTTTAAAACAAAAAAATGCATTAATCCATTCTATGGAAATAGATCCGGATGGTAATGTCTGGGTTTTATCTAATGGTAGAGCTTTAATCTTAAAAAATGATTTAGATACCTTTCAAAATATAAATGACTATTTTGTAGAATACGAACAAGAATTAAAGGAGGATTTGATTTTCATTGATTTAGAATTAATGGAAGATGGAAGGGTATTGTTACTTTCTGTTCAAAAAGGCCCTCTGGTTTGGGAAAATAAAAAATTGAAATTATTAGATGAAAATAAAAATAATTGGCAAGGCTTAGTTCAAAGAATTTTTGTTCAAAATGAAAAAATATACTTCAGTAATTTAAAAGTATTATATGTTTTAGAAAATGGATTGCTTGAACCAATTCCTTTGCCGGATTTTAGAAAAGAAGAGTATATTTTAAACTTCCATTCAAATAATAAAGGAGATTATTGGCTTGCAACTTCAAGGGGAGGAATTTATTTTTATCACAATAAAAAGTGGAATTATTATAATAAAAATAATGGATTTACTTCTGAAAATATTTTTAATATATATGAAGACCAAAGAGGCACTTATTGGTTTGGCTCAAATGGAGCAGGGATTTTTTCCTATAAAGATCAAAGTATAGTTTATTTTGATGAAAGCTCCGGCTTAAATAGTGCAAGCATTGTAGCAATACAACAAGATAAGAATGGAAATATAATTGCTGCATCAAGTAATAATGGCCTGTTTGTCTTAACAGAGGAAGGAAATTTTAAAGAAGTTCTTTACAATAGACAAAGTATTCAGGTTTTTAGCATGGTAAAAACTACAAATGGAAATGTGCTTATAGGTACTTCTTTGCATGGGCTGATGTCATGGAATGGAAATACTTTAAGCCAAATTAATAATTCACTTTTTACTATTACTAGCCTGTTTTATTTTCAACAATCTTTATTTTTAAATAGAGTGAATTATTTTCAGAAATGGAAAAATAATACTGTTGAAGATTTGAATTTCAACCATAATATACAAGCTATAGATAGTTTTTCTTCATCTGAATTACTATTAGGTACATCTAATGGCCTTTTTATTTATAATACAAATAAGAATGAAGGAACTTTATTTGAACCCTTCAAAAACCTTAATGTTATAGATTTAGCACAGGATGAAGACTATATTTATATTGGTAGCCTTGAAGATGGGTTGTTTCAATATAATAAAAATGATAAAACAGTAAAAAGAATTACGACTAGCAATGGATTGAGTTGCAATTCAGTATATAGTTTATTAATAGATCATAAAAATACATTATGGATAGGCACAGGTTGTGGGGTAGATGTTATTATAGGAAATGAGATTATAAATAAATCTAAGACGTGGAATTTAGGTGAAGTCGAATTAAACTCAGGGGTGTTATTTGAAGATAAAGATAAAAACATTTGGATAGGTACAAATCAGAAACTGTTTAAGTATAATCCTCATGAAGAACACGCAATAGAGTCTTTATTGCCGAAGTTAATGTTTGAATCCATTCAACTTTCATCTAAAACTTTGAGTGCCAGTAAACTTAACCTAGAACCAATTGATGGAACTGATTTTCCTAAGGAACCTATTTTTTTGCCAAAAGAAAATCATTTAACTTTTGAATTTAAAGCAGTCCAATTACCAAAACTGGAAAATGTAAAATATCGATATAAATTGGAAGGCATAGACGATGGATATACAGAAACGCAACAACATTTAGTGAGTTATCCTAATCTACCTTCTGGTAAATATACCTTTAAAGTTTGGCTTGTAGTTGGAAATAAGGAATATATTGAATCCGCAATATCTTATAAGTTCACCATTAATGCACCTATTTGGAAAAACACCTATTTTGGAATCGCAATAGCTCTGTTTTCTATAGCTATAACCTTTGCTATAATGTATTATATTAATAAGTGGAAAAATCATAGATTGATATGGCAACAAGAGATCAGAGAAGAAGAGCAGGCTAAAATAAGAGAGAAAACAGCAGAAGATTTTCACGATGAAATAGGTAATAAACTTACCCGCATTAAATTATTAACAAATATTGCGAAAATGCACATTTCTGAAGAAAATGAAAAGGTGCAAAATATAATGCAACAGATTGGAGAAAATGTCCAATTGCTTTTCTCAGGATCAAAAGATATTATATGGTCTTTGCAATCTGAAAGTGATTATTTAAATGAAATTTTACGAAAAATACATCAAAATATCGTAGAAACTATAGAAGGTTCTAATATAAAATTGACCACTAATATTTTTGATTCAGAAGAAAAATCTATCTCCTTGCCTCTGCAGTGGAGTAGAAATATTGTTATGATTTTTAAGGAAGCTACTAATAATGCTGTCAAGCACGCTTCGCCAACTGAACTCATTTGGAATTTTAAGGAAAATGATGCATACTATATTTTATCTTTAGAAGATAATGGTATTGGAATTACAGAGCATGATATCCAAGGTAATGGCCTAAAAAATATGGAAAATAGAGCAAAAAGAATTCAAGCGAAATTAATAATTGAAGATTTACCAAAAGGTACAAGAGTTCATTTGTATTTAAATAAAAATAAAATTTAAAAAAACATTTGATTATTGCAGATAATTATTGGATTGTTTCATTATTATGAATACTTTAGCAGAAAACACCATTTATTAACATAAATTATAGCAAATGAGATTCTTTAACTTATTGATGATAACAATTTTAGCATCATTTACTTTGAAATTTAATACATTATACTCTCAGAGTATTATTGAATTAAAAGATGGAACAATTATTGAAGCGTATATTGAATCTAAAGATGGAGCAACAATCGATTATAGAGTAAATAGTGATTCCGACCAAACATTATACTTTTTGAATAAAAGCGAGGTAAAATCTATAAAAGATAAAAACTCTAATCCTGCAAAAGTAACAGAAGAAAATAATTCCCTGCATAATTCTAGGGCGGAATTAATACCTGATGAAGATTTCGAATACATTTATTATAGCAATAGGTTTTATTTATATGACAAAGTAAATAATAAAAAAAGACTATCTAAGTCAGTAATGAAAAGTATGGTAAAAGGAACTCCAGCTGAGAAATACCTTAAGTCGCATTATATATATAAGAATATAAGTAATGGGTTGTTAATACCGGGAGCAATATTTACTGCTGTTGGATTTGTAGGGTATATGATACAAGATTTTAATTCTTACAAATCAGACATTTATTTAGCGGTTTTAAGTAGCGGTGTTGGTCTTAGTCTAGTAAGTATTCCCTTCACTATGCTATCAAATAATAATGCTTACGAGGCAGCCTATCAATATACTAAACATAAAAGATTTAATGCACAAGAATTGAGCTTGAATTTTGCATTGACTGGAAATGGTTTTGGTCTAGTATTGAAATTTTAAATAAGTTAAAAAATATAAAGTCCAATGACTTTACCATTGGACTTTATATTTGTGGAGGATATCGGAATCGAACCGATGACCTTTTGCATGCCATGCAAACGCTCTACCAATTGAGCTAATCCCCCTTGTTATCTAGATCGGAAAATTCCGAATGCATTCAAAGATACATAATTTTTAAATAAAAATTTATTTACGCATTAAAGTATTTAAATGACCAGTAAAGTATTTCAGGGCTTCTGAATCCGAAGAATAAGACTCAATTCCAACTACTTTTTTACTATAATCTTGTAAGGCCTCCAATGCTTGTATAGTTTTATGAATAGGAACCCTTTGTGCAATTTGTCTATGTTTTGACCATATTCCCAATCGTCTATCTTGAGCAAAATCACCTCCAGGAATATAATAACTTAAAAGTACTTTAGAAATATAATTGTAAAATACACCAACTACAAAAGGGCCGGCAGCATCTTTAGGATTAGCTAAAAAATAATTTAACATACGCGCTATTTCCGTGGAGTTTTGTTGAAAAATCATATCTGGAAAGTCGAAAACCTGATACTCTTTATTCATTCCTATTACTTCAGATACACTAGCTAAGTCTATACTTTCTTTATTTTTATAATTGATTTCAAACTTGCTTATTTCATTTACAATTTTATTTAAGTTGTTCCCTAGATAGATATGAATTAAAGAAATAGCTTCTTTGCTAAAGTTTAAATTTTTGGATTTAGCATAATTTTCTATCCATTGAGGCAGCTCATAATCTTTTAATTTTTCTGCTGTGAAAAATATGCAATTTTGACTTTTTATTTTTGCTAGTTGCGTTCTCTTATCTAATTTTTTTCCCTTAAAATCCAAGATTAATATAGTGGATGGCATGGGTTGACTTATGTATGAAACAAGTTCGTTAAGGTTTTTCACCTCAGATGCATCTTTAAGAATGATTACCTGCTTTTCGCCGAACATAGGGTATTGTCGAGCTTGTTCAATAACTTGAGATGCAACAACTTCCTTGCCATAGAATATATTTAGATTAAAGTCTCTTTCTGCTTCCGGCAAAAGCACCTCTTCCATTGTTTTAACTATAGTATCTGTAAAATAAACCTCTTCTCCATCAAGGATATAAACTGGATAGTATTCTTGATTCTGAATAGTTTTTAAAAGTTCATTAAACGTTAAATTGATTTTCTTGCTCATTATTCAAATCTATATAATTTAGTTGAATTGGATAAAATAATTTTTTTATCTGTAGTATGGATATTTAAAGTATTGCTAAATATTAGGTTTTTAAAAGTGAATTTAATGCTTTATATTATATTTGTTATTAAATATTGCGAAATAACTTGAAACTATGGAAAAAGAAAAGCTTAAAAACAAAAAATCAAATCGTGCTTGGATATATATTGCTATAATTGTCGTACTGTTAATAACGAATTTTTATTTGTTTTTTCAAAAGAAAGATGTTGACGAGAAAAACCATCAAATGTTAGGCCAGGTAAGTGATGTTATTAGTGAAAAAGAAGAATTGCAACAAGAGTATGAAGCATCATTAAGTAGGTTAGACTTGCTTTATTCCGATAACCAACAATTAAATGAGGAATTGAAAGAAAAGAATAAAGAAATTGAAAAACAGAAAAAAAGAATTCAAAATATTTTAAATAATAAAAATGCAAGTGATGCGGAACTAAAGGAGGCTAGAACAATGATTCGAAATCTCAATAGGCAAATTGATAGTTATGAGGAAGAAATATATTCTTTAAGAAAAGCTAATTTAAAATTGAAAGAAGAAATTGATTCTATCAATGTGAAAAGTGAAAGTTTATCTGCTCAAATAGAATCTGGAAAAATTTTGGCTATAGGAAATATGAAAATAAATGCGATTAGTTTACGCAGAAAAGGAAGAGTAGAAAAAGAGACTCAAAAGGCCAAGAAAGCAGATCTTTTAAGAATATCATTTGATATAATAGAAAATCGCTTCATAGAAAATTCCGAAGAAACTTTATATATTGCGATTACCAATCCAGAAGGATATTTATTAAGTAATGCTGCCTTAGGTTCTGGTTCTTTTGAGGATGGAAACGGAGAGGTGCAATATTATTCTGTATTCCAAAACGTAAAAGTGGAAAAAGGGAAACCGATAAGAGATGTTCAAGTGGATTGGGTACAAAGTTCTGATTATGAAAAAGGGGAGTATATAGTAGAGATTTTTCATAAAGAAGAATCAATTGCAAAAAAGAAAGTATACCTTAGATAATTTCAAATAGTTTGAAAAAATGTCGTTAATGTTTTGTAAAAAAATAAAGATTGTCTAACTTTAGGCACTTTAAAAACATAAAAACATAAAAATGTCTAAAGTTAATCTATTTAATAGCTTCCTTATCTTGGCTTTTTTATTGCCATTTGCAGCAAAAGCACAAATTAGTCAAGGAGGGATACCTGAAAGTTATCATCAAAAATCTTTGAATGAAGTTACAAAACATGTAGCTAGTTTACCTGATTGGGAATCTTTTATTAAAGAAGAAAGTGAAGAATTTAATAAGCCTTATTTAATTGGCTTATTTACAGAAACTAATATCAATTTCCCCGAATCTGGAAAATTCTATACTACTGAAAAAAATGAATTGATTTGGAAAACTGCTATTCATGTTAAAGGCGCGCCAGCTTTAGGGATGTATTTTGAAAATTTATATCTGCCAAAAGGCGTTAAGCTTTTCGTGCATAATGAAAATAAAAAACATGTTTTGGGTGCATATACACACGAAAATAATAATGAAATAGATAGTAAATTTGCTATTGAAGCTATTCAAGGAGAAACAGCCTATATAGAATTAAATATTACAAACTCGGAATTGATTGATGAAATTCAGTTGAATCTTGATAAAGCTTTAGTGTATTTCCGAGCTTATGAAAATACCTTAAATTATGCATCAGAAGAAGATATGGTGCTTATTGGAAATCCTGACCCTTATCAATTAGAAGGTTCTTCTTCAACCTGCATGATTAATGCTAATTGTAGTCCTGGAACGCATTATGAAAATCAAAAGAGAGCTACCGTACAACTTCTTTTTAGTTATGGACAACAAGGAGCTGGATTATGTTCTGGAACGATAATTAATTCTGTTGGAAATACTAAAGAAACTTGCAGACCTTTATTAATGACTGCTTCTCACTGTGAAAATAGTGGAACTTGGACAACCAATACACAATTTAGTCAATTAATTGTTCGCTTTAATTTTGAAAAGACAAATTGTAATGGTGGACCTGCTGCAACACAAAGAACTATAACAGGGGCTAATTACCTAACTCGTTCGTATTATTATCAGAATATGCCTACAAATCAACTAAATGAAGATTTTCTTTTAGTAGAGTTAAGAAATAAAATTCCAGAAGTATACAATGCTTATCATGCAGGGGTTCGTTTGAACTATAACCTTCCTAGTCCATCTAATTCAAATGAGAAATTTATAGGATTTCATCATCCTGCAGGCGATATTAAAAAAATAATCTTTGCTAATAATCTTGTTACTTGGGGGAATCAAAATCCACAAAATTCTGTTCACTGGATTTTAAATAGTAATACAAATAAAACAGAAGGTGGAGCTGCACAAGGCTCTTCTGGTAGTGGACTTTTCGATCCAAAAGGTTATTATATTGGAACTGCATCTACCGCAGGAAGTTATGGTAATATTCAAGGATGTAATGTAGATGGCAAAGGTCATGGCGGTGCACAATTCTTTAATTTGGTAAACTATTCGCAAGTTCAAAAAGCAATGACTTATACTCATTCTAATTCTAGTTATATTAGTATTAAGTCTTTCATTAATCCTAATAATTCAAATGTTAACACTATTGAAGGCATGGATTGCTATGCTGATACTGATGGAGGTGGTGATGAAATAGATCCGCCTGTTGCTATTGAAGAGTTAAATGAAAATTTTGCAAACAGTATAAAATTATATCCAAATCCTACCAGTGTAAACGGTTATTTTAATATTAAAACTAACTTCCGTTTTAAACAAGATTTGCAAATTAAAATTATTAATGTGGAAGGAAAGGTAGTTAAATTATTAGAAGCAAGTGATGTGGAAGATCAAACTTTTAGAGTTGATTTAGATAATTTGAAACCTGGAATGCATCTAATACAAATTACAAATGGTATTCAAAAAAGTACACATAAATTAATGATTAATTAATTGTACAATTACAATTGATATTAACAAAGGAGTTTGGATGAATTCTAATAATGCAAACTCCTTTTATTTTATTGATTATTTTCTCTATAAAACTCTATAAATCCCATTAACCCTCATTATTCATGAAATTTATTTTAAATTGCTTTGAGGCATCAAGCCCTGTAGCTGTACTTGGGTACTGCAAAGGGCTTGTAATGAAAAAGATATAAAAATAAATCCAAGCAAAATGAAATATTATACCTCAAATTTAAATTATAATTCTTTCAATAACTTTTATTATAAGATGTTGCTTATCAACAACTTATATACTAATAAAAGTTGTTGTGATGACCACGAAGTAGCACCGAAGGTAATAATTCGGGTTAAACTGGTATAACATCCAATTATGAAACTATTCAAAATAACCAGAATTATTGTATTATTAGCCTAGCAGAAAAAGGATTTGAAAAAGAGTAAATCTTATAGAATTTACTGTAGCTTTAATTTTAAAAATATAAATCAAATAGATTAAAAGTCTATGGATTGTAAATTCAATTTTTGCTTCTTTTATCATTAAAAATGCAAAATAAATTAAGCTTTAGGTGTAAAATATATAAAAAAATACAATTATTTCAGTAAAACTAATAATTGATAACTCTTTGCCTATATCTTCGTTTTTATATTTTTAATAGAGGATGGTTACAATTCTTTTTCGGGATACTGTCCCAAAAAATGGGTAAAACGCATACTTATTATCTTTGATTTATTAAACAAAAAAATCAAGAAATATGCATTTTACACAGTTACAATTTACTGAAATTATTGAAAATATCATAGATAAAGAGGATGGTTTAAATATTATTTTAAAAACTACTCT